>SFCP01000077.1 GCA_004558535.1 Bacteroidales bacterium | reverse complement strand
GTTCGGGCAAGGAGCCGGCGCGCTCCCACGACGACAGACCTTCGCGCCACACGTAGGTTTCGGGCCTCACACCATAGACGGTGAACGAGGATACATCTACCGGGCCCACCCTTTGGTTGTTTTCGTTCAGAAAATAATACTGCATAGTCTTTGGATATTTTGAAGTGAATAATTCGGAGGTACGGCCACATACGACTTCGCGCCGCTAATATACGAATTAGTGTTCAGAAAATGCCTTATTTTTTTCACAAATCAACGACAAAGATCAAATCAACGACAAAGATTCCATTTCCCGCCAAAAGAAAGGCCTCCATCCGACGCCCGTACGACCTTGCAGCAGAAGGTGAGGAATGTCCGGCGGCGGCACTACTGAAACGCAGAAGGGCATTTTTGTGAAGTCATTTTCCTCGCACACACGTGCGCTATATACGTATTTATTTACCGGGAAAAATTATGCAAACTATACACCCGGCCGCCTACTTCGCTGACATTCACAACTATAACGGTGTATAGTTTACCCGGCAAACTATACACCAACCCCTCACGCGACCTGCTGTCCGATACTCGAAAAATATAAATAAAAATAATGGTCTTGGGCGTCTCGATACGGTGAATATTTCGGTACAAAGCGCATTGCCGAAACGCTTCGAAGCTGCAAATGGATTTATGGAGGCATGAAGGAGCGGGCTGTTCGCCCTGCACAGACCGAGGACCTGCCTCCCATGGAAAATGCTTGCCGGCGCAGGGCCAGCCATTCTGTCATAAAAACGCAGGGCAGGCCCGGTGGCGGGTCGCCCTGCGCTGTAATTTCTTTTATCGGGCGGACAGGCGCTGTTTCCGGCACCTGCGTTCCGCCTTACGAAGCAAAAGATTTTTTAGAACATCTTTTCGGGATAGACACCCTCTTCGCCCAATTTCTGGAATTTGGCGACTACCTCGGGACGATCCTCGGGATAGGTGACGCCAAACCACTTGGAGGTGGTATCGAGGACTTCACAGGTGGCCGTACCGTCCTTGATCAACTTATCCACCATGAGGGGGATGAAAAATTCGCTCTTCAAGTTTTCAATATTCTTGGGATCGCTCAGGAAAGTCTTGAAGTATTCCTCGCTATGCTCGAAGTAGTCGGGCGTAAATCCCCAGAAGTTCATCGAGACGGGCGTTGTGTCGGGAATAGCCACCCATTCGTCGTTTTCATCGAGGTACTTCACCACGCCGTCAAAGCGCTGTATTTTCGTACGCTCTACTACGCTGGTCAGGTGATGGTTTTCGTCGTTTTCGCAGACGCCGCGGCTCACCGTACCGCTTTCGCTGAGCGTATTGCCTACGCGGAAGCCGACCATGGCATATTTGCCGGTGCTTCCCTCGGGCAGTTCGCTGAGCCATTTGCCCATCACCTTGAACGAATCGCGGTCGTAGAAGTCATCGCAATTGAGCACGGCGAAAGGTTCGTGGATGGCAGATTTGCCCATCATCACGGCGTGATTGGTTCCCCAGGGTTTCGTGCGTCCCTCGGGGCAGGTAAATCCTTCGGGAAGGGCATCCAGTGCCTGGAAGACGAGTTCGCAGGGGATGTGGCCTTCGTACTTGGAGAGCACGATGCGGCGGAAGTCCTCCTCGAAGTCCTTGCGGATGACGAAGACGAGCTTGCCGAAGCCGGCGTTGATGGCGTCATAGATAGAGTAGTCCATGATCGTCTCGCCATGAGGGCCGAGCGTGTCCAACTGCTTCAAGCCGCCGTAACGGCTTCCCATTCCTGCTGCAAGGAGAAAGAGTGTAGGTTTCATTGATAGTAAGGTATTTGAAGGTTAATGGATTGGCAATGCAAGCGAAATGCTGTCCGGGAGGCCTCAGCTGCTCCGAAAATGAAACTGCGAGGCCGGCGGTCAGTTGCTCCGCCTTGCAAAACTACAAAAAAATAAGACACAGGGATATTTTTGCAGGAATTAATTTTCTGCGAAGCCTGCGCGTATGGTTTTTCAGTCGTGCAAGGTGTCATTGAGGTAGCCGCGCAGCGTCTCTACCATAGGGGCGGGCACGGGTCCGATGGCTTCGAGGAAATGCGGCAGCTCTTTCAGGTAGACACCGTGCATCCTGCTGGGCAGCGCATGGAGTGTGGTGTAGCGCACGTTGGCCAGGCGGTCGCACATCTTGAGGAAAGAGGCGTAGGGCGTGCTGCGTATGCCGGCATAGTAACGTTCGTCGGCGCGCTCGGCACGGGTGCGTCCTTTTTCGTTGGTCAGGGCGTAGACGGCTTCGGTCGCCGCGTGCACATCGATGGCACAGCCGGCATCGTTCAACTGCTGCAACTCGTGCACCAGGTCGTTGTAGGTGAGGCGTGCATCCTCAATCGAGTCGTGGAAATAGGCCGCAGCGTAAAGTGTCTGCAACTTGTCTTCGGTGAAGTCAGGCAACAGATAGGCAAATCGGGTCACAAAGGAGGCCGTCAGCCGCAGGTGGAAAGCATAGGGCAGGCCGTGGCCGTACGTTTGGTTGACAGCGGCGTGAATAGCAGCGGCACGGTCGGCAATACGTTCTATGGCGGATTCTTCCGCGAAGTACTTCTGTAAAAATAAGGAGGGTGTCATACGATTTTATTTAGGGGGGAAAAACAATTCCAAGGAGGACAGCGCATCCCGTTCAGCCGCGGAGAGCAGCGGCCAATGCTTCGGCGCAGCGTTCGCCGTCGATGGCGGCCGACACGATGCCGCCGGCATAGCCTGCGCCCTCGCCACAGGGGTACAGGTCCCGCAGGCGTACGTGCTGCAGGCTGTCGCTCTCGCGCAGGATGCGCACAGGGGCAGAGGTACGGGTCTCGGCGGCGATGAGCAGGGCTTCGTTGGTCAGGAAGCCGTGGCTATTTCGTCCGAAAACCTTGAAGCCCTCGGCCAGTCGGGTGGCGATGAAACGCGGCAACCAGAAATGCAGCGGCGAAGCTATCAGTCCGGGAGAATAAGAACTGCGCGGCAGGTCGGCACTCAGCCTTCGATTGACGAAATCGGCCATGCGCTGCGCGGGAGCGGTCTGCCGGCGGCCGCCCTGCGTCCAAGTGGCGCGCTCCAGGCTTTCCTGGAATGCCATCATGGCCAGCGGGTGGTCCCTGTCGGCCAGTATATCGGCGTAGGCGCGGGCATAGTCGTCATCGCAAAGGGCTTCGCGCAGGAAGTCGGCCAGTTCGCCGGTCAGGTCCTCGGGCCGCGTCTCGACAACCATACCGCTGTTGCTCCAGGCGCCGCCCCGCGAACTCGCACTCATGCCGTTGACGACCACCTGTCCCGGGGCGGTGGCAGCAGGTACGACCGTGCCGCCCGGGCACATGCAGAAGCTGTAGACACCACGTCCCTGCACCTGCGTGACAAAGCTGTATTCGGCCGCAGGCAGCCACCGGCCGCGACCGTTGCGGCTGTGGTATTGTATGCAGTCGATGAGGGCGGACGGATGCTCCAGACGGACGCCCACGGCGATGCCTTTGCCCTCGATTTCCACGCCGGCAGCATGGAGGTAGCGGTAGACATCGCGGGCGGAGTGCCCGGTGGCCAGGATGACGGGGCCTTGCCATTCACGGCCGTCGGCGGAGCGTACGCCGCAGACCCTGTCTCCCTGCATCAGGAGGGCCTCCACACGTGTCTGGAAATGCACCTCGCCGCCGCATGCCAGGATTTGGCGGCGCATATTCTCGATGATACGCGGCAGGCGGTCCGTTCCGATGTGCGGATGGGCGTCGCAAAGGATGTCTGTCGACGCGCCGTGCTGGCAGAATACGCGGAGAATCTTCTCCACATTGCCGCGCTTTTTCGAGCGGGTATAGAGTTTGCCGTCGGAATAGGCCCCTGCCCCACCCTCGCCAAAGGAGTAGTTGCTCTCGGGGTCTACCAGGTGTTCACGGGAGATGCGGGCGATGTCCCTGCGACGTTCGCGCACGTCCTTACCACGCTCCAGGACAATCGGGCACACGCCTTCCTCGATCAGGCGCAGGGCGGCAAAGAGTCCGCCGGGGCCGGCACCGACCACGATGGCGCGCGGCGCGGCTGCCACGTCGGGATAGGCGATGCGCGGGAAGTCGAGCGCGGGAGCTGCCTCGCCGATGTAGGCGTCTATCGTCAGGTTGACAAAGACGGTGCGTTGGCGGGCATCGATGCTGCGCCGGCGGATGCGGACGTCACGCAGGTCGGCGGGCCGCACCCCCAAGGTATCGGCAACATGGCGGCGCAGGTTTTCTGCGTCATAGGCTACCTGCGGCAACACGCGCAGGGTCAAATTCTTCAGCATGGGATTTGGGAAATAATACTTGCGTAGAAATACAGACAGGAGGGGAACCGGATGGCAGCTGCCTCGGACCTGCGGTTTTGTTCGCGCCTATAATATTAATAGGTATAGGCCGCGCTGACAGGTATCGGCGGGAGGCTCAATCAAAGAGCTCACGCAGGGCGTGCTCCACGCGTCCCACGGGCACCAGTTCCATTTGGATTTTCTTCGGGTCAAGGCCCTTCAGGTTTGCTTTGGGCAGGATCATGCGCGCAAATCCTAATTTCTGGGCCTCGGCAATGCGCTGGGCGATACGGGTGACGGGGCGCAGTTCGCCACTCAGCCCCACCTCGCCGGCCATGCAGACATCGCGGCCGATGGGTGTGTCGACGTTGCTCGAAAGTACGGCTGCGATGACGGAAAGGTCGATGGCGGGGTCTGTGACCCGTATGCCGCCGGCGATATTGAGGAAGACGTCTTTCTGCACGAGCTTGAAGCCGACCCTCTTCTCGAGCACGGCCAGCAGCATGTTCAGGCGGCGCAGGTCAAAGCCCGTGGCAGAGCGCTGCGGTGTGCCGTAGGCGGCGGTCGAGACCAGTGCCTGCGTGTCGATCAGGAAAGGGCGGATGCCCTCGATGGTCGCAGCGATGGCCACGCCGCTGAGTTCTTCGTCGGACTGCGACAGGAGCAGTTCCGAGGGGTTGGCCACGGGGCGCAGGCCCTCGGCGCGCATTTCGTAGATGCCGATTTCCGAGGTGGAACCGAAGCGGTTCTTGATACAGCGGAGCAGGCGGTAGAAATAATGCCGGTCGCCCTCAAACTGCAGCACAGTATCGACGATATGCTCCAGTATCTTCGGGCCGGCCAGGCTGCCCTCCTTGGTGATATGTCCCACCAGGATGACGGGCACACTGCTTTCCTTGGCATATTTCAGCAGGGCGGCGGCACATTCGCGCACTTGCGAGATGGTGCCGGGCGAGGACTCTACGCCCTCCAGGCTCATGGTCTGCACGGAGTCGACGACGAGCAGTTCGGGCTGCACCTCGGCGATGTGGCGGAAGACTTCGTCCAACCTTGTCTCGCAGAGCAGGTAGACGTCCTGTGCTGCGTCTCTGCCGCCCGCAGCCGTTGCGGTCAGGCGGTCGGCGCGCAGTTTGATTTGTCGCTCACTTTCCTCGCCGCTGACGTAGAGCACGCGGCGCCCGCCCTGCCGCAGCAGGGTCTGCAACAGGAGTGTGGACTTGCCGATGCCGGGTTCGCCGCCCAAAAGCACCAGCGATCCGGGCACCAGACCACCGCCGAGCACGCGGTTCAGCTCTGCATCGCCCAAATCAAGGCGTTGCTCCTCGCGGGCCTCGATTTCGTGCAACCGCACGGGACGTACGGCCGGCCGTCCCACCGAGGCGGGCAACGATGCAGCCGCCGGTCGGGTGCCGGAGGCAGGGCCGAGGCGCACCTCCTTGAACGTATTCCACTGGCCGCACGAGGGACAGCGCCCGATCCACTTTGGGGAATCGTAGCCGCAACTTTCGCAAACGTAAGCAGTCTTTTCTTTTGGCATAGGGGGGAAGTAAGGGAAATTATCACGGGGATTGCCGGGTCGGCAAACGGGTTGCCTTGCCGCGGCGGCCGCCTCATTCGCCCAATTCGCGGCGGATGCTTTGCAACTCGGCCTTCAGTGCGCGCAGGCGCTCCACCACTTCGACGGTCTGCACCATTCCCTCTTTGTTTTTCTTGAGCACGTCGCGGGCGGCGGCGATTTTCAGGCCGCGCACCTTGACCAGGTTGTACACCAGTCGGATTTGCTCGATGTCCTCCTTGGTGTACTGCCGCACGTTGCGCCCGGTCTTTTTCGGGGAAATCTGCGGAAATTCTTTTTCCCAGAAGCGGAGCAGCGTTTCGGTCACGTCGAAGATTTGTGCCACCTCGCTGATGGAGTAGTACAGCTTCAGTTCTTTGTGGGTGTTGAGACTCATGTTTGGGCAAGTTTTGGGGAGGGACGCCGGGGTTAGAGTTCGCTTTCCTTCAGTCGCTCGGCATTTTCAGCCACGACGAGGTGGTCGATACAATCCTGTATGTCGCCGTCCATAAAGGCGGCCAGGTTGTAGATGGTATAGTTGATGCGGTGGTCGGTGATGCGTCCCTGCGGATAGTTGTAGGTACGGATTTTGGCCGAGCGGTCGCCGGTGGACACCAGCGTCTTGCGGCGCGAAGCGATGTCGTCCACGTACTTCTGGTGTTCCTTGTCGTAGATGAACGTGCGCAGTCGCGCCAGTGCCCGCTCCTTGTTTTTGGGCTGGTCGCGCGTCTCGGTACATTCTATCAGGATTTCCTCGACGACGCCCGTCACGGGGTTTTTCCAGTTGTAGCGCAGGCGCACGCCGCTCTCCACCTTGTTGACGTTCTGGCCGCCGGCACCGCTGGAGCGGAAGGTGTCCCATTTGATTTCGCCCTCGTTGATGACCACGTCAAAGGCCTCGGCTTCGGGCAATACGGCCACGGTGGCTGCCGAGGTATGCACGCGGCCCTGGGTTTCGGTGGCGGGTACGCGCTGCACGCGGTGCACGCCGCTCTCGTACTTGAGGGTGCCATAGACATCGGCGCCGGTGACGGAACAGACGACTTCCTTGAAGCCGCCCACGGCGCCTTCGCTGGCACTGCTCACCTCCATGCGCCAGCCCTTGGCCTCGCAGTATTTGGCATACATGCGAAAGAGGTCGCCGGCAAAGAGAGCCGCCTCGTCGCCGCCTGTGCCGCCGCGGATTTCCAGAATGGCGTTCTTGGCATCCTCGGGGTCCTTGGGCACCAGCATAAGTTTGATTTCTTCCTCCAGCTCGGGGATGCGCTTTTCGCAGGCTGCGATTTCCTCGCGCGCCATCTCGCGCATCTCGGCATCCTCTTCGCCGCCCATCAGGATGTTTTTGCTTTCCTCCAGGTTGCCGAGCAGGTTTTCGTATTCCCGGCGCGCCGTCATCAGGTCCTCCAGGTCCTTGTATTCCTTGGTCAGTCGCACGTAGCGCTGCTGGTCGGCTATCACGGCGGGGTCGGTGATGAGGGTGCCCACCTCGGCAAAGCGGGCCTGCAGGTCGTTGAGTTTTTCTAATATCGTATTCGCCATGCTTGCGGAAGTGTTTCTTTAATATTGGAACTCGCCAAATTCGCTACGGATGGTCAGTGAGCGGGGTCCCTCCTCGATGTGGCCCACCACCTGTGCGTCGATGTTGAAGCTGCGCGAGATGTCGATGACGCGCTGTGCCTGTTCGGGTGCCAGGTAGACCTCCAGTCGGTGTCCCATGTTGAACACCTTGTACATTTCGGCCCAGTCGGTGCCGCTTTCGCGGGCGATGGCGCGAAACAGGGGCGGCACGGGGAACATATTGTCCTTGACCACGCGGCAGTTCTCGCCCACGAAGTGGAGCACCTTGGTCTGTGCGCCACCCGTGCAGTGCACCATACCGTGGATTTCGGGGCGCAGTTCGTCGAGCAGGCGCTTCACGACCGGCGCATAGGTCCGTGTAGGCGACAGCACCAGCCGTCCGGCATCGATGGGACTGCCCTCGACGTCATCGGTCAGCCGGTAGGAGCCGCTGTAGACCAGTTCCTCGGGCACAGCCTTGTCGTAGCTTTCGGGATATTTCTCGGCGAGGTATTTGGCAAAGACGTCGTGGCGTGCGGAGGTCAGTCCGTTGCTGCCCATGCCGCCGTTGTAGGTCGTCTCGTAGGTTGCCTGTCCGCTGGAGGAAAGTCCCACGATGACATCGCCCGGCTGTATGCGTGCATTGTCTATGACGTCGCTGCGCTTCATGCGACAGGTGACGGTGCTGTCCACGATGATGGTGCGCACCAGGTCGCCCACGTCGGCCGTCTCGCCGCCCGTGGCGTAGATACCGATACCCATGTCGCGCATCTGGGCCAGCAGTTCGTCCGTCCCGTTGATGATGGCGGAGATGACCTCGCCGGGGATGAGCATCTTGTTGCGTCCGATGGTCGAGCTGACCAGAATGTTGTCCACTGCGCCGACGCAGAGCAGGTCGTCGGTGTTCATGATGAGTGCGTCCTGCGCGATACCTTTCCACACGCTGAGGTCGCCCGTTTCTTTCCAGTACATGTAGGCCAGGCTCGACTTGGTGCCGGCTCCGTCGGCATGCATGATGTTGCAGTACTCGGGGTCTCCGCCCAAGATGTCGGGAATGATTTTACAAAAGGCCTGCGGAAAGATTCCTTTGTCGATGTTTTTGATGGCG
>SFCP01000076.1 GCA_004558535.1 Bacteroidales bacterium | reverse complement strand
AATTAATGCAAGGCCAAGACAAAAACTCAATTTCTCAACGCCAGCGGAAGTCTTTTTCAAAAATATTTCGTAATGTTGCACTTGCTGGTTGACTCTGCAATCTGCTATTCGTTGGAGAATGTCGCCAACTTTTTCTCCCAAGCTTTTTTCGTTTCCCATAGATAATGCATCGCAACAAGTAAGGGTTGCTGCAAGCAAGTTTACGATAATCCCGCGGAATGTGCAGTCATTTCATCATAATTCGGCAATACCGGCCTACTTTTTCTGCCCGTCCATGCGATTTTATCTTTCCAATTCTTTCCAATGTTTGCAGAATTGGAAAGAATTATTCTCCCGCGGCTTCTTTGTAGCCGTTTTCGTAGCCTTCGCGGTAGTTTCGGGCGTAGGCTTCGCGGGCGGTGGCTGTAATGAAATCGCTGGTTTCGTCGTAGCGGCCGTTTTGTCCTGCCCCCTCGGCGCCATCGTAGTATCCGTCCCAGTATCCGTCCTCGGCGCCGGCTTCAGCGGCGGAGCGCAGGTCGCGCTCTGCTTTGGCACTGTCGGGGCGGGCTATCTTTTCACCTGCGCTGACGATGGGGCGCTCTTCGGGAGCTATGGTTGTGTCGGGCACGGCTATTTGGCCCTTTTTGGTGGCAGTGCGGGTGCTGTTTGTGGCGTTGTCAGGTTCCTCGCCGGCGTTGCTTTTCAGGTATATGATGGCGGTAATGGCCGGTATGATGATGAGGAAGGCGAGGGCCAGACGGGTGAGGTTTTCTTTGCGGGAAGTATTCTTCATGAGATTTGTTTTTCGATGAATGGTAGGTGTGTGCCGGGCGGTGCGTGCGGCTTATCGTGTTTCCCTGCGGATGGTGTTGCCCACGTCCATTCGCAGGAAGATGAACAAAAGCAGGGTGAAGCCCCACAGGGAGGAGCCGCCGTAGCTGAAGAATGGTAGCGGGATGCCGATGACGGGCATCAAGCCCATCACCATGCCGACATTGATCAGTACGTGGAAGAAGATGATGCTCAGCACGCAGTAGCCATAGACGCGGCCGAAGACCGTAGACTGTCGTTCGGACAGGTAAATCAGTCGCAGCAGCAGGCTTAGGAAGAGCAGGAGCACGGCAGCCGAGCCTATGAAGCCCTCCTCTTCGCCCACGGTGCAGAAGATGAAGTCTGTGTCCTGTTCCGGCACGTATTTCAGCTTGGTCTGTGTGCCGTTCATGAAGCCCTTTCCCTCCAATCCGCCCGAGCCGATGGCGATTTTGCTTTGGTTGACGTTATAGCCGGCTCCTGCGGCGTCCTCCTCCACACCGAGGAGCACCTTGACGCGTGTTTGCTGATGCGGTTGCAGCACGCGGTTGAGGGCGTAGTCCGAGGAGTAGAGAAAGACCATGCTGCCGAGGGCGAACATGGCGATGTAGAAGTATTTCCCCACGCGTGTGTCGACAAAGTGCCAAATCAGGTAGCCCACGATGAGCAGGCAGAGGGTCACTTGCACCCAGGCGATGTCGAACGGGGCGATGAAGCGCGAGAACAACCAGGCGCCGCCTTGCAGCACGAAGCCCCACAGAAACAGCCGCAGGGCGTGGCGGGTGCGCGGCAGGTAGACCCGCAGCATGCCGATGGTGAAAATCCAGATGAGGAGCAGCACGACAAATTCCCCCACGCCCGTTTCGGTGTAGGGCAGGGGCAGGTCGGCATAGCGGATGCCTACTACGAAATAGGTGACGGCGGCCACGCCGGTAAAGAGGAAGCAGCCGGGCATCCCCTCGCGGTAGAGCATCAGAAAGAAGGCGAAGTAGACCAGTGCAGAGCCGGTTTCCTTTTGCAGGACAATGAGTCCCATCGGCAGGAGTATCATGCCGGCGGCACGGGCCAGATGGCGGGGCGAGGTCATGTCGAATCCGTAGGTGCCGGCAAGCTTTGCCACGGCCAGAGCTGTCGCACACTTGGCAAATTCTGCCGGTTGCAGGCTCACTTCTCCGAGGCTGATCCACGAGCGTGAGCCTTTGATGTCCTTGGCCAGGAAGGGGGTGATGAGGAGTACCACCATCATGAACCAATAGAGCACGTTGGCCACCGTGTCGAAGTAGCGGTCGTCGATGAGGAGCAGGAAGGTGCCCAATCCAAAGGCGCAGCCGATCCATATCAGCTGTTTGCCCGTGCGTGTGCTGAGGCTGAAGAAATCCGTGTCGCCGATTTCGTGACTGGCGCCGCAGATGCTTATCCAGCCGAAGGCCAGCAGGGCCATGTAGATGAGGATGACCACCCAGTCTACGCGGAATATGGGATTTATGCCGGGAGTATTATTCATAATAGGGGTAGCTGATGTGTCGGTTCTGCAGTGCCTCGGCTTTTTCCTGCGAGGCCACGCTCAGCGAGTCGTTCAAGTACTGTTCCATAATCAGTGCGCCGATGGGCACGCCGTAGGTAGCGCCAAATCCACCGTTTTCCACGTAGACTGCCACTGCGATGCGTGGGTTGTTCATCGGAGCAAAGCCCATGAAGGCCGAGTGGTCGTGTCCGCGGTTTTGGGCGGTGCCGGTTTTTCCGCACACTTCGTAGCCCGGCAGGTTGGCTCCGCGACACGTTCCGCCCGTCACTGCCTGCCGCATGCCGGCCACGGCGTAGTCGTACCATTTCTTGTCGACCATGGTGCGGTGCACTTTTCGGTAGGCGGGGTCTATCTGTCCGCCCTGCACGGCGTGCACCACGTGGGGGGTGTAGTAGTGTCCGCGGTTGGCCACGGTGGCGGCTAGATTGGCTATCTGCAGAGGCGTGGCTGTCACTTCGCCCTGTCCGATCGAGATAGAGATGACGGTCAGTCCGTTCCATCTGCCCTGGATGTGCTTGTCGTAAAATTCAGCGTTGGGTATCATGCCGCGTGCTTCGCCCGGCAGGTCCACGCCAAGCTTGTAGCCATAGCCCATGCTGACCAGGTGGTCTTTCCATCGGGTCATGGCGTCCTGTACGGTGGCGTATTTATCGCGGCTGCCGAACATGCGGTAGAGGTTCCAGCAGAAGTAGGAGTTGCACGAGGTGGCGATGGCCGGCACCAGCGAGATGGGCGAGCCGTGGCCGTGGCAACCCACGTGCAGGCCCTTGTAGTTGAATCCCCGGCTGCACGGAAATTGCGTTTGCGGCGTGATGATGCCTTCCTGCAGGCCGATGAGTGCCTGTGTAATCTTGAAGGTGGAGCCCGGGGGGTAGGTACCCATTACGGCGCGGTTGAGCATCGGGCTTTTCTTGTCCTCTTTCAGGGCCTTGTGGCTTTTTCCGCGGTCGCGTCCGATGAGCAGGTTGGGGTTATAGGTAGGCGACGAGGCCATGCAGAGGATTTCGCCCGTACGGGGTTCGATGGCCACGATAGCGCCGAGCTTTCCTTCGAGCAGCCGTTCGGCCAGGGCTTGCAGGTCCATGTCGATGCTCAGCGTCAGGTTCTTGCCGGGCACGGGTGCCTTGTCGTATTTTCCGTTTTGGTAGTGTCCCTGTGTGCGTCCGTGCACGTCGCGCAGCATGATTTTCATTCCTTTTTCGCCGCGCAGCTGCTTTTCGTACGAGCGTTCCACGCCCAGTTTCCCGATATAGTCTCCGCTTTGGTAGTAGCTGTCCTCCTCGATGTCGTGTTCGCTTACTTCGCCCACGTCGCCCAGGATGTGTGCGGCCAGTGTTGTGGCATAATGGCGTGTGGAGCGTTTCTCGATCGAAAATCCCTTGAAGCGGAAGAGTTTTTCGCGGAATACGGAGAACTCTTCGGCCGGGATTTGTGCCATGAAGAGCTGTGGGGTGTAGCGGGAGTAGTTGCGTTTGGCCTTTATCTCCTGCATTTTTTGTTCGTACTGCTCCCGCGTGATGCCTATGGTGCGACAGAAGTCTGCGGTGTCCACGCCGATTTGTTCGTTCATCACCACCATGATGTTGTAGGAGGGCTCGTTGTAGACCATCAGGCGTCCGCGTCGGTCCATAATCAGGCCGCGCGAGGGATATTGGATTTCCTTGCGAAAGGCGTTGGAGTCGGCGTTTTTCTTGTAGTCGTCGCTCATCAGCTGCAGGGCAAACAGGCGCAACATATAGAGCACCGTGACCATTATGGCCACGGCGCCAATTACGTATTTCCGGTTTGAGAAGTTGTATTTGCCCGACATTTTTGTTTCCGGGGTTAGGGGGTGAGTGTGGCGGACCGGCAGTGGGGTGTAGTGGCTAAATTCTGGCCGTGCGGCTGCCGGTTGCGTGTTTGCGGATGCTCTCCAGTGCCATGATAACGAGGAATGTGAGCGCCGTGCTGCCGGCTGTTTTCAGCAGGAGCGTAGCGGCGTGGTGCACGGAGAAGGCTTCGATGGTGAAGAAGAGGGTGCAGTGCAGCAGGGTGAGCAGCAGGGCATAGAGCATGAACTTGCCGCGTCCCATGCTTTGGGTCGAGGGGATGACGGCGCCCTCGTCGCGGTCGGCCGGCAGGAGCACTGTCAGCAGCGGCGGGGCGACCAGTCCCACGGCACACAGCGAGGCGGCGGCCATGCCCGGCGTGCTCGACAGGATGTCAACCAACAGACCCACCAGGAAGCCCGGCAGGAGATAGCCCACGCGCGAAGTGGTGCTCGGCAGCTTCACGATGAAGTAAACGTAGGGCAGGGGTGTGGCGTAGCCAAGCAGGTGGATGTGGTTGAATACGGTGGCTTGCAGGAAAACCAGAAGCAGGAGCCAGCCTGTCAGGGCGAGGTAGTTTTGAAGCACGTTCGTAGGATGGAAAGTAGTGGTTGTAGCTTGTGTGCCAGTTTGTTGCGTGTGCGGATGTCGTTCGGGCTTAGGGCTGTCCGCTCTGTGCGTCGGCGGCAGCGGCCCGGGCGCGCAGGGTGTCGATTTCCGCTTTGTAGGGAGTGGCTATGACGTTCACGTCGCGCAGGGTCGAGAAGTCTGTGCCCAGGTTCAGGTCTAAGCGATAGGACTGTCCGTCCTTGGAGTTGCGCACGGCTGTGATTTTTCCCACATAGATGCCCGGCGGGAATACGGCTGAGTAGCCGCTCGTCTCGACCATTTCGCCCACTTTGATTTTTGCGTAGCGCGGGATGTCGTCCACGTAGGCGCTACGCGGACTTGAGCCGTCCCATTGCAGGTAACCGAAGTAGTGTTGTCCGCGCACGCGACAGCTGATGCTGCTTTTTTGGTTGTTCACGGGCATCACGAGCGAGTAGTGCGGTCCGGTCAGGTAGACGATGCCCACCACGCCGTTTCCACCCACCACGCCCATCTCCGGTGTCACGCCGTCCTTTGTACCGCGGTCGATGACCAGGTAGTTGTTGGCATCTCGGTTGGTGTTCGACACGACGGTGGCCGGGATTAGTCGGTAGTCGATGAGTTTGAGCCGCAGGGAGCTGTCTCCGGCAGCACTGTCGTTGCGCAGTCGGTGGATTTCGTTGCGCAGGGCCTCGGCTTCCAGTTGCAGACGCAGGTTTTCGTCGGTCAGCTGTCGGTTGACCGTGCCCAGGTGCAGGTAGGCCGTAGCATCGTCGTACAGGCGGTTCACCTCGGCCGCTGCATGGTTGGCCGATGTGAGCCACACGCTGCCCTGGTAGTTGTTGAAGCGAAACAGCAACCAGAAGCTGATACCTTCGAGCACCAGGAAGAGCAGGATATAATGGTATCTGCGCAGGAAGTCCAGGAAGTTGTACATCGTCTTTTTTATAATTAGGAATTAGGAATTAGGGATTACAGAGCGAGGTGAGAGTAATAGAGCTTGCTCTAATTACCGAACCGCAGCCTGTAATATGTAATTAGGAATGCCTTCCGGCGCAATCTTTCCTAAGTGCACCCTCAGTTCGTGGTCCTATGTTGGACTTGGATTTTTTTTACCGGCACGATAAGTCCTTGTAAATGCCTTGCGGGTACAAGGGATGTCCCCAGTGAGGTCATTTCGCAGCCGTAATTATAATATTTGCGGCTGCGGCTCGGCAATTAAAGCAAGCTTTCTTGCTCTCACCTTGCACGCAAATTCCTAATTTCTAATTCCTAATTTCAAAAGGCCCTTCGGCCCTATCAGCGTTTCAGGAAGTTGAACTTGTCCACATTCTTCAGCGCGATGCCTGTGCCGCGTGCCACACAGAGCAGCGGGTCTTCGGCCACGTGGAAGGGGATGTTGATTTTGTCCGTCAGGCGCTTGTCCAGTCCGCGGAGCAGGGCACCTCCACCCGTCAGCCAGATGCCGTTCTTCACGATGTCGGCGTAGAGTTCGGGCGGCGTATTTTCCAGGGCGTTGATGACGGCCTGTTCGATGCGTGCGATGGACTTCTCCAAGCAGTGCGCGATTTCCTGGTAGCACACGGGCACCTTCATCGGCATGGCGGTGATTTTGTTCGGGCCGTTCACGATGTAGTCCTCGGGTGCGTTTTCGCCCAGGTCGGTCAGGGCGGCGCCTACGTTGATTTTGATGCGCTCGGCCATGCGTTCGCTCACGCGCACGTTGTGCTGGCGGCTCATGTACTCCTGAATGTCGGCGGTAAAGTCGTCGCCGGCCATTTTGATGGAGTTGTTGGACACGATGCCGCCCAGCGAGATGACGGCGATTTCGGTCGTACCGCCGCCTATGTCGACGATCATGTTGCCCTGCGGCTCCGTCACGTTGATGCCCACGCCGATAGCGGCGGCCATCGGTTCGAAGAGCAGGAACACGTCGCGTCCGCCGGCGTGTTCAGCCGAGTCGCGTACGGCGCGCAGTTCCACTTCCGTGCTGCCGCTCGGTACGCCCACCACCATGCGGAGCGAGGGCGAGAACAGACGCTTGCCGCGGTGCACCATTTTGATGAGTCCGCGCAGCATTTGTTCGGCGGCGTTGAAGTCTGCTATCACGCCATCGCGCAGCGGTCGGATGACGCGTATTTTGTCGTTGGTTTTCTCGTACATTTGTTTGGCCTCGCTGCCCACGGCAATCATTTTTTCCGTGTGGCGGTCCAGGGCTACGACCGACGGCTCGTTGACTACGATTTCGCCGCCGCTGATGATGACGGTATTGGCCGTTCCGAGGTCGATGGCCAATTCCTGTGTGAATGAAAAGAAGTTTGAAAAGATGCCCATATCAATGCGTTGTGATAAATTTTGTGTAGGGTGGAGGTGGTACGGCGGCCGTACTGCGTTGTGTCCGTAGGCCGACATTCGCGGATTGTGTCCAATCCGCGAATGCGTATTCCGTTCGGCGCTTTTCGCCCCGAGTAGGCGAGGCCGGTCAAGTCGGCTTCGCCGGAAAGGTGTGGCCTTATTGGCCGGCAAACCAAGCGTGGATGGCTGTGTCGTAGTGGCTCGACACGCCAAAGGCGCGGGTTGCCAGTTCGCGGCGCTCCTCCAGTTCGGTCTGTGCGCCATGCTTCGTGAGGAGGTCGAGCAGCAGGGGGTATTCGGCTTTCGAGGGCACGATGACCACGTCGTTGAAGTTCTTGGCGCCGGCGCGGATGAGCGAGATGCCGCCTATGTCGATTTTCTCGATGATGTCGGCGTCCGAAGCACCCGAGGCCACGGTCTGCTCGAAGGGGTAGAGGTCCACGATGACCAGGTCGATGGCCGGGATTTCATACTGCTGCATTTGTGCCCGGTCGCTTTCCAGTTCGCGACGGCCCAAGATGCCGCCAAACACTTTGGGATGGAGTGTCTTGACGCGGCCGCCCAGGATGGAGGGGTAGGTCGTGACGTCCTCTACCTTGGTGCAGGGGTAGCCCAGCGACTCGATAAAGGACTGTGTGCCGCCGGTCGAGAGGAATTGCACACCATTCTCATGCAGTTTGGCCAGGATTTCCTCCAGGCCGTCTTTGTGGAAGACCGAAATCAGGGCGGTCTTGATAGGCTTAGTTGCTGACATATCGTATATTATCGGATTTTCTGTGCAAAGTTACGCAGAGGCTTCTGAAGCGCAAAGCCTTTCCTTACTTTTTTGCGGCGTTTTTGCGGACGTGGGGTGGCGGCGATGGTGTTTTCTGTCGACGGCGACGGGTTTTGCAAAGGCGGGTTTTCATTTTCCGGCAACCCGTTGGGGCGGATGCTCCGGCGTTGGCGGTGCTTCTTCGTGCCTGCCGCGAGGGGGGACGGGCGGTGCGGTGCGCGCTCCCCCTGCGGTGGCCTTTCGGGGTGTAGTTTTCCACAGGTATACCGGGCTGAACTTTAACGTTTTTAACCTACGGTAACAATCTCGCGGCTTTGTAGTTTTCAGCGGAAAGCACTTGGAAAAAATTACAAAGGACTTGCGCAAAACTACAAGGCACTTAGTTTTTCCTACATAGCCGGCAGTTGGCCTCGAAAAAGCCCCTTGCGACCCTCGAAAAGGGCCGAAAAAAAGGAGAAAGCCCGCAGCAGCGCGTGGTTTCCTCCTTTGCCCAATGCAAAGATAATACATTTTTCGGC
>SFCP01000075.1 GCA_004558535.1 Bacteroidales bacterium | reverse complement strand
CGGTCGCCTCCCCGAAAAGCTCATGTGTTCCGTCCTGGAGCGCCTTTTCATCGTCGGACATCTCGTAGCCCAGCTTGATGAGCAGCGCATAGATGCGGTCCAGCTTCTCGTTTTCCTCATGCTTCATGGTGTAGCTGTTCCAGTAGCTGCGGAAATAGCCCTCGGACTTTCCGTCACCCAGGCGCGCATAGATCATTCGCAGGAGCGTCTTTTCAGGTGTCTTGCCGATCGCGTCGGTCACGGCCTGGAGCGTAAATGCAGCATCGCCCTCGCCGTCCTCGTTATCTTCGGCAAGGGCCTCGGCGCCGGTAGCCTGCGCGATTTCCTCTTCGGTGAGCCAACTGGTATCGTCCCAGTATTCGGCGTAGGCCCACAGCGCCACGACATCCGCAAGGCGCTTTTTGATGGCAGCTGCGGAAACGGTAGCCACGAAGTCGGCGCGAAGCTCATAGGCGCGGGCGGTTGCTTCGGACAGCGCCTTTTCTGCGGCGTCCTTTCGCTCCTGTTTCATCTGCTCCTCGCGCCTCTTCGCCTCCTCTTCTGGCGTGGCAGCAGTAGGCTCGTCCTTGACCATCAGCGCGATATAGCCCCACTTTTCAATGCAGAAGAAGTATTCAACGGTATCAGCGTCATCGGGGCGTTCCATCTCAATCTTGCTGCTGACATAGTCACTTTTGACCGTCCTATATCCCGTGCGGCTCTCCACCTGCGTAGCAAAAGCACTCAACAGCTCCACCCATTTCGCCTTGCGCTCGGCTGTGGCCTCGGCATCGATAGCCTGTTTCAGCTTGTACTTGAAGTTCTCGGTGCCGATGTAATCAAGCATTTCATTCTTGCGCTCCGGGCTTTTCAGCTTGTCCAGCTCCATGTACTCGAAAAGGGTGACGCCGCGCTCCTCGGACTTCTTGAATTTGTCCTTATCCAGCTCCAGAAGCTTCACACGGCGCCGGACGGTGGTAGCGGAAAAGCCGGACTTTTCCGCGATGTCCTCGACGGTATCGCCCATGTCAAGCATCATCTGGAAGCCCTGCGCCTGCTCGTAAACGGTCAGATCCGACCGCTGCATATTCTCCGTGAGCATCGTACTCAGCTGCTCCCGCTCCGACATCTCGACCACGACGCAGGGGAGCTCTTCCAGACCGGCCAGCTTTGCGGCCGCAAGACGGCGGTGGCCGATGATGACGCGGTAGCTTTCTCCGTCCCACTTCTTTGTGATTTCCCCGATCAGCGGAACAACGGTGAGGTTTTGGAGTACGCCGTTGACCTTAATGCTCTCGGCCAGCTCGGTCACATCGCCCAGGTCCTTACGGGGGTTATCGGGATGCCCCCACAGTTTACTGACCGGAATGTACTTGATTTCTGCCATAAAACGCTCCTTTCTTACGCCGAGCTTTGCCCCTCGGCTGGGACAGTTTATTATTTTCGGCTCATGCCGTTCACGCGGCACCAGTGCCGCTGGGCCTGCTTCTTCCTCGCGGTGCGGCAGGCCGCACAGAAGCGGTTTTCCTTGCGCTCGTAGAAGGTGCCGCCGCACCGTGCGCAATACTGAGGCTGAATACGCCGGAATGCTGTGCAGCTGTCGCAATCCGTACACCCTGCGGAGCATCCGCTAATGTCGTCCCAATTCATGCACATAAACCGCTGCCAGTAAGGATCATAGCCGAGATCGTTCATGCGCTTGCGAAGGGCCGTTGCCAGCGCGGATAGATCGCGCCTGACCTGATGGCGGGTGCGGGAGATATAGAAGCCATGACGGACGTCCATTTCCGGCGCACCGTGCCCCCACGCGCCATCACCGAGCATTTCCCGCACCTTGTCGGCGTTCTCGGTCAGATAATCGTTGTAGACCTCGGATCGGACGCACTTTTCGGAACGGCCGACCGCCTTGCCTATGGCAGCGTAGCTGTCGCCGTGGCGGATGCCGTCTGCCAGTATTTCAAAATCCTCGCTGGTCCATGTGCCACGCTTGCCGGTCAGCTCCATCGAAACGGGGCGATCCTTGATGCCGAGGTCACGGCAACGGCGCGCGATCGCACCGTGAGAACGATGCATCATCTCGGAAATTTCCGCCCATGAGTACCTGTGCTTACTGAGCAGCATCTTCAACCGAGAGTCCTCGTCCTCTCCCCATGGGTCTTTCCTCTGAATGGCGTATGCTTCAAAGTCTTTCTTGCGCTGCTCGGCTACCCAGTCCGGCTCCTCACCGAGCGCCAACGGCTCCATCTTGGAAAAGTCGATGAAGCTGCGGTATCGCTCGGCCCACTCCCAGAACTCTTCAATGTAGACCACCCGAAAGCTGCAGCGGTTGACCTTTTTTGTGTGGACGGGCAAGCCGCGATTTTCGACCCAGCTTTTCATTTTGTAGCCGTAGGAGCTGCTTCCTCCGTTCACCGCCAGCAGGAGTTGATTTAGAGTGACATACTCGCCAGCCATCAATACCGCGCCTAAACCCAGACGCTGAGCTCTGACCTTGACGGCGTTTGTGGTACGATTGAGTTTCTTTGCGATGGCCGGAACAGAAATCTGCCCCCACTTTTCCATCAAATAATCTTCTTCCTCGGGCTTCCATGTCCGGCTCCCGAGAGGCGGCGGCTGCCGCATTCCGTTCCCTCCCATCAAAATAGAGTGAGCTGGCCGGTTTTCGTTTCCGCCAGCGGTTGAGATTGTTCCGGCGGCGCGGCAGGCGCCGGCGGCTCTGCCGGTACCTGCTCTGCCGCGTTCCTAAACAGGAGATCCATTTGCGCCCCGATGCGGCGGTAGTGCCAGACATCGCGGAAATACATCGGTGTGTACCAGACTTGCGGGCCGTCCTTTGGCAGCAGACCGCGGGCGTCGTAGCTGACGGACGGGCGCAGGAGAGAGTCGTCAATGACAACATAGCCAGGGCAGCCGAGCAAGCTCAGTTGGATGTAGCACATACACCCGGCGAGGAAATCTATGTCCTGCGCCACGAACAGCACCGAGGTCTGATAGTTGATATGCTGTCTCCGGCACTCATTGGCGAATGCGAGCAGCAGCGCACCGGCTCCGCAGGCGGGGTCGTTCACGGACACCCAGCCCTGCTTTTCTATCCGCGCCGTCATATCAGGCGCATAGGTCATCGCGGACATCGCCCTGCAGACACTGTACGGAGTAAAGAACTGTCCTTTCCATTCGTTTCCGAGGCCGAGCGCCATAAAAAGCTCACCGAGGAAGTCCTGCTCGGGATCGCGCTCCAATTCGGCTACGACCTCAAGCAACATATCTGCAAAGACTTCCAGCTCCTTAGCGGAATACTTCTCTGCGCGGCTGCGGTACATTTCTTCCCTGGCCTTGGCCTGCGGGCCTCCCATCGTGTTGGCGATTGCGATGGCCGACATGATGATGAAGTCCTGCCAGATGTCCCAGCGGGAATACTTCCCACTCAGCCCTTCTATGAAGCGGACGATATGCTTTCAGTTCTGCGGCTTCGCGCAGCTGCGGAGCGACTGACTTAACGGCGGCTTGATACCCGGCGTCATACCCGCGTTTCCACACGCGGCTGAGGTAGGCCGCAAGCGTCGCCTTGTCCATGTGCTTGATTGTCTTGTAATCCTCGCGGCGCATCTGACCGGCAAGCTGCAGGTCGTGCGCGGTATGCTTATTGGCATTTACGGTCGGCATCAATCTTCACCGCCTTCCGTGTCGTCAGGCTCGTCGGTAGGGAGGACCTCGCGGCCATCGGGGCCGTTATACGGACCGACGACACCCAGCTCCTCCAGTGCGTCAATCAGACGCGCAGCCTTTGCGTAGCCAACGCTCATACGGCGTTGCAACAGCCCCACAGTCGCTTTATTCTCTGCCCGAACAATGGTAATGGCCTGCTGAATGTCGGGGTCGTCCAGGTCAACCTCGGGGCCATCCTCGCCCTGCATATCCCCTTCGTCCTCCGGCTCCTCGTCGGTATCGCCAGCCTCGTCCTCGTCAATGACCGGCATGAGGCCGCTGCGCAATGCGTTCTTTTCCAGCACATCGCGGAAGAAATACTGCTGCCAGTAGGTAATCATCTTCACCAGAATGGACTCGATCTTGGTGCGGAGCGTCTTGCTGATGGTAAAGGTGCCGCCCGTTACCTTCGTGTCCAGACCGCCGTCCTCGAAGATCCAGGACATGGAGGCGTCGGGGCTGCGGTAGCCGACCTCCTCGACGTTCTCCAGCATGGAAATCTGCGCGTCCATGCCCTGTACGGGCTTGATGGTAAAGATGATGGGGTATCTGTCTTTTTCAAAGCGATAGACGAGATCGTGCTCATCGCACAGGCCCTGCATCTTCTTCTTTTGGGCTTCATACATGGAAATTTCGCTCATGGTGGTAACTCCTTTCAGTTCAGTTGAGCAGAAGCAGCGTGCCATTCCACGCCGTCTGCACTTGATATTTCTCCAAGTCGGCCTCCGTCACATACTTGCGGCCGAAGTGGTCTTTCATGGTCTTCCAGATGTCCCAGGGGACGCAATAGACCATGCCGGAGCTGAAACCGGCGATGACAAAGCAGCGAGCGCCGAGCGCCTGATGCCTGTCCATATAGTCCTGCTGGCTCTGGAGGACGCGGCTCTGCTCCATTCGGTCGGCGGCGGTGAATTTCGCCTCGAACATGACCGTCCTGCCGCCCTTGATGGTGCCTTTATAGTCCGGCTGTGCCTGCTTTTCGTAGTAGGCGATGAACTTGCCATTGCCGAGATTTTTCGTGGGGTGCATCGGCTCCGGCGTCTTTTCGATGATCGCAAAGCCTTTCTGTGCGTAGTAGGCAAAGGAATCGTCGATGCGGCTCTCAAACTGCTTGCCGCGGGCTTTTGCAATCTTGCCGAGCAGCTGGCGCTTCGGGTCTTTCTTCTCAGTCATGAGAGATACCCTCCCAGCCATAGCCCGCCGGCGAACATTCCCAGCCCGATGCAACCTTGCCGGAGTATCTGGCTCATGGGGATAAGGTCGCAATCGCTGGCACCGGCAGTTCCGAGGACCAGGAGGAAGCCGAGCGTGGCGATGATGCCACAGGCTTGCCGAAATCTCTTTCGCGTCATGCTCGTTACCTCCAGATGTATTCGCGGCAGAAGATGTGATCTCCGATCTGCCCCCATACGCGGTCGTTCTCTCCATTGCGGGAGAAGAAAACTACGTCGGCGTCAAGGATCGTATCTCCATACAGAGCGCCGTTGATGGCGTCATACTGCGCTTGCGTCGGCGTCGCGGTGCTGACCGCGTAGATGGTGGAGAACTGCGGAACATCGCCTCCCTCTCCTTGGTGCAGCACATCGTGTACTGTGCCCGGGAAAGCGGAGTGCAGCACGCGGTTGAAAACAACTTCGACAACGGCCTGCTGCCCCTCGGCGCTCTGATTGCCGGCTTCGAGGAATACGACCGCAGCCAGTTCTGCCAGCTCCTCGTCAGTCATTTCGATGTTGACATACCGAGCTGCACGGGCGGGGCGATCTTCGGCCCAGGTAACTTGCTCAGCCTCGGTCATTTCTGCTTCTAAAAGCCGGACAGGTGCTGTCGTTGCTGGGTTTTCTAACTTGCCGGCCATTTGTGCCGACGCTGCGGTTTCCTCGCTGACACTGATGCGGAGAGCTACGATGCAGGCTAAAACTGCGAGCAGGCAGATAAGCGGCGCCGGCGAAGCCCTCCTTTTTCTTCTTCGTTTCATGTTTTCCCTCCTATCTGCTTCATGCCAGGCCCGACCGCTTTTCGCGGCCCGCTGTTGAGCGCGCTTGTCTGCCGGATGATCGTTTCATATGCGGACTTGAAACCGTCGTAGTTGTAATACTCGTATGTCTTTACGGTACCGTCGCCAAAGGTGCGCTCTCCTGTTGCAATCAACCGAGAGGGGCCACCCATAGCCTCAATGACGCGCCTGATATCCGTTCCCTCCGACAATCTTGCCACAGCCTCCTCTGGTGTTTTCCCAAAGTCCATATCGAGCTTGAGGTAATTCCACGCCTGGTCAATCCGCGCCCTCACTTCGGCCTGCACCTTTTCGGCTTTTTCCTTGAATTCTGCGATAGTCGGCGGGAATTTACACTCGCGCACCAACTTTACAACAGCCTGCTGCCCCGTCCAGAAGTCGATCTCCGGCAAGCAGGTCACCCACAGATTGATGGTGGGGCCAAGCTTTGCGATGCCGCCCTTGAAAACCTCTGCATTCGGATAGGCGAGGAGCATCACGGCGAATATCTCGCTCATTTCCTTATGCGTCATAGGCTTTCCTCGCTGGCGTACATCTGGTGGAGCTGCTGCAGGTCGTCCATAGCACTCCCGCTGGCGCTCGGTCGGCTGCCGTTGCCGCCACGGATGCCCCAGCGTTCACGGCTACACTTCCGAATGACAAGATTCCAGTCGCGCCACTTGTTCTTGTTGCCGTGCATTTGAGCGGACTCGTCTATGTAGTCGATGCAGCGCGTCAACTCTTCTTCGCCGAGGTCGTCGATCAGCCGGGCGTATTCCTCTTCGGTGAGCCGCACCCATCCATGCGCGCCGTGCTTATGGCGGGGGACCTCGGGGCGGTCATCTTCGGCGGCGTTATACTGCGCCGTTACGGTAGAACGCTCATTGTAGCGCGCAGCCAGGTACTCGCGGAAACGATCGTTCTTGACCTTGCGAATCTCGCCCAGCAGCGGCTTGTTGAGCTTTTCGGACGTCGACCAGTTGTATCGACACCAGTTAAGGATCAGCAGCTCCTTGGTCTGCGCGCTGTACCGAATGACATTGTGCGCGCTATCCAGGCGTTTCAGCAGGCGTTCCACGGTATCGTTGTTGTACCCTGTCTCGTTGGCAATTTGCTTGATGCTGACCTCGTAACAGCCGCAGAGATTGGTGTGCGGATTGGTCATACAGTAGAGATAGATGTACCGATCCTCGGGCGTAAAGTCATCGACGACCTTGCTGTCCGTCCAAAAGTCCATGCTGATATTCCGATAGCTCGCCATAGTGTTCACCTCCTTCGGTGGGCTGTCGCCCGGTTTCCCGGGCGACCATATCAGAACGGAAGCTCGCCGTCGTCCTCACTGACTTCCGCAAAGTCACCGCCGTAATCCGACGCAGGATAGCCTCCGGAGGCCGCGCCATAGGAGGAGCCGCCCGGCGCACCGTAGCTCGGTCCTCGCTGGGGGTAGCCTCCCTGCGGAGCATAACTACCTTGCGGATAACCGCCGCCGTCACCGTCGCGTTTGGAATCCCCAAAGTAAACATTGTCGGCTACAATTTCGGCAGATCGGCGCTTGTTGCCGTTGTTGTCCTGCCAGTCGCGGATCTGCAGCCGCCCCTCGACGACCGCCATGCGTCCCTTGCTGAAATATTTGCAGACGAATTCAGCGGTAGTTCGCCAGGCAACGATGTCGATGAAATCCGTTTCCTTTTCCCCGGACTGGCTTTTGAAATCGCGGTCGCAGGCGACGGAGAAGCTGGTCACAGAAAGGCCGGACTGTGTACGGCGCAGTTCCGGGTCACGGGTCAGTCGGCCCATGACAACAATCTTATTCAGCATCGTTTCCCGCCTCCGGTGCTCCCTCGGCATTGAGGGCAGCCGCCGACACTTTCAGCCATGCCGCTTTTCTTGCCTTCTGAATGGCGGCGAGAACTCTGTCGACATTGTAGCTGTTCTCTCCCTTGATGGTCGCTTCCAGCACATCACGCTCCGTTTCGGCGCGGATCAGCTCCTCGTAGCGATCCTGCGGAACGAGGACAAAGCCGGGGTCAAGCATCAGGTCAGCGACCAGCTCAGCGGGGGTCTTTTTGGTATCTTCCATAACGGTCTCCTTTCGTTTCTTTCTCAATGATTTCGATGGCCTTGCGGCAATAGGCCGCGTTGCGATGGCCGCGAAAGCGGCCATACTTCCACAGAGGGTCAAATACGGCGTGTGCAGCCTTTTTCCAGTTCCGCAGTTCCGCATTGGCGAGGCGGCCAAGGGGCTTATCCGTCCCCTTATGCACACCGACATACGCCATGCAGTTCCGGCAGAGATAGATTTTGCCGTAGCTCTTGCCGTAGATGACCTTGCTGTCGACATACTCGGTCTCTCGACCGCAGTAGTCGCAATAGACTTTCCTCACGGATGCCATGCCTCCTTGTATCTGGCGATCTGCTCGGGGGTGTCGGTTTCGATGCCGACCTCCTGGCACTCAGAAATGATGCCGTCCAGAAAGACGCTCATTTCTTTCGTGGAATATTCGCTGGTGCCTTTGATCGCCCGGTAATGAATGAACTTCTTCCCCTCGACATAACCGACGCCGGTTTCGGCGTAGTGCCGCGCCACCAGCGCGGGTGGTACGCCCTCCCGCAGGGAGAACAGCACCTTGCACTCGTTTCCGGCCTCGTCGGTGTATGTCTCGCCGGTGCCGTAGCGTCGGAGCATTTCCTCGTAAACGGAGTCCTTGTCCGACTTCACCGCGACGGCCAGCTTCTCAATCAGCGACCATGCGTAGTTGTTCGCGTTGAGGCTTCGGGGGATGACGCGCCTTTTGATGGAGAATGTAATCTCCTGATCGCCGAGCGCGTCCCACAGCTTCTTGCAGCTCTCTCTGGTCGTGATGGTCAGCACGCTTTCCCCGGTGCGGGAGAACGACCAGTCTTTCAGCTTGCCGTTCATAGCGTCGCCCACTTCTCCTGGTATACCTGCATCAGATCCACCGCCCGGAGCCAGTCGAAGAAGTCGGAAATGACAGGGAAGATGCTGGGAGCGTCCTCACGGAAGTATGTTTCCGGCCATACATCGCGCCCGTTGCTGGCGATGTAGGTAAACTGCCGCGCTTCGGGGATTAACTCGAAGTAGGTGGGGTGCTGTGTGCTGGAAAAGAACTTGCCGGTGTCGTAGCTCTTGGTGAATTTGACGTCGATGATCTCCCCGGCTTTCAAGCAGTCCAGACGGCCATACAGAAGAAGGCTCATACCGCCGACCTCCACAATCTTCTTGGCTTTGTACTGGAGGACGCCACCGTCGCAGCGCCGGGCGACCTTTTCTGCGGCGGCATACCACGGATCGTTGGGATCGGCGCGGCCGTTGATGATGTCCGTCACCATGTCCTCGAACTTGAAGCCGTTCTGCATGGCCTCCGTGGTCGGCGTCGGCTCACGGCGCAGCGTCTGCATGAATTCGCCCATCGGATCGCGCTCTGTCGTCATGTCCTCGTAGGGGTTTTCCTTCATGGTGTAGAGCCAGGACGCCAACAGGGAATGGGTCATCAGGTAGCGTCCCATTTACTCCGCCTCCTTTGCCTCCTCGGGCGCGGGCGTGTATTTCTTCAAAACCTTGTCGAAGAACAGGCCGCATTCCTTGATCTTTTTGTTCCAGAGAACTCCCAGCTCCTTGTTGGAGGTCAGCGCGTGCTTAATGGCCTGATATTTCGGCATGGCGGCGTTGGCGGTGTCGGCATCGACAATGCCGGCGATGATGGCCGTGCCCTCAACCATCGCGGCCTCGTATGCCGCCTGATCAACAGCGTTCTGCTCGACCTCGGCAGTGGCCTTGGCGTTGTACTCGGCGAACAGCTTCGTCAGGAAGTCGTTAGGGCTGGTCGGGCCGAGTGCGGGGATCTTGCGAATGCCGGAGATACCGCGCGTCCCCTTGGCGAAATACCTCTCACAGTTGGAGAAGCCGATGGTGCGGTCATTGCCGTAAATCTCCACGAAGCCGCCCAGGTCCATAGGCTCCCAGACGTTGTTTTTCGTCTGGCCCTCGACCTTGATACGGAGGCGGGTGTTGTCGCCGTCCTTTTCCTCCGTGGCGTGGAACACGATGACGATGTTCTTCTGCAGCTCATAGAAGCAGTAGTCCATCAGCCGGACGAATTCCTTGCCGACAAAGCCGTAGCCTTTGAGGGAGAGGCTGCCGTCGCGCTGGCCATACTTCGGGTCTTTCTTGATGGCCCACAGGGACATCAGCGAGATCAACTTGCCGCCGGTATCGAAAACCAGCGTGTCGAAGTCCTGAAGATTGATGGGGGTGAGATCGCCGAGGATCTCGTCGTAGCTCTGGGGCTGAATGTACGGCTTGCGGTAGCGCGGCTCGATGCGGTCGATACCGAAGTCAACGTCGATGTGCAGGGGATTGGGGGCGGACAGCGCCAGAGTGGATTTTCCGATGCCGGGATAACCGGCGATCAGCATGCGGATTTTCTTCGCGCCCTCTTGGATGTCATTCGGGTTTCTAATCATGGTGATAGCTCCTTTCAGTTGGTAGCGGCTTCGCGCCGCAGAGTGATGATTTCGTGGCACCGGAAACCGAAATTGCTTTCCCGGTACATTTCGGTCAGCTTGAACTTCTCCTCGTCATAGATGCTGGAGCAATTCACTAAGCCCTCGGTCTTATCGGGGTGATAGGCGCGGAATGCAGCACAGGCCGCGTGAGCGTCCGGGGCTTCGACCTCAGTCCAGCCGCCGAAAAACGGCTGACCGTCCGTGCCGTAGGTAAAATAGAACTTTGCCATTATCGCGCCTCGCTTTCCCACTTGATGCCGCCGCCGCTCAGACTGACGGCCATTGCGCCGAGGAATTTGACGTCGTCCTCGTCCAGCCCGATAAAGTCTCTCTCGCCAGGCGTGGTGAAGCCTTCTTTGAGAATCACGATGTTTCCGACAATGGGATTTCCGTGGCGCACGGTATCGTAGAGAATGCAGCCGAACAAATTGAGCGGCAGACCGTGCAGCAGTCCTTCCTCGTTGACGACCATGCAGAACGGATCGGGCAGGCCCTTCGGGTGTACGACCTCGATCCATCCGCCGACAGCCTTTCCGATGGTCTCATAGGCAGGCTCGCCGAACTCCCTGACCTGCATCTTGTTTTCGGTAGTGATAACCAGTCCTTTCATCAATGCTCCTTTCCGGGGAAGCACTCCGGCTCCTCCCATGCGTCGGACTGCTTGATGCAGATATCGCAGCCGACGATATTCAAATCTTTGTCTCTGAAAATTTCCTCGCACTCTTCACCACAGACGGGGCAAATCGGGAAGGTCGGCTCCTTGCCGTCCGGGTAGCCGGTGCGCTCCATGTTTTGGATAACGGGGTGGTCTGGCAGATCGTAGTTCATTCGGTTTCACCTGCCTCTGCGATGTAGCGGCGGACGGTGGCGGTCAGCCAGTCCTGTGTGGTGGCGTAGCCCTCAGCCTCTATCAGCCGTTGCAACGCCTCGTAGTCGGCGGTTTCGATCCTTGCCGAGATACGACAGGTCAGCCGGTGCGCGTCCTTTTTTACCGCTTTGCGGCCCTCTGCCAGCTCCGGCGCGAAGTGCGCGTAGAGCGCCGCCATCGCGTCTGGCCGCAGGCTCACGCCGTAGGCGTCTCCGTTCTCGCACTTGCTTTGAACGGTCTTGTCGTACTTTGGGTAGATGGCTTGTACCACCGCGACCATATCCTTGGCCGGTATCTGCTTGGAAAGCCGGAGCTCTCTCAACTCTTCTGCCACGGTAGCACCCCCTCACCTCTTGACTTCGCACAGATCGGTTGGTAAACTGACTGTGGGTAAGCATTTGCCCGAGGTCGTTCCCGATGCAGCGGGGCGACCTCTTTTTTCATTTCGCGGCAATCACAGGCTTCGCCCGGGTCATTATTGCTCCCGCAAAGCGGGCAAGTCCGGTAATATGCCATTCTTTCAACTCCCTTCATTTTGCGGATCTGCCTGCGCGTCTGGCTGCGGTTTTTGCGTCCAGCGCTTCGCGCCCACCTGGCTGCCGAAGTATTCCGTGGATCAGATCCAGCGTCGCTGCGGCGAGGTTGTCCCGTACAAAATCAGGAATCTCCGCCGTGTTGATATGTACTTCGTTCACCAGCTCGCTTTCCTCGGTTGGCGTAAACCTTGCGACCTGCATCGGAACCTCCTCTCTCCCATTAGTTCAAAGCTATTGAACTTCAATGGTAAAAAAATAAGCAGGAATGTCGGAATCGCCAATCTCCAGCAGAGAACAGGCCTTGGAAATCTCCGGCTGCTTAAACGGTACTTTGCTGTTGAGCTTCAGAGAAAGACTGCGCTCAGACATTCCCATCGCGCCGGAAAAGCGAGCCTGCGTTCCAAACTTTTCGGTGATGCGACCCAAGAGCTTGCTGTAATCGTACGCCATTTTTATCCTCCTTTCAGCTTGTTCAAAAGTTCAATTTCCTTGAACCTGTCGTTAGAATACCATACGCCTTGATGATTTGCAACACATTTTTTCAAAAAAGTTGAACTTTTTTTCTTTTCGCTATTGAACTTTTGTTCAAAGCCCTTTATAATGATGTCATCTGCAAGGGGAGGATAGACCGATGAAAGAGTACAGCACTTCTCAGCGTTTGAAGCAAATCATGGACATCAAGAAGATGCGCCAGGTCGATATTCTTCACGCTGCAGAGCCTTATTGCAAACGGTTTGACGTAAAGCTCAACAAGAACGATTTGAGCCAGTATGTTTCAGGGAAGACCCTTCCCGGGCAGGACAAGCTCACAATCCTCGGCCTCGCACTCGGCGTTTCCGAAGCCTGGCTTATGGGGTATGATGTCAGCATGGAAAGAAGCGTAACGCCCACCGCTGAAACGAGCGATGGGCGCACAAAAGAGTATATTGAGCTATTCGAGCTGCTGACCCCGGAAAAGCAAGATATCATCATCAACGTGATAAAAGGGCTTTTAGCTGGCTGATTATCATATCCTGCTGGCTTTCGGAAAGCTTTGAAAACAGCTCGGCCGCGAGCAGCGTTTTCAATATACTCCTCGCTGCTGCTTCCGATTGATGATCGTGTCCCATGCCCGGACTCCTTTCTTTGCAAAATTGCCATCTACGGCATCGTTATTCTATCAAAATTTATGCAGTTTCGCTTTGAAAAGATATATTATCACTTTCGACTGACTTCGCATCGTGATATGGTGTAGGAGCGGGAGTTTGAGAAAAGGAGGCACACGCATGAATATCCCCGAAGTAACACTGCGATGTTCAAACGGTTTTACTCTGCATACCAGAGGACCAAATCTTGTTGTTGAGGCTAAAAGAACGGAAGAGTTTTTCCCTATTGCGAAAATTCAGTCTTTCGCTTTGAAAGAGCCTCGTGGCCTTGGCATGGGGAAAATTACTTTTCATACTGCTCAAGCTGCAAGTGCAGGTGTAGGGCTTGGTCTTGGGGTTAGCGCAGCGATCGGCGCGGAGAAAGTTTTCTTTTTCTCAAAAGCAGATTTGGCTATAGCTATCCAGATTCGGGACTATATTTCAAGCTACGATGCTGAGAAGGCTGCGCCCGAAGGAAAAGTTGTTTCTGTCGTCGAGGAAATCCGCGGATTGAAAGAACTGCTTGACGATGGCATTTTGACTTCAGAAGAGTTCGACGCAAAGAAGCGCCAACTCCTCGGCCTCTGATACCCTATGGATATGGTATCTGTACCGTATCTATAGGGTAGCGATACATCGCGTGCGCGCGTGCGTGTGCGCGCGATCGTGCGCGCACTGTCTCTGTACCTGTATCTGTATCTGAGACTGTATCTGTAATCTGTTTCTGATTCTGAATATCTGCTACTGCAAATCTATCGTTAGAAGGGGGTGGCGCTGTTGCCGAGAAAACCTGCAAAGCACCCGGCGAAGCCGAAGCGGGGCAAGAAGCTGGAAATCGAAGAGCCGGGCGTTCTCTACGGTCGGTACAGCAGTCACAACCAGAAGGACATTTCCGTAGAGCAGCAGTTCGAAAAGGGCTACGAGCTGGCGGCGGAGTATGGCATCAGAATCATTGACACCTATGCCGACCGCGCCGTTTCTGGCCGCACCGACAAGCGCCGTGACTTCCAGCGCATGATGACTGACGCTGCAAAAGGGAAGTTCCGCTATGTAATCGCGTGGAAGTCTAACCGCATGGGACGCAATATGCTGGAGGCTCTGATCAACGAAGCTCGGCTTCAGGATCTGGGCGTTCGCGTTCTCTATGTGGAGGAGGATTTCGACGATACTGCGGCTGGACGCTTCGCCGCCCGCTCGATGATGAATGTCAACCAGTTCTATTCCGAGAACATGGCCGAGGACATCAAGCGCGGCCTATATGACAACGCCGCGAATTGCATGGTGGCGAACGGCCATCTACCCTACGGCTATAAAGCGGATGAAACGCTGCACTATGCCATCGACGAGCCGAAGGCTGCGGTTATCCGGGAGATATTCACTCGCGTTTCCTGCGGTGAGGCTTTCGTTGATATCATGGCCAGCCTGAATGCCCGGGGAATCAAGACCTCGTACGGTCGCCCGTGGGGGCGGTCGAGCTTTCAGAAGATCCTTTCCAACGAACGGTATCGCGGCATCTATATCTACGGCGATGTCCGCAAAGAGGGCGGCATCCCGAGGATTATCAGCGACGAGCTTTACTTCAAGGTCCAGGAGGTGATCACCACGAAGAAGAATCCGCAAGGGCGTCACCGCGTCAATGGTGACTATCTGCTTACCGGCAAGCTGTTTTGCGGGCATTGTAAAAGCCCCATGACTGGCGTCTCCGGCACCGGACGCTCCGGCAACCTACATTACTACTACGTCTGCCAGAAGCGTCGAACGGAAAAGACCTGCGACAAAAAGAATGTGCGCCGAGATGAAATTGAGCTGCAGGTCGCCCAGGCCATCAAGGACTACGCTCTGAAGGACGATGTTATCGAGTGGATCGCCGACAGCACGGTCGCCTACAATGAGCGCAAGGAAGCCGAGAGCAAGGTCGGCATTTTGGAAGACCAACTCGCCGGAACGGAGCGTGGCATAAAAAACATCATGTCCGCCATCGAGCAGGGCATCATCACCGAAACCACGAAAAGCAGGCTGGTCGAGCTGGAGTCTGAGCGCGCTACCATCAAAGCTAATATCGCAGCGGCTCGGGCAGACATCGTGACTGTCAGCCGCGATGACATTATATCTGGCTTGGAGATGTTCCGAGATGGAGATGTTCACGATAAGAAGTACCAAGCGCGCCTATTTGACACATTCCTGGTCGCGGTGTATGCTTATGACGATGATCTGCGGCTGGTGTTCAGCTTCTCCGGCAATAAAAATACAATCCAGATCCCAATAGAATCCGCGGTTAACGCAGTAGAGAATAACGAGGCTGAGTGTTCGTTTAAGCTCTGCTCTGCTCCACCAAAAGAAATGGACATGACTTTTCGTCATGTCCATTTCTTTTGGCGGTAGAGCTTTTTCGCACATCCCCCATCCTCACAAAACAGCGGTCCCGGGTGTCATACCCGGGACCGCTGTTGTTTGAAGCTGATTTTACACGTTGAAGCGGAAGTAGATCATGTCACCGTCCTGAACCACATACTCCTTGCCTTCGCTGCGGAGCTGGCCCTTCTCCTTGGCGGCGTTGACACCGCCGTACTTGATCATATCATCATAGGCAATGACCTCCGCCCGGATGAAGCCCCGCTCGATGTCAGTGTGGATTTTACCGGCGGCCTGAGGGGCCTTGGTGCCCTTTTTGATGGTCCAGGCGCGGCACTCATCCTTGCCGTAGGTCAGGAAAGAGATAAGGCCCAGCAGGGAGTAGCTGCACTTGATGAGCCGATCCAGACCGGATTCTGCGATGCCCAGCTCGTCCAGGAACATCTGGCGGTCCTCACCCTCCAGCTCAGCGATGTCCTGCTCCAGCTTGGCACAGATGGGCAGCACCTCGCTGCCCTCGGCTTCTGCCAGCGCACGGACCTTCTTCAGATACTCGTTGCCCTCCTGATTGGCGAAGCCGTCCTCGTCCATGTTGGCGGCGTAGATGATGGGTTTTAGGGTCAGCAGGTCGGAGGTGGCGATCAGGGCCTTATCATCATCGGAGCAGTCAAAGGTCCGGGCGGACTTGCCGCCGTCCAGATGCTCCGCCAGCGCCTTGAACACCTCCACCTCATGGAGGAACTTCTTGTCGCCCTTGGCGGCCTTCTGGGCTTTGTCAACACGGCGCTGGACCATGTCCAGATCCGCCATGATCAGCTCCATATCGATGGCCTCAATATCCCCCACGGGATCTACGGGCACGTTGGTGCCGGCATCCGCCACCACGTGCATGATATTCTCGTCATCAAAGCAACGGACCACATGGACGATGGCATCGGTCTCGCGAATATTGGCCAGGAACTTGTTGCCAAGGCCTGCACCCTGACTGGCACCCTTCACCAGACCGGCAATGTCCACGAACTCAATGACCGCCGGGGTCTTTTTGTCCGGCTCATAGATCTCTGCCAGCTTGTCCAGCCGTGCATCCGGCACTGCTACCATGCCCACGTTGGGGTCAATGGTGCAGAAGGGGTAGTTGGCGCTTTCAGCACCAGCGTTGGTGATGGCGTTGAACAGGGTGGACTTGCCAACATTCGGCAGTCCCACGATACCTAATTTCATATATTCTAAATCTCCTTTATTTTCAATGGTTTTTCGGGTTTTGGGGACACACTCCGCACCAATTCCGCACCAATTTTTCGCAGCGCAC
>SFCP01000074.1 GCA_004558535.1 Bacteroidales bacterium | reverse complement strand
CGGGTAGGGTGGGCGTTTTTCGCCCGAAAAGCGGGTTGTAGCGCCCCGTGAAGTCTTAATTGTTACAAAATAATGAAGAATAGGTTGGGCGTTATTGCTTTTTTGCCTACTTTTGCCAAAACCATGGCGTGAGACCGCGGCTTTTGCCGCAGGAATACTGCAGATTTAAGGGTCGGTGGTGTCGCGTTGTGGGCGCATATATATACAGAGAGATACATAACCTTAAATTATCGGCCTGCTATTGTCGAAGCCATGAGTAATCTGGAAACCATAGCCCGTTTAGCCGGCGAATTGCCTCCTATTACACTCGACGAGATGAAGTCTATCCGGCTCATGAACCGTATGGACACAAAGTTCGTGACCAATGTGCCGATGCTCATCCGCCTGCTCGAAATGACCAAGGGCTGCTATTATTCACAGTCCGTGGCCGGAAAGCGAATCAGTCCCTATCGCACGACCTACTGGGACAACCCCGTGAGCCACGAAATGTACCATTTTCATCAGTGCGGCCACCTGCCGCGCACGAAGGTCCGCGTGCGTACCTACGTTGACTCGCAGCATACGTTCCTGGAGGTGAAACGGAAGAACAATCACGGCAAGACGAAGAAGAAGCGCGTGGCCGTGCCCTCGCTCGAAGCCGTCATCCGGGACCGGGCCGGCGAGGAATTCCTGCACGAACTGACCGGACTGTCCTTTGACAGCATCGTGCCTACGCTCGGCAACCGCTTCAGCCGCATTACCTTGGTGAACCAGGCCAAGACGGAGCGGCTGACCATCGACTTCGACCTGCATTTCCACAACTACGAGACAGGTTGCGACGAGGACATGGACAACATCGTCATCATCGAGCTGAAGCGTGACGGCCGCCTGCCTTCGCCCATCCTGCCCATGCTGCGCAGCCTGCGCATCAAGCCCGCCGGTTTCAGCAAATACTGCATCGGGTCGTCCGTGACCAACCCCGGACTGCGCCTGAACCGCTTCAAGAAGCGACTGATCAAGATTGGCAAAATCCGTCGGGCGGCTGAATAGTGGCACTGGCCTGCATCTGTGCCGCCAGGCCGTGGTGCAATCCCTCCCTCCTCTGGAGAAAATCAAAACAAAAATAACCTTATCTAATTTCGCCGGGACATAAATCCGGTTACAGCCATGCAAGAATTATTTCATGAGTTTTTCAGCGCGAAGAATTTCCTTCCGACAATCACTTTGTTTGAGCTGGTCAGCAGTTTCCTGCTGAACTCGCTGGTCGTATGGATAATCGTGCATTTCTTCTACTATCCCAAGGGTCACCGGCGGGACTATTATTTCACCTTTGTGCTGCTTTCGGTCAGCATCTTCATGCTTATTTATTTGCTGCTCGGCGCTTCGGGCGACATGGGGATAGGTGCGGCGCTCGGACTCTTTGCCATTTTCGGCATTATCCGTTATCGTACGGAGAGCGTGCCCATCCGCGAGATGACATACCTGTTCTTTTTGGTCGCGCTGTCCGTTCTCAACGCCAAGACCGGCGATTTGAATTTCCTGGGACGTGTGGCCGTCAATCTGCTGATGATTTTCGTGGTCTGGGCTTCCGAGAATTTCCTCTCAGCCTACCGCGAGGGCTGCAAATTCGTGAAGTACGACAATATAGAGTTGATTAAGCCCGAACGCTACGAGGAGCTGAAGGCCGACTTGGAGCAGAGACTGGGCGTGCAAGTGCTGCGCGTGGAAGTCGGCGCAGTAGATTTCCTCACCGACATGACGATGCTGCGCGTCTTTTATCACGACCCGAACAGACGCATCAAGTCGGTAGACCGCCTGTTCAAGGTGAACCAGGAAAACGCCTTCTGAGGCAGGCGCTCCGGGTAGCCCATAGTCGCACACACCTCGTATTCCCAAAAACTTGAGAAGTATGATCCTAAAAAGAAACCTTGCCCTCCTGCTGCTCCTGTGCGGCGCAGGTACTGCCGTGGCGCAGAGCGATTTCGGCATCTGGACCGGCGTGAGTGCCGAAAAGGCCATCAGTAAGAAAATATCGGTGGAAGCCGGCGTCGAGATGCGCCTCGAGGACAACGCCACGCAGCCTACGCGCTGGGACTTCTCGGCCGGTGTGGGCTACAAGCCCTGGAAATTCCTGAAGTTCGGCGCAGGCTACACCTTTATCCACGACCGCAGCTTGGAAGAAGCCAAGGCGAAGTACAAGACCGACGATGACGACAACCTCATCCTGCATCCCATAACGGGCCAGCCGCAGCTGACGGGCTACAACGTCGATCACGGCTTCTGGCGCAACAAGCATCGCGCCTACTTCGACGTCACGGGAAAAGTAGCTTGGGGCAGGTTCACCTTCTCCCTGCGCGAGCGCTACCTCTTCACCCACTACAACGAGGCAACCTGCCTGCGCGACAAATACCGCACGCCTGTGCAGCCCGGATATACGGGCGAGACCTACACCTACGCCGGGACAGAATTTATCACCTACAGCCCCAACGACGAGGAGGACGTGAAGGCGGCCAAGAACCGGCACTTGCTTCGCAGCCGCGTACAGGTGGAATATAATATTAAAGGACTGCCCCTCAATCCCTACGCTTCGTACGAAGTTACCAACGACCTGGGCGACGCCCTTCGCTACGACAAGTCGCGCGTAGTGGTCGGCGTGGACTGGAAAATCCGCAAGAAGCACGTCATCGGGCTGGGTTACCTCTTCCAGACCGGACCCGACGACGATGATGGACGCGGTACGCTGCACGCCGTCAAGGTGGATTACAAGATTAAGTTCTGAGGCGGCGACCGCCCGGCCCGTGGTGGCAAGTGCGGCCTGCCTGCGTCCCACTATCAGCCACTTTCACAAAAATGTAATAACTATCTGCGACCTTTGCCGCGTCATATTTCCAAATACATAAGAAGATGAAACACATCTACCTAACCATTGCCCTGGCTCTCGGCGCGCTGGGCATGAGCGCACAAAGCCTGGATTACCTTACATTCCGCACGGCGGCCGGCACAGAGCAGAGCCTGCCCATCGATGGCTTGAAAATGGTCATTGCCGACGGGCGGCTGCAAATCAGTTCGCCGCAGACCCATCTGGACTTTGCCCTGTCCGAGCTCAACTGCTTCTTCTTTTCCGCTGAGCCCACGGCCATCCGGACTGTGTCCGACGGACAGCCCGGCGTAAGCATCGTGGGCGGCACGCTCCGCACCGACGCTCCCGCCGGCAGCCGCATCAGCGTGTATACCCCCGACGGACGCCGCGTTCCCACGACGGGACTTTCCGCCGGTACGTATATAGTGAAAATCAACGACCAAACCTTCAAAATCCTGGCACGATGAAAAAGCACTGCACCCTCTTTGGCGCTGCACTGCTGCTGGTCAGTGCCGCCCTGCTGCCGCAATCTGCTGCGGCACAACGTCTGAAAATCCACTGCGGAGCCGTCACCTACGTCACTTCCGCCACTGCGGCCGGACAGGTGACCTTTTCCGCCGACGGCAGTCAGTTGCAGTTGCCCGAAACAAGCCTCGAGGCCGCAGCCGTGGACAGTATAACCGTGGACAGAGCCGACTATAATCCCCTGGCCGTCGGCGTAGTTTATTCCAACGGCGGGGCAGCCCTCACCGTGCCCTGCTATTTGGCCGACAACCTGACGATAAGCGTCGACGGCGGGCACGTCAGCATCGTGCAGTCCGCCGATCTGCAGGAGGAAGTCGTCTATGCGCTCACGGGAAGCTCCACTGATGGCAGCTTCTTCATGGATGGTGAATACAAGGCCGGCGAGCGACGGCACCGGCGGCTTGCAAAAAGCCTGCTTCTTCGTGAACGGTCACGCTGAGTTCGCCGGAGGCGGCACTATCAACGTGGTGGGCAACACCAAGCACGCCTACGCTTCCGACGAGTACACGCAGTTCAAGGCCGACTTCGGCACGTTCAACGTTACCTCCGCAGTCTCTGATGGTATCCACGTGGAGCAATACCTGCATGTGCTGGGTGGTGCGTTCCATGTCAGCGGCGTGGGCGGCGATTGCGTGGACGTTTCCATCACGAAGGACCCTACTGACGTGCAGAACGGACAAATCCTCATCGAAGGCGGCACTTTCGACATCGCCGTGACGGCCGACGACGTAAAAGGTCTGAAGTGCGACAGCGCCATGACCGTGACGGGCGGCACCATCAAGGCCCAGGTGAGCGGACTCGGCACCAAGGGCATCAGCACCGGCACAGACTTGCTCATAGCCCAGACCGGCGAGACACCCACGCTGATTGATATGCAAGTGACCGGCACTACCTATATGCCCGGCGACGCTACGCTGGAGTCCAAGTGCCGCGGAATCAAGGTGAAAGGCAACTTCACCTTTGACGGCGGCACGATAAAGATTTCTGCCACGGGCGCAAAGAGCAAGGCCATCAGTGTAGACGGCATCTACACCTACAAGAGCGGCAGCATCAACTGTGCCGTAGATGCCGCAAACTGATTTGGTGGCATTCTTCTCCCAAGGGAAAAATCGTAAAAGACTTATATTTATGAAAAAAATCTTGACGCTGGCGGCTTTCTTCCTGATGGTCGCCAGTACATTTGCAGCAGGCCGCGCCAAGTACGTCTTCTACTTCATCGGCGACGGCATGGGCGTGAACCAAGTGAACGGTACGGAAACCTATCTGGCTGCCCTGGAGGGCCGCATCGGCGTCACGCCGATTTTGTTCGGCTCCTTTCCCGTGGCCGGGCTGGTTACGACTTACTCCGGCACGAATGGCGTGACCGACAGTGCCGCTGCCGGCACCGCTCTGGCCACCGGCCACAAGACCAAGAACGGTTCGCTCGGCGTACTGGCTGACGGCACGACACTGGTCTACAGTGTGGCGCAATGGGCCAAGGATGCCGGCGCAGCGGTGGGCGTTTCGACCAGCGTATCCGTGGACCACGCGACACCGGCGGCTTTCTACGCCCACGTAGCCAGCCGCGGTTCCTACTATCATATCGGCAAGGATATGCTACGTGCCGGCTACGATTTCTATGGTGGCTCCGATTTCCTGCAGCCCGAGGGACAGGGCGATGAAAAAGCCGAGGGAACGCTCTACGAGCAGAGTGCAGCGGCCGGCTACACCATTGCGCGCGGTTACACCGACTTTGTAGGGAAAAATAAAAAAGGCCGCAAGATGATTCTCCTGCAGCCGGAAGCAGCCAGCGCCCGCGAGCGCAACAGCCTGCCCTATGCCATCGACCGTACGGCCGAGGACATGACGCTGCGCGAGGTGACGCGAGCCGGCATCCAGGCGCTGACGGCGCAGCAAAAGGACGGATTTTTCCTGATGGTCGAGGGCGGAAAGATTGACTGGGCCTGCCATGCCAACGATGCAGCCACCGTCTTCCGGGAAGTGCTCGATATGGACGAGGCTGTGGCCGAGGCCTACGAATTTTACAAGCAACATCCCGATGAAACCCTGATTGTAGTGACCGCTGACCACGAGACCGGCGGCATCGTCTTGGGCCGCGGTCCGTACGAACTGCACACAGACCTGTTGCAGTACCAGCGGATGAGCGCCGAGCGCTACTCTGCCCATCTGGCCGAGCTGCATGCGGCCAAGGGAACGGCACTTACGTGGGACGAAGTCAAGGCTGACCTGACCGAAAACTGGGGATTCTGGTCGCACATCACCCTGACGGAACAGCAGGAGGGCCGCCTCAGAAAAGCCTACGACGACATGGTGGCCGGCACCGCCAAGGACGAAAAATCCCTCTACGCCAGCCTGGGCGGTCTGGCCTCGGCAGCCCGCCGCACCATGGCCGAGGCTGCGCTGATCGGCTGGCAGAGCGGTGGCCACTCCAACGGCTACGTGCCCGTCTTCGCCATAGGCGCCGACGCCGAGCTGTTCAGTGGAAAATACGACAATACGGAAATACCCAAGCGCATTGCAGAAGCCACGGGGTGGCAGATGCGATAAGGCGCTACGTAGCAGAAACTGAAAGCGGCCTGCGTTCACATCCTTGGAACGCAGGCCGCTTTCATGACATACGGATAAAAAAATTGCGGCAACCGATTTCGAAAATCTGTTGCCGCAATTACCAGTCGGGGTGACTGGATTCGAACCAGCGACCACACGCCCCCCAGACGCGTACTCTAACCGGGCTGAGCTACACCCCGAATTGCGAGTGCAAAAGTAGGGCTTTATTTCATTCCTGCCAAATTTTTGCGGGATTTTTTTTTGAAAAAAAGACCGCTGGCGGCTGCCTGCGGCAAAATAACCGGGAGATAGTGAGAAAAAAGTGGGAGATGCAGAGGATTTTATCCTTTTTTTTGTAAGTTTGCAATAGACTACCGGCTTTGTAGCGCAGATATGCCGGCCATTGGACCGGTTTCGGCCCGTGCGCCGTGGTAGGACGCCTTGTTTCTATACCTTTCGTTATCATGAAAATCATTCTCAATCCCAAATACGAGCACCTGCGCAATTACCTGAAAGACCTGGAGGTGCACTTCGAGCGCGAGGGCAAGGAAATCTTCCGCGACCGCAACGTGCTCCGCACCTTGGAGGTGGAGGGCCTGACGCTCTGTGTCAAGAAATACGCCCTGCCGTCGCTGCGCGCCCGCATTGCCCAGCGGATTTACAAGTCTTCGAAGGGGAAGAAAGCCTACTTCCGTCCGCTGGAACTGCGCGAACGGGGCTTTGATAGTCCCGAGCCCGTGGCTTTCGTGCGCTATCCGAAGGGACTGCTCAAGTCCGACACGTATTTCGCCTGCCTGTATTCGCCCTATCGCTACAACCTGCTGGACGCCCTGACCCTGCCCTACGACGAGCGCTGCGAGGTAATCCGCCGCTTCGCTGCCTTTGCGGCCCGCCTGCACGAGCAGGGTTTCCTGCACCGCGACTTCTCGTCCGGCAATGTGCTTTTCGATCAGGTGGACGGGCGTTATCGCTTTTCGCTGATTGATACGAACAGCATGCGCATCGGCCGTCCGGTCAGCGTGGAAAAGGGTTGTGCCAACCTGTTGGGCCTGTCGGGCGATGACGAGTTCTTTACACTTTTGGCCAAGGCCCGCGGCGTGCCTGTGGAGCGCTGCATCGAGATTATGAAGCAGAGCGATGCCGAGCATTGAGGCTGCTGCTGCCGACAATGGGGAGGCCTTCGGGCTTCCTTTTTTTGGCCCTGTGCGAGGCCGCGCCGCCGGGGGAGGGTAGGGGTGCGCCGACCCGTAAAAATGGGGCTCCCAAGTCCCTCAACTTTAACATTTATAACTTCCCTTTACATTCCGCCGGCTGCTTCCGTGCAACTACAAAGGACTTGGAAAAAACTACAAAGGACTTAGAAAAAACTACAAAGCACTTAGAAAAAATTATCCGGCAGGTAGTGACCCCCTCTGCGGCCCTATTTTTCGGCACATAGGGGCAAAAAGAAACCGAGGAAGCCCCGTATTTACGGGAAGTCCTCGGTCTTGCAGTGCAAATATACAACATTTTTCAGCGAAAAGCAAATCGGCCCAATCGCATTTTAACATTTCGAGCCCGCTTGGGGAATTAGCCCTTTCCGAACCGCCGCCGCAGGTGTCGGGACGGTGTCGACACCCTTGTAAAGGCAGCAAGGCACGGACGCAGATGCCCGTGCCTTGCCTGTATGTACCGGTTTCGCCGGAGGGTCAGCGAACCATTATCTTGCGTCCGCCACTGATGTAGATGCCAGGCTGCAGTCCCTTGAGGCCCTCGCCCTTGGCGCGGACTTTCACGCCGCTGAGGGTGTAGACTTCGTCGGTTACCTCCACCGTGATGGGTACTTCGATGATTTCATCCGTGATGCCGTCCACACAGATGGGGATGCGGTTCTCCATGGGGTGCGTGGCGTGGAAATAGCCTTTGAATCGGCCTGTGCCCACGACGGCATTTTTATCGATGTAGTAGAGTTGGTCGGAACTGATGTAGTAGTTGCCGGCACCAGCATCGATGATGCGGTTCTTATAGCTTCCCACGAAGGTGCAGCCCACCTGTTCGTCGCACGGATCCTCCTCTTCGGGCACCAGGATGCTGGTGCCGGTGACGTTGTAGAACGAGGATTTCTTCGCGCCGGCGGCGAGGGTGCTACGCTCGATGCTGCCCACCTTGATGAGGTAGGGAGTGTTGGCCTGCATCGTGGTGACGGTGTTAAACTGCATCACGTTGTTTTCGACGCCCGCGAGCTTGGCTACCACCGTACCGCTGCCGAAGACGGCGGCGGGGTTGCTGACTTCGCAGGGCAGGGTGATGGTGTTCCACGTACCCTTGCGGAAGGAGCGGTAGAGCTTCACGTTGGCCGCGTGGACGGCCTCGGGGGTGTAGTCCTCGGTGTCCTGCAGGAGGATGTCGCGTGCGGCGAGGCTCTCGGTAAGCACTTCGACCTGAATGGGGTCTTCGCTGTCTACGGTCACTTGGTCCAGCGTCTCGACGGGCGTGCCGTTGACCACGAATCCGGTGATGGTGTAGCCGTCCTTGGCCGCTGCGTCAAAGTTGATCACCGTGCCGTAGTCGTAGTAGCCCGTGCCGACGTTGGTCGAGACGGCTGCGGCGTCGCCCACGACTTCCACTTTCACCTTTTTCGGCTCGAAGACGGCGTGCAGGTTGAAGTCGTTGTTGGTCGTGACGCTGATGGGATTTTCCGTGCTCAGCACTTCCAGGTCTTCCTCGGCGGTTCCTGTAGCTGAGGCCTTGCGGAGGCCGCGCGTCTTGTGGATGTAGTCGTAGTTGCGGTAGGTACCCCAGTAGGAGAAGTTGTAGCCGTAGGCCGGGACGGCGGTAAAGCGGATGGTGTCGCTGACGGAGAAGTTGCGCGAGTCGCTGGCGAGCGCCTGGTCGCTGCTCACGCCGCCGCGTTCGGCTGCGCCCTCCCACACACGTACGTTGTAGTGAATCAGTCCGTCCTTGAAGAGCATCCATTTCACCATCTTGCCCGCATAGCCCGGGAATCCCTCCTGGTCGGTGAGGCCTTCGGGCTTCACCTGGAGCGTGTAGTAGCCGTTGTCGGCCAGGGCGGTGGTATTCAGCGTGAAGATGCTGTCGCTCTCCGCGGACTTGGTGATGGGGATGTCGGTGTCGAGCACGATGCCCTCGCGACGTACGACGATGTCCTCGCGGGTGAAGGAGGAGGCCAGGACGGGTTTCGAGAAGACGACGGTGAGTTGGTCGATGGGGGCTTCGGCTATCTCGTTCTCTTCGGGCAGGGTCCGGATGTCCGTCACCTTGAGCAGTACGTCGGGCATGGGCTCGAAGGTAACTTCGTGGGTGACGGTGGCGGGTCCCTCAGCGAAGAATACGAGGTGGAGCTTGTCATCGCGGAGCGGGTCGTTGCCGTCCTGCATCGTGTACTGCGTCTGCCAGCAGCAGTCCTTGTCGACTTCGCTTCCGGCGCCGTTCTTCACGCCGAGGATGCTGGCCTTGCCGGCTGTCGGGTCGGTGACGGCGGCGTAGTACCAGCCGCGCTGCGGAGCCTGGGCTTCGAGGCGGAAGCGCGAGTCGCCGAGTGCCGTCAGGGTGGCGTTTTCCAGTACGGTCACCTTGACATTGCTGCCGTCCATGAGGTAGATGCGGTCGGGCCGGGCGAAGGCGTCGGGCTGGTCGTTGACGAGCCAGGCGTGGAGTGTGGTGTCGCCCACGGCCACGTCGACGCTGTGGATCAGCTCGTGGATGGTCACTTCGTCAAGCAGCGAGAGGTCGGGGTTGCCGTAGCTGGTGACGTGGGTGGCCTTGACGCTGTACTCCTTGAAGTGGCCGAGGAGTGAAGAGGTCAGGTTCCAGGTGGCGTAGGAGGAGGTGCCGGCCGGTATGTCGCCAAACTGTGTGGCGATGGTCGAGTCGAGCGCCATGGCTTTCTCGCCTCCGTTGAGCGAAGAGCTGACTATGGCGAAGTCCACCAGCAGTCCCTTTTCGTTCTCGATGATTCTCGGCTGCTGGGTCAGCATGCGGACGTTGGTGGCGTCGCCTTTGCCCTTGTTGTAGATAAGGACAGAGAACTCTGCCGGCACGATGGGTTCCACTTCATCCTTGGTCAGGGGGTTGTCGCCGTAGATGTCGCGCTGCATGAAGTAGGTCAGGTCGAGCTCGGGCGAGGGCTTCACCTGCAACTTGACGGCTGTGAGCGGTCGAACCTGCACATCGCCATCACCCTCGGCGAAGTAGAGGTTGCCGCCAAAGGAGTAGGTGGTCAGCGTGTCGGGGGCAGCATACTTGGTCGGGATGAAGAGGATGGTGGCCACGCCTTTCGTCTTGGGCGCCAGGGTCCAGGGTCCCTCTGTGCCGCCTGTAAATCCTTCTATCTTTTCGAAATTGACCTGCATCTCGTGGCTGGTGGCCTGCTGTCCGAGCAGGTTGGTCACCAGTACGTTGAGGCTGACGTCCTTGAGCGTGGAGCTGCTGTTGTTGTCGACGGTGAGCGTGCCGCGGAAGGCTTGGCGCGTCATCACGAGCTTCTGGTCGAACTCCAGCTTGACGGTGGCGCAGACGCTTTGGCTTTCCGTCTCATTGTAGACGAGCAGGTCGTTGTTGGCCGAAGCCACTAATTCCTCCAGGGTGACGCATTCCTCGGCCACGATGCGCTTTTCCACGGCATCGAGGCTGTCGTTGAGGGCTTCCAGCCGCTCGATGCTTGAGTGGTTTTCGCTCCAGGGGTCGAGTCCGTTGTTGATGCGGTCGTCATTGATGACCCTTTCCACGTAGTCGCGCAGGCGGAAGTCCACCCAGTTGGCTACGCCCGAGGGCATCAAGGCCGTGAGGTGCTCGCCGCTCAGTTTTCCCTCGGCCGGAGTCAGCCCGCCGGCGGCTTGGCTGGCCTGGTAGTCGTCGGGAATGGTGTTGAGGTCGAGATTGTAGAGCGTGCCGGCGGCCTTCATGGCGTAGAGCTCGTCATTGACAAGGTCCAGGGCCTCAAAGACGGGCATATACTCGTAGTATTGCGTCTTCATGGTGTCCACCAGCTGCGGAGCATTGGTGATTTCCTGGAGCTGGGACAGAACATGGCGGGAGTAATCGTAATATATCAAGTACTTCCGGTAGTAGCTCTTCAGACTTGCGGGATAGGATTCCGTACTTGGGGCCAGTTTCTTAACCGATTCCTCTTCGGGAATCATACTCTCTCCAATGGTTTTCACACAATCCAGAAATGCACCTTTAACTCCGATGAATGATAAAGCGCAACTAATACCACCAGAAAGGATTTTACGGAAAGTCCATTTATCTGAAATCAGGCGGTGCACAAATCGAATACATCCTTCGTACGGGATGGGCAACGGAATACATTCCAGTGCGTTGCACAGCATTGTAGTGGAGGGCTCCACCATGACATACTCTCCACTTGCTGAAGTGATGATGTTAGGATTGCTTATATAGCCAGGTGTTCCCAGACTACCTTCCGTCGGCTTTGAGGGAGCGCCTCCGCCAGCGCCTACCGAGGTGCAGGGAATCAGATAGGAGAGGAGGTCAATGGTTTTTTGGACATAACCGAAGCGGGAGTATTCGCCACACGGCCACTCATAACTTGCGCCTGCCGCTATATCGCAGGGCAACTGCATGGCAATATGGCGCGGCGCATTGCTGCTTGTTGCTTCCCTAATGATACGTACGGGGATGGTCATGCTGCATTCAGCGCCGAGCGTAAGGCCTTCGGCGGGCACTAACGGCGTGATGGTATAGCCCTCTAACTCGAACAAATCGAGGCACACGTTTTGGGCGGCTATCAGACCGTCGTTGCGAAGCACTATATTAAATAAGGTGCTGCGGCCCGGCTCGAGGAGGTCGAGATTCAGACTATCCGGGGCGCTCATACGTACTACCGGGACGGGCACTTGTGTCTCGTAGGTGACGGTAGTGACGATTTCGTATTCATCTTCCACCTCGGTCTCCACCACGTCCCAGCTTACGCTGATGGCCTGGTAGGACAGGGTGACCATCTCTTCCTTGGTTTCGGCCGGACTGACGACTACATTGCCGCGATAGGAGTCGTGCTTGGGCGCCGTCACGTAGAGTTGGTAGTAGCCTTCGGGCACATCCTCCATCAGGATGGAGCCTTCGGTGCCGGTGACCAGCTTGCGGACAATGCTGCCTGTGTTGTAGTCGCGCAGTTCGACGGTGGCGTCGCTCACGTAGGGGTGGTCGCCGTCCTTGGTTCCGTAGATGGTGTTTTCGTCGCGCACCTTGACGCTGAGCGTACCCGTGACCTCGCTTACCACCTTGACGCTGAACGAAACGGAGACGCCGTTGCCGTTCTCGCAGTTGATGCCGATGCTGCCGCGCTGGATAATGTTGACGTCATAGTCGGCGCTGGGATTGAAGCGGAGCATGACGGTGGCGGTGTCGCCCGTGGCGAGCGAAGGCATCTCGGCGGGAGTGGCCAGCGAAATGAAGTCGCCAAAGCCCGAAGGCAGGCTGATGCTGATTTTACCCGTCTCGGCTATGCCCGTATTGGTCACTAAAATGGGATAGGTACGACTTACGCCCTTCGTGGCCGTAGTATTGATGCTCGTTTGGCTGACCTTGAGGTTCGAAGTGTGTACATTCGTGTAGCAATACAGGGTGACGGTGTGCGTAGCTCCCTCGGCCGTGGTCATCTGGAACTGAATCTGGTCCCAATTGGAGGTTTTGGAAGCTTTCTTGGGCAGGATGGTGTAGCTGACTTCTACATCCGTGGCATTGGCGGCCAGTTCGGTCGGCGCGTTGAGCGTCACGTCGTAAATGCCCGAGGCATCGGTCACCGTCGTCTGCAGGTTGGTGAGCGGCAGGTCGGACAGATTTCTCAGCAGGAACGATCCCACCACGGGCTCGTCCTTGAAGCACTGATATTTGAGGTAGGCCGTCGAGGTCCGCTCGAAGCCGTACACGCGGAAGGAGCCCATGGCGTCCGTCTTCATCTCGCCGGGATTGCAGGCGCCGTAGGTGAAGTGGCCGCGCCAGCCCGTGGGCAGCACGTAGTCGGCCGTGAAGTTGCCTGCGGCGTCGGTAGTGGTTTCTATCGGCGTGCGCACACCGTTGAAGATGGTGTACAGTTCTACGCGGGTGCCTTCATCGGGTGCGCCTCCGCCGGCCAGTGTCAGCTGTCCGCTCAGTTTCACCGTTTCGCCGGCGTTGTAGCGGTCAGCGGCTGCCGATACACTGAAATTATAGAGGGAGGTGACGTTGATTGCACCGATGGTGATGGAGTTGTTGAGGTAGAGCAGTTCGCTCTTCTGGCGACCATCGTTGACGGTAGCAGTCAGTTGGTAGACACCGGGTACGGCCGAGGCTTTCAGGGGTATGCTGAAGACTTTCGCCGTGCCTTTTTCGACGGGCACCTGTGTGCTGTAGGTGGTCATCACGTTGCCGTTGGCCATGACCTTGATAAGGGTGCCTTCGGGCAGGGCGGCAGCACCGATGTTTGTCAGCTCGAGGCGGAGCGTCAAGTCGCCGCTGGCAACCACTTCGTTGGTCGAAAGCTCGGCTTCCGTCAGTGTAGCGTCGGGCAGGGTGCGGTCGCTGATGAGCAGCCAGCACGAGCCGAGGCTGTAGCCCTCGCTGCTGGCCAGTATGCTGACGGTGCGGTCGCCCTCTTCGGTTTCATTGGCGGGTACGACAAAGCTGGTCGTGACGCTCTTCTGTCCGGCGGGAATTGTGACGGAGGCAGGCATTGTCACGCCCTCGGCGTCCGTTTCGAGCTGCACGGTGAGTGCTGTCTCTGGAGCGGTATTTCGGCTCACGGTGAGCACTACGCCCTTCTCGTCTCCCTCCAGGACGGTGCCGGCCGAGGTTTTGAGCGAAAGCATCGGTCCGTCGTTGTCCGTAATCGTGATGGGGACGTTCACGAAGCCCTGTCTGTCGCCCACTGCGTCGCAGCTACAGTCGGATATGTAGACGGCAGCTTTGAGGTTGACGGTGCGGTCGCCGTCCACCTGGTTGTTGTCCACGACGCCGAGGGGGAAGTTGGCCGTTGTCGTGCCGGCGGGCAGGGTGATGGTGCGGGTAGAGTAGTACAGGTCGCCGTTTTCGCTGTCGTCGGTCAGTCGTATGGTGATTTTATTGCCTGTCACGCCGCTGCGGGTCAGGGTGGCGTACATGGCCGACGGACCTGCGCCCTCGCTCACCGTGGTTGGTGTGATATCCAGGCTGATGGCAGGCACGTCGTCGTCGTGCAGGATAAACAGCGTCTCGGCTTTGTCGTAGCGCTCGGCGGTGGCTGTAATCTTAATGTCCAAATCGTTTGCCGGCGTATTGTCATTGAGGATGGGAATCTCCACTACTTGTTCCGTTACGCCGTCCGGAATTACCACCGAAGCCGGCAGGCGGAAGCGTCCGGGCTTTTCGATGTTGAAGTTGACCACGAGGTCGCCTTTATAGGGCCGGTTGGCGTGAACTGTCAGGCGGATCGTTTCGCCTTCGTTGTAGTCCGTTTTGTCCGTCGTGATGTTCCAGCTGACTTTGTCGTTTTCTTCGAGCAGTACGCTGTCCTTGACGGTGTCGTAGCCGTTGTTCTTGAGCGGGTTGACGTTCAGGAAAATGACGCCGTCCACGTTGATTTCTTCGTTGTCCACGGGTTGCACGTAGAAGTAGGCTTTGTTGGCGCCTTTGGCAAAGGTAAATTTACCGTCGTTGGCGATAGTCAGTCGGTCTGTGCGTCCTTCGCGGTCCTGGGCCGTGACGCTGAAGGTCTGTGCCTCGCTGACGTCGCCCGTTCGGCGTACTTCGCAGGCGTAGTTGCTGCCGCTGTTTTCCGGGATGGGACGTGCGTAGGGCGTCACGTACAGATATTTCTTGACGTAGAGGTTATAGTCTTTTCCGGCGGCTGTATTGTTGTTTTTATCTACGGCTATTTCGCCGCAGTCGGCGGCCGGGTAGAGCGTCACGACGGGGCGCAGGTAACCGTTCACGCCGGGAAGTTCGCTCAGTGTGATGACGGCGCTGCGCTCCACGCTGCCCTGTGCTTCCAGCGTGCCTTCAAATGCCGACTGTCCTACGAAGACGCGGTGGCCGTCCTCGTTTTCGAGCCAGTATTTCTCGGTCCAGCCGGCCCCCGTAGCCAGTTCGCCTTGGTTTTTCACCTGGAACTGGAAGTGCAAGTTGTCGCCGGGCTCAGCTAAGGTCTCGGTAATTGTGGGATTAACGGGCACGATGTCGGGGTGAGGTACTATGCTGACGGTAATAATTCCCTGTCCCGTGGTCGCGTCGGCGATATTTTTTCCATTGCGGTCGCTGATAACGATATTTTTCAGGTCGAGCGTGACGGCTGTGCCGTTGGCAAGGTCTTCGGGCAGGGTCACGTTGAAGTACATCACGGCCCCGGCTGTGCCCAGCACCTTGGTATTTCGGTCTGAGTAGAGGAAGTAGCGGTAGCGGTACTTGCCAGTGGTTCCTGTATAGCCTATGTCGCGTTTCAGCAGGTTGTGGTCTATCATTCGGGACTTGATAATCGAGTCTCCGTTGGCAATGGCGTAGCTCATGTGTACGTCAAACTGTACGGCAACCACGTCGCCGGTGTTTTCCAGCATGACGGGCACGGCGATGGTCTTGCCCGGGCTGCAGGTCAGGTCGGTGGGAATGCTGACTACGTTGCGGCCGAGGGTCGTTCCGAGGAGCATTGTCCAGAGCAGTAGGGTGTAGGAAATATGGCGCTTCATAAGTTGTTGATTTTATCGGGTAGGTAATTTAGGGTGAGGGGTATTTCCGGGAGTCTGGGGTGAGGGTGTGTCATAATTGGTGCACCCTCTTTTTATAATCATCTAAAAGAAACAAAGCCCTGACTTTCACAAGCCGGGGCTTTGCCATGTCAGAAAGT
>SFCP01000073.1 GCA_004558535.1 Bacteroidales bacterium | reverse complement strand
TGTAAGGGGGCCCATGCGGTCCATACCAAGGCCGCTAAAGCCCAAAACGTCTTTTTCATGATTCTCTCAATGCTGTTAAATGGTTAGGTGGGGGCAGTTTGCAAGCAATCTGTCGGAGTTGCCCCTGCGGAAATGCTCTTTTTGTCTGTTTTCGGCCGACAAAGTTACGAAAAAACCCATCAAAGCAGCACTTAGACAGGTAAAAAAACGAAACAAGCGCGATTTGCTAACAATTATTTGCTTTTGCTTGTCATTATGTCGAGAACCTTGCGGTCGGTTTCGTTCATGGAGTCGGCGCCGATGCTGACCAAGTTGCGAATACTCTGGTCTACATCCTCATCGATGATACCTTCGACCGAACTGACGCACTCGTTCTGCATGGCCAGCATGGCCGAAAGCACCGCTGTGCTGACGCCGGAGGTCAGTTTGAGGGCGCAGCTGGGCTTTGCCCCGTCGCAAATCATGCCGGTAAGGTTGGCAATCATGTTTTTCACGGCAAAAGTGACGCGGGTATAGTCGCCGCCCATGAGGAGGGTGATGCCGCAACTTGATCCGGTGGAGGCTACGACACAGCCGCAGAGGGCCGAGAGCGCACCGAGGTGCTGCTTGATGTAAATGGCGGTGAGGTGGCTCAAGACGAGGGCGCGCGTCATCTCCTCGGCCGTATTGTGGTTCTCGCGGGCAAAGACTACGACGGGATTGGTGGCACAAATGCCCTGGTTGCCACTGCCCGAGTTGCTCATGACGGGGATTTGGGCCCCGGCCATTCGGGCGTCGCAGGCGCAGCTTGTGCTGGAAAGGATGTGCGAGAAGATGCTGTCGCCCATGATGCCGCGGCCCAACGGACGCGTGAGGGCCTTGCCCAGACAATGCCCGTAGTTGCCCTGGAGGGAAAGCGCGGCAGCCTCTTCGTTCAGGCGGCGGGCCTCGTCGATGAAGCGCAGTTCCTCGAGGGGCGCCGTGGTGGCGAAGTCATAGACCTTGCGCAGATTTAACACCGGTTCCTCGCCGCTGATTTCCTCCGCCGCTGCGTCGCCGTGGGTGCCGTCGGTGCCTGCCGTTTGGTCCGACAAAGTTTCACCGTCTACTCCTATATATATAATATTGGTATGGTGGTGCGCGATGATGACCTTTGCGGTGTGTCCCTCGGCGTCCGAGCATTGCACCTCGGCGTAGAGTTTGTCCGGCGCATCGGTCTTCAGGTTGATGTGAATACGGCCCTCGGCGATGTAAGCCTTACCCTGCTCCACATCCGCAGGTGTGGCATCGCGCAGGACCTCCAGTCCGTAGTCCGAATGTCCGACCAAGGCGCCCAATGCCACGGCAATCGGCAGTCCCACCATGCCGGTGCCGGGAATGCCCACGCCCATGGCGTTCTTCAGGATGTTTGCGCTGAGCCACACATCGATGCGGGCGGGCGTCTGCCCTAAGACTTCGGTGGCGCGACTCGTAGCCAATGCCACACAGATGGGCTCTGTGCAACCAATAGCGGGAACTACTTGCGCCTGCATCAAGGCTATGATGCGCCGACGCTCGGCGGCATCAATGGGGCAGGCCGGTTGTAAGGTGGGAGTACTTGTTTCCATGGTCAGGTCGGGTTAGGATAAAGGTTGATCAGGCTTGTCGTCACTGTTCTCCAGGCGATACTGGCGCGGAGTCAGTCCGTAGCGCTTCCGAAAGGCCACATAGAATGCCTGGCGCGAGGCATAGCCTGCAGCGAGACCTACCTCCTCGGCCGTATAGTTGCGGTAGCGCAGCGAGGTGAGCATGCGGCAGGCTTCGCGCAGCCGAATGTCGTTGACAAGTGCGTTGTAGTTGCCCCCATGGGTGTGTGTGGCCACCGCAGCCGAGATGTAGCGGCGGTCGATGCCCAGTTCAGCAGCCAAGTCTGCGGCGTGGAAGTCCGGTCGGCGGTAATATTTCTCACCGATCAGCTTTTGCAGGATATCCACGTAGATTTGGTCGGCGCGTTCGGCCTTGAGGCGGTTTCTGTAGGACTTCATAGTATTTCGGAAGTAGCAGAGCGGGAAAGGCGGCGAGCGGTTTGCGAGGCTTTCCGGGCCGCAGACGGGTCATTCCGAAGCTCGCAGGCGCTTTCCGCTTGGCAAAAGTAGTGTTTTTATCCGAAGCGTGACAGCTGTCTGCGCAAAAAAAGCTACTTTTGCAAGGTCGGAGCGGCCCTGCCGGCTGTTTCGTCGCATTCTTTTCATTCCCGGCGGCGGCCGGACCGCCCCTGGCAAAAACCGTTAACCTATCATGACACGACAAGAAATCATCGAGAACATTCGCCGCAAGCAATCCTTCCTGTGTGTGGGCCTTGACACCGACCTGAAGAAGATACCGCCTCACCTTTTGACGGAGGAGGACCCCATCTTCGCCTTTAATAAAGCTATCATCGATGCCACGGCGCCCTACTGTGTGGCCTATAAGCCCAACCTGGCCTTTTATGAGTGCTTCGGACTCAAGGGTTGGGCAGCCTTTGAAAAGACTGTGAAATACCTGCGGACCAACTATCCCGACCAATTCATCATTGCCGATGCCAAGCGCGGCGATATCGGCAACACGTCGGCCATGTACGCCCGCGCCCTGTTCGAGGAGCTGGACGTAGATGCCATCACCGTGGCTCCCTATATGGGCGAGGACAGCGTGAAGCCTTTCCTCAACTATCCCGGCAAGTGGGTCATTCTGCTGGCCCTCACCAGCAATCCCGGTTCGCAGGACTTCCAGATGATGGAAAGCGGAGAGGGTGAACGTCTGTTCGAGCGCGTGCTGCGCCGCTCGGGAGAATGGGCCGACGCGGGCCAGATGATGTACGTCGTAGGGGCCACGAGGGGCCGCGCCTTCGAGGACGTTCGACGCATTGTGCCGAACCATTTCCTCTTAGTGCCCGGCGTGGGCGCCCAGGGCGGCTCCCCTGAAGAGGTATGGCGCTACGGACGCAACGCCGACTGCGGTCTGCTGGTCAATTCCTCCCGCGGTATCATCTATGCCGACTCCACGCCCGATTTTGCCCGCGCTGCCGGTGCCGCTGCCCAAACACTGCAGGCGCAAATGGCTGCCCTGATTGCCCAACACTAACCTGAGAATACATGGACTTCCTTCCCGCGGCCCATACGTGGTCGCCCCATCTGATTTTGATAGACGCAGACTACGCCGACAGCGTGGCATTTGACCTGACCGTCAACTTCGAGCGCATGATCGGACGGCGTATTCCACCCGCCGACCTGCCCAAGTGGCTGGACTGCCTGACGCTGGACGGCGGCCTGCGCCCCGGAGACAACTCGGTGCAGGCTGTGTTTGTCCATCGTGCCGACAGTACGAAGCTGCGCAACTTCCGGCCCGCGGATTTCGCCGCTGATTTGGACGGCAAGGCATTTCGCGACAACTTGGGCGAGTTTACCCTACACTCGGTCGCAATGGAGGGCCCGCTTTCGCCCGCGGATTTCTTCGCCGAAGCCTTCGAGACACTCCTCACCTCCACGCAAATCCGGCGGTTGATGGTGGTGGCCGACATGGACCGGCACTTCGACCGCCTGCGTCGCCTGGCCGAACGTGCCCCCGAGGTGGAAGGGCGCGAGGTCACCCTCTTCGCAATGGCTCCCCTGCCGGGCAGCCGTGCCTTTCGCAGCGAGATCCTGGGCTACAGCCTGATGGCGGCCCTCGGCATCGGCAGCGATGAAATCCAAGCCGGATAAAAGGTAGCCCAAATGGTCCGAAAAGCGCATTTTTCGGCCAATGGCAATGCCTAAGTCCCAAAAAAGTGGAGCAAAGTTTTGTGCAAAAGTAAAAAAACACTACTTTTGCCCACGTACATACACCTTGGTAGCCATTATACCTTACGAATTCCTTAATAACCCAAAATTCACACGAATACTATGGAAACAAATTTGCAGCAAATCGTTGCTAATTTTGACATTCAGGGCAAAGTGACCGATGTACGTCCTCTGGGAAACGGTCTGATCAACACTACCTACAAAGTAGAAACCGAGGGCGATGCCCCCAACTACGTCCTGCAGCACATCAACAACGCCATCTTCCCCGATGTCGAGATGCTGATGAACAATATCGTGGCTGTGACCAATCACATCCGTGCCAAATACGAAGCCGCAGACATGGCTGACCTGGAGCGCAAAGTACTTAACTTCGTGCCGGCCAAGGACGGCAAGTATTTCCACTTCGACGGCGAGAAATACTGGCGCATCATGGTCTTCATCCCCGACACAATTTCGCAAAGCGCAGTAACTCCGGAAAGCTCTTATATCGTGGGCGAGACTTTCGGTAACTTCCAGGCTATGCTGGCCGACATTCCCGTACAACTGGGCGAAACTATCAAGGACTTCCACAACATGGAGTTCCGCTTGCAGCAGTTGCGCGAAGCCGTAGCCGAGAACAAGGCCGGACGTCTAGCCGAGGTACAGTGGCTCGTCGACGAACTGGAAAAGCGCGCCGAGGAGATGTGCAAGGGTGAACGCCTGTTCCGCGAAGGAAAACTGGCCAAGCGCATCTGCCACTGCGACACAAAAGTGGACAACATCCTCTTCGACCAAGACGGCAAGGTGCTCTGCGTCATCGACCTCGACACCGTGATGCCCAACTTCATCTTCTCCGACTTCGGCGACTTCCTCCGCTCTGCAGCCAACACGGGCAAGGAGGACGACAAAGACCTGGACAACGTAAACTTCAACATGGAGATCTTCAAAGCCTTTACCGAGGGCTACCTGAAGAGCGCCCGCGTCTTCCTCACACCGCTTGAAATCGAGAACCTGCCCTACGCCGCTGCGCTCTTCCCCTATATGCAGACCGTGCGCTTCCTGGCAGACTACATCAACGGCGATACATACTACAAAACGCAGTATCCCGAGCACAACCTCGTCCGCTCGAAAGCACAGTTCAAACTCCTGCAGAGCGTAGAAGCTCACCAAGCTGAAATGCAGGCATTCATCGCAGCTCAATTATCTTAATTATAAACCTTTAAAACCTTATCATTATGAAAAAAGTACTGTTTTTATTGTTCGCATCTGTTCTGCTGGTTGCATGTAGCAAGAGCTACGAAGACAAACGCAACGATTACATTGACTTCTTCAAGTCTGCTACCGAGGACATCAACAAGGCAGAAACCATGAAAGACCTGCTGGACATCTTTAAGGACCTGAAGAAAGAAGCAGAGAAGATGGACAAGGAAATGTCAGCAGAAGAGCAAGATAAAATAGAGAAAGAACCTGAGTTCCAGAAAGTACAGGCTGACTTCAACCGTGCTTGCAGTGCCGCCGGAGAGCGCTGCGCTCAAAACGCCATCGAGAACGGCGAAGACCCCATGCCGTATATTCAGGAATTGCAGGAATTGATGGAAGGTATGTAAGAATATATGTAAGAAACGCAAGCAATTCGGGATTGTTGCTCCGAGGGGCAGCAATCCCTTTTTTTTACTCAGATCAAATCCTAACAGCCCAAACATATGAAAAAATTACTTCTCCTGTTGGTTGTCGGCTTGCTATTGACAGCTTGCGGCGACAAGAAAAAATCCGATGCCGACGACAAGAAATCAGACAAGTCGGAAGTACAGATAAAAGAGGAGACCGCAGCGGCCGTCAAGACGCAGTCGGCAATTTCCCTGAGCGGACAGGACGCACGTAGCAAGAGCTACGAAGACAAACGCAACCATTACATTGACTTCTTCAAGTCTGCTACCAAGGACATCAACAATGCAGAAACCATGCAAGACCTGCTGGACATCTTTAAGGACCTGAAGAAAGGAGCAGATAAGTTGGACAAGGAAATATCAGCAAAAGAGATAGAGAAAATAGAGAAAGAGCCTGAGTTCCAGAGAGTACAGGCTGACTTCATCCGTGCTTGCAGTGCCGCCGGAGAACGTTGCGCTCAAAACGCCATCGAGAACGGCGAAGACCCCACGCCGTATCTTCAGGAATTGCAGGAATATATGTAAGAAACGCGAGCAATTCGGGATTTTTGCTCCGAGGAGCGGCAATCCCTTTTTTTCACTTAGAACAAATCCTAACAGCCCAAACATATGAAAAAATTACTACTCCTGTTGGTTGCCGGCTTGCTATTGACAGCTTGCGGCGACAAGAAAAAAACCAATGCCAACGACAAGAAAGCAGACAAGTCGGAAGTACAGATAAAAGAGGAGACCGCAGCGGCCGTCAAGACGCAGTCGGCAATTTCCCTGAGCGGACAGGACGCCCCCGAGGAGGAAGTAGCGGCACAACCCGAGCCCACGACGACCACCAACGGCAAGGCGGATGGCAACCACGCCTCGACAGCCACCGGCACGCGCCAGTCGCGCTGGACCGCCAACCAGCAAGAGATTCTCAACCTCTTCGAAGGTTTCATCGCCGCTCTGAACGCCGCACAAACCATGGACGACCTGGTAAATGTCTTTAGAACGTTCAAAACGCGAGCCGACCGTTTGGATGCAAAGACCACGGCAGCGGAGCAAGCAGAACTGACGGCGTCGGACGAATACAAAACCCTCATGTCGCGCCTCCAGACCGTGTCAGAAAGGGCCGGATATCGTTGCGCTCAAAATGCCATCGAGAACGGCGAAGACCCCACGCCGTATCTCCAGGAATTGCAGAAATATATGTAAAGGGAATAACAGGGAGGCTGTGTCAAAATAAAGATTTTGGCTACACCCTTGAAGGGGCTGGTTCCACCGGACTGGCCTCCATGGTAAAGACACACTATAGAAAAGAATGCAGATACTAACGTCCATTCGAAATGTGCTGCAAAGCCTTGCCTGCGGCATACTGCTTCCGGTGCTGTTTGCAGCCTGTGGCAGCACGGGCAAGGGACCTGCCGCCGACAGCACCGCCACCGCCACCCTACCCGTGCGCAGCAATGACGAGGTAGTGGCCCACGCTTGCCGCATTCTGGATACCGCCACCCGCCAAATGGAAACCGCCACCGACGTGGCCACACTGGCCGACCTGGCCTCCGACGCCATGGGCGAGGTAGCCCGCTATCGCCACACCCTTGCAGACGAAGAAGTGGCCCGGCTCGATGCACCCGAGGGCCGCAGTGCCATCAGCGAAACCATGCAGGCGCTCAACGCTGCCTATCGCAGGAAAATGGAGAGCCTGCAGCACGGCAGCGAGTAACCATGCACGCCCCGTCCCCCTACCCCATCACACAACCACAACCCATCCCACCCTCATGATGAACACCCTAAAAGATCGCAGAAGCATCCGCCGCTATACGGACCGCCCCGTGGAGCACGAACTCCTGACACGCTTGCTCACCGAGGCCGAACGCACACAGACAATGGGCAATCTACAGCTCTACAGCGTCGTCCTGACCACCGACGCCGCCGAGAAAGCCCAACTCGCCCCCTGCCATTTCAACCAGCCGATGGTGACACAGGCTCCCGCCGTGCTGACCTTTTGCGCCGACTTCCACCGCGTGACCCGCTGGTGCCGGGAACGGCAGGCCGACCCGGGCTACGACAACTTCCTGTCCTTCCTCAATGCAGCCACAGATGCCCTGCTGTACTGCCAGACGTTCTGCACACTGGCCGAAGAAGCCGGACTGGGTCTTTGCTACCTCGGCACAACGCTCTACACCCCCTTGGAAATCATCCGCATCCTGCAACTGCCCAAACTGGTGATGCCGGTAGCCACCATCACCCTGGGATGGCCGGCCGAAAATCCGCCACAGACGGACCGCCTGCCGCTTACGGCCATCCTGCATGAGGGCACATACCACTCGCCCTCGGCCGCCGACATCGACCGCGACTATGCAGCGAAGGAGGCATTGCCCGAAAATCAGGAGTTCCTGCGCATCAACCAGAAAGCCACGCTGGCACAGATCTTCACAGACCTGCGCTACACCCGCCGCGACAACGAAGCAATGAGCGCAGGACTGCTGCACGCCCTCCGCGAGCAGGGATTTCTGGACGCCACAGCCGGTGCGTGAGAAACCGTGTTGCGATACGTTAATTCACATTTGGATTTCGCGAAAAAAAGCAGTATATTTGCCTTGACAAAGCAGGGAAGCCTCACATCTGCGGTGCTTCCCTGCTTTTTTTGTGCGCCGACACGCGATTTTGGCCGTCCAATCGGCCAAATTAGGAAGCCGACAGTTTTTTCCAAGTGCCGAGTAGTTTTTTCCAAGTACCCGACAGAAAAAACTATCGGCAGGATAGTGAAAAGCGAAACGTTGCAGGAAAACAATAAAACGTAAATAATCCTAATTATTGCTGTCCGCTAAAAGTCTTTAGCGACAAAGAAATAGATGACTATGGAACTCCCGTTTCGTCCCTGTGTCAGTAGGAAGAAACAAAAACCGGGATAAACCCCTTGCGCTGGATACAAAATGTCTCTTGCGAGCCATGGACGCTGTATCCGGCTGAAAATTCCTCGAGCAAGCTCGGGTATTTTCAGCCGGATACATCATCCCCCTATCGGGTTTGCATCCAGCACAAGGCGATAAACAAAAAAAACAAACCTTGTTCTCTACGACAAGAAACACTTCCTCCGTGACAAGAAACCTTTCCTCCGTGACATTGATGTTGTATAGATTTCCGTTCTTGAGGTGGACACATTTACTATGTACCTCTACCCATAAAATGGTTTATTACTGTTTATCGCCTTGCAGAGGATGGATGCCTTCTGTAAGAAGGTACTGTCAGGCTTTCGGTTTGGGCGTTAAGAGCCTGCTCTTATAAGACCAAAGCGGAAGCCTGACAGCAGGGCGCAGCCCCATCCTCTGCAAGGGGTTTTCCCGGTTTTTCTATGTTGCAGTCCAAGTAAATGGACTATTATTTTTGGTAATCTAAGTCATTTTGCCATATTTCCGTCACTTTTGGAGCATGACA
>SFCP01000072.1 GCA_004558535.1 Bacteroidales bacterium | reverse complement strand
TGGGTATCGACACCGCTAAGCTCAAGACCAAGGCGCAGCTGATCGCCGCCATTACGGATGTTCCGCTGGAGGACGCGATCGCCGAGGACGACGACGGCGTGGACGACGGCGAAGCGCCCCCTGTGCTGACGCCGGAGGCTCCTGTGGTATGAGCGGCTTCAAGGATATGGTCGCCCGCGACAACTTCGGCGTGTTCCTCAACTGTGACGAGTTCGCAGAGAAGCGCACCGTCAAGTATGATGGGGCGACCTACGAGGATATCCCCATCGTCCTCTCCGGTCTGAAGGAGAAGGATCGCCGTCAGCTGATGAGCGACCATGCCCAGGGGCTTTACATCGTCTCTTCCGTTCTCCACTGCGCCCTGTCCGATCTCGGCGGGGCGCAGCCGGAGCGGGGACAGCGTATCCGGATCAACGACCAGGAGGGCGGCGGGGGCTTCTTCCGCGAGTTCTACGTCGCGTCTTCGGTCTGCGAGATGGGTATGCTCCGCGTGGAATTGGAGGCGGTTGACGAATGAGCTTTATCCGCGTCAACGAGGTCGGCGACGACAGCCTGGAGCGCGTGAACAAGCTGCTGCACAACGTGCCGGGCGGCGTTTACAAGGCGGCGTTCTCCGCGCTGAAACGCGCCGGAGACACAGCCAAGACCCGCGCCGGACAGTTCGCCGCCGCCGAGTACACCATCAACAAGGGCGATTTCATGCGCAACGTCCATTCCAAGAGCCACATCACGGGCGGCGCAGGGGGCGTGATGGGTATGAGCATCAGCTTCTCCGGCACCGTCCTTCCGCTGCTGACCTTCAACACCACCTACAGCCGGGACGGCACCGTTCAGACGCAGGTCAAGCGTAACGGCGGAGCCGCCACCTTGCAGCACGCTTTCGTGGCAAAGATATTCGGCCCGACAGCCGTATTTGAGCGCGTCGGCGCGCCCCGCTTTCCCGTGGAGCAGAAGTTCGGCCCGTCCACCGGCCACATGATGCGGAACGAGGAGGTCATCGAGAAGATGGACGAGACGATCCGCGACACCTACGAAAAGCGCATCGAGCATGAGATGCTGCGCGTACTGAACGGATGGGGAGGCTGATTTATGACAAGGATTATTCTGCTGGAACGCCTGCGGGACTTTACCAAAGAGGCTACCACCGACCTGATCATGCCGACCAGAATGCAGAAGGGAGACACGGAGCAGGGCTACCGCCCGGCCGACGTCTACCTGACGCGCCTGCCTGACGGAACTTCCGCCACCAAGAAAGCCCCCTATGTGCTGCACCAGATCATCACCGGCATGGATCAGCAGCCGCAGGGACAGCGCGTGACCTCCAGCGCAAAGGTGCGCTCCATCTGCTGCGTCTATAACGATGACGAGCAGGAGGGCGGATTGATGCTGCTGAACCTCATGGAGCGCATCCGCGTGGCGCTGCTGCGGCAGGTCGTCATCGGAGAGCAGTTCACCCTTGATCTGGAAGCAGGGCTTGAGGTGCTGGTCTATCCCGATGACACCGCCCCCTATTTCGTGGGAGAAATGATCTCCACATGGATACTTCCCCCCGTGGAAAGAGAGGTTAACTTATGAGCGAAAAAATCATCGACACGGCGGAGCAGACCGCCGAAGCCGCGCCCAAGACGGCAAAGAAAAAGCCTGCCGCGCCGAAGAAGGTCGCCGACACCGGCGGCTTCTGCGTCTATCTCGGTCCGACCATGATGGGCGTAATCCAGCGCGGCACCATCTATCGCGGCGGCCGGAAGGAAGTCCTTGACGCCCTCGCCCCTGTGATCGCACAGTACCCGCTGATCGCGTCGCTGGTGGTGAGCGACGAAACGCTTCCCACCGACCGTATCAAAGTCAAAACGCCCGGCAACCTGCTGTATGTGAATTATCACAAGCTGGCCAAGGGCATGAAGTAAGGAGGAATTTTCAATGAACCACGGCGTATATGTTTCTCAGCTGGCAACCAGCGTCAGTACCCCTGTCGTGGCGGAGTCCGGCATTCCCTTCGTAGTCGGCCTGGCTCCTGTTCAGGTGGCAGACAAGCCTGCCGCCGCCGGCACTCCTGTCCTTTGCACCAGCTGGGCCGAGGCTGTGGAGAAGCTGGGTTATTCCGATGACTGGGCTACCTACACGCTCTGCGAATTCATGTATTCGCACTTCAAGCTGTTCGCCTGCCAGCCCGTCATCTTCTGCAACGTCCTCGACATCAGCACCGCAAAGGAAGCGTCTGCTGCCTCTGACATGGCGGTGACGAATCACGAGGTACTGCTGCCTGTCGAAGCCATCAATGATTCCGCGCTGGTCGTTAAGGCGGCTGGCGGCACCGGCAACGCCTATTACAGCGGTGAGCATCTGGTGGTAGAGCTGCTGTCCACCGGCAGCGCCTATTCCGCTGAGCAGGTAAACATCGCCTACAACAAAGTCAAGGCGTCCGTCGTTACCACCTCCGACATCGCCTCTGCGATGGAAAATGTGGAGCTGTGCCTGACCCTGCTGGGCGTTGTTCCTGACCTGCTGTGCGCCCCCGGCTATTCCCAGCAGTCCACCGTAGCCGCCGCGATGACCGCCAAGGCCGGCAATATCAACGGCCTGTTCCGTGCCAAGGCGCTGATCGACATCGACTGCGGCGCTTCCGGCGCACGCTCCTATTCCGACGTCCTCACCAAGAAGAACGCCGCCAATATCTCCGACGAGGACGAGATCGCTCTCTGGCCCATGCTGAAGCTTGGCGAGTACAAGTTCCACATGTCCACCCAGCTTGCCGGCCTGATGGCGCAGATCGACACCGACAACGGCGGCTGCCCCTACGAGTCCCCGTCCAACAAGGGGCTGCAGTGCGACGGCCTCTGCCTGGAGGACGGCACCGAGGTCAACCTGACGCTGGCGCAGGCCAACTATCTCAACGGCATCGGCGTGGACACGGCGCTGAACTTCATGAGCGGCTGGGTGGCATGGGGCAACTATACCGCCTGCTATCCCTCCAACACCGATGTCAAGGATTATTTTATCCCCGTCAGCCGTATGTTCGGCTGGGTCGGCAACTCCCTCGTCAAGACCTTCTGGAGCAAGCTGGACAAGCCCATGAACCGCCGCCTGATCGACACCGTTCTCGATACCGCCAACATCTGGCTCAACGGTCTGGTGGGCATGGGCTACCTCCTGGGCGCTCGCGTGGAGATGCTGGAGAGCGAAAACCCGCTGACCAACCTCATGGCCGGCATTATCAAGCTCCATGTCTACATGACGCCGCCCTCTCCTGCTCAGGAGATCGACTTCGTGCTGGAGTATGACGCCAGCTATGTCACCAGCGCCCTGCAGGGCTAAAAGGAGGTTTGAATCATGGATCAGAGCATTATCAATTTCAAGGTCTACGAAGACTCTGTTGAGTATGTCGGTATGGCTCAGGCAACCCTGCCTGACCTGACCGCGCTGACGCAGTCCATCTCCGGCGCCGGCATTGCCGGCAATGTCGAGTCGGTCATTCTCGGCCACTTCGACGCGATGACGCTGGGCCTCAACTTCCGCACCGTCACCGACCAGAGCGTGAAGCTCTCCGAACCCCGCCGCCACACCATCGACCTGCGCGTTGCGCAGCAGGACGAGGACGTTGTGGCTGGCAAGGTGGTCGTGCGCGCCGTCAAGCATATTCTTGTGGTCATCCCCAAGAGCGACAAGGGCGGCTCCGTTGCCCCTGCAGCGCCCTCCAACGGCTCCGGCGAGTACGCTGTCCGCTACTGGGCGACCTACATCGACGGCAAGAAGGTGCGCGAGGTCGACCAGCTGAATTTCATCTGCTATGTCAACGGCACCGATTACCTTGCCGACGTCCGCAAGGCGCTCGGCATGTAAGAACACGAACAACGCCCGGGGCGGGAGATCCGCTCCGGGCATCTTTTTGAGATTTGAAAGGAGTTTTTATCATGGCTGATACCAACAAGACTTTTGTCCCCGCTGATGCTTTCTCTACCGTCGACCATGACGAGTACGCGGCGGCTGAGGCACAGGCAAAGAAGAGTGAGGGCAACTACACTCTCAAGCTGAAAAAGCCTTTCACCTATGAGGGGCAGACCTTCGACGAGCTGAACTTTGACTTTGAGGGACTGACCGGTGATGATGCCCTCGCCATCGAGGACGAGCTTCAGGCCATCGGTAAGCCTACCATCTCGCCCACCTTCTCCGGACAGTTCCTTGTGCGCATGGCGGCGCGAGCCTGCACCAACACCATTGTTGACGCCAGCGGCCACCCCCGGCGCATCGGCGATGACGCCCTGCGCGCTCTGCCGATTTTTGAGTTTAACCGCGTCAGAGGCAAGGCCCGCTCTTTTTTGCTGGCATCGGAGCTGTAACCGGCGACGGCGGCGTTTGGCTCCGCAGGCAATGCCTTACCATGGCAAAAACCAATCAGACCCCCGTTTCCTACTGGCTGTCGCTGCCATTGCCATCCCTGTGTAAGTGGATCAAGGTCAGCAATCAGCTTGTGAAAGAAGCCCGGGAAAGACGCAAGCAGAAATAATCTGAAAGGAGGGCCGTCTATGGCAGGCCGCAAAGAGTATGAGATGCTATTCCAGCTGAACGCACAGCTTGGAGGCAGCTACAGCAAGACCTTCAAGGCCGCTCAGCAAGAAATTGTGTCCATGCAGAAGGAAATCCAGGCCCTCTCCAAGACACAGGCGGATATTTCCGCATTCCAGAAGCAGCAGGCCGCCGTGGAAGCAACGCGGAAGCGGTTGGAAATGCTGCAGCAGCAGTATGACAATATCCAGCGGGAGATGGAGGAGACCGGCAACGAGTCCGCCAACATGAAGAACAAGCTGCTGGCAAAGCAGCTTCAGATCGACAAGACCTCTGCCTCGCTGGAAAAACAGACCACAAAGCTGAATGAGCTGAGTTCGGCGCTGGAAGAGGCCGGCGTCAATACCGATGACCTTGCCCACAGCTCCGAACAGCTCTCCGGCAAAATCGACGATCTGAAAAAGAAACAGGGCGAAGCGGCGGACAAGGCTATGACCTTCGGCGATAAGGCCGGGCAGGCCTTTAATCAGGTGCATGAGGCCATCGTGGCCGCAGGCATCGCCGTCGCCCTGAAAGAAATCTACGAATACTTCGCCAGCTGTGCGCAGGCGTCGATGGACTTTGAGAGCGCCATCACCGGTGTTGCGAAGACCACCGACCTCACCGACGAGGAGCTGGCGGCGATGTCGGACTCCATCAAGGCACTGTCCACGGAGATCCCCGCCACTACTGAGGAGATCGCGGCAGTTGCCGAGGCTGCCGGACAGCTGGGCATTCAGAAGGACGTCCTGCTGGACTTCACCGAAATTATGACCATGCTCGGCACCGCCACCAACATGACGGCGGACGAGGCGGCGACCGCCCTTGCGCGCTTCGCCAACATCACCGGCATGGCGACGGACAATTACGGGCGGCTCGGCTCCGTCATCGTCGACCTCGGCAACAACTTCGCCACGACAGAATCTGAGATCGTGGCGATGGGTACGCGCCTGGCGTCTGCGGGCAAGCTGGCCGGACTGACCGAGCCTGAGATTATGGCTCTGGCGGCGGCGATGTCCTCTGTCGGCATCGAAGCCGAGGCGGGCGGTACCGCCATGACCCAGACGCTCAACGCCATCGAAAAGGCAGTTGCAAAGGGCGGAGATGACCTTGAGGAGTTCGCCCGTATCGCGGGTATGTCCTCCGAAGAATTCTCCACCGCATGGAAGAACGACGCCATGAGCGCCCTGACCTCCTTCATCGGCGGGCTGGGTAAGCTGGACGAGCAGGGCGAGAGTACCGTCCTTGTGCTGGAAGACCTCGGTCTGACCGGCATCCGGCAGAGCAATATGCTCAAATCCCTGGGCCTGGCCGCGGATCAGATGACCAGCGCAGTGAACACCGCCAATACCGCATGGCAGCAAAATACCGCCCTCACCAACGAGGCCAACAAGCGATATGCCACCGCGCAAAGCCGGTTGACCATGATGCAGAACGCCTACAACAATCTCAAAGTGGCGATCGGCGATGCCTACACCCCCGCGCTCAGCGAGGCCTACGGCATTGGCACAAAGGTCCTCAACGGCATTACGGCGTTCATTCAGAAAAACCCGGCGCTGGTCAACGCCATCACCGCCTTTGTGGGCGTGATCGGCGCGGTCGTCGCCGCGCTGGCTGCTTATGCGGTCGCTGCAAAGATCGCCGCAGCCGCCAGTGCCATTCTCACAGCGGCGATCCCCGGCGTCAACGTCATCATGGGCGTTACCGCAGCTGTGGCCGCTATCACGGCGGGCGTCGTCGCTCTTGCCACCGCCGCGTCGAATGAAGCCGTACCCAGCGTGAAGGAGCTGACCGAAGCTGCCCGCGGTATGCGGGAGGCGATGGACGACGCCAAGGCTACCTATGACGAAACCGTCACCTCCACCATGGCGGCGGCAGGCGTCGCAGATACCTACATCGGCAAGCTGGAAGAGCTGGAAGCTGCCGGTCTGAACACGGACGAACAGCACAGGCAGTACCACAACACCCTTGCGCTGCTCTGTCAGGTGGTACCGGAGCTGGCCGACTATATCGACCTGGAGACCGATACCATTAACGGCGGTACCGAAGCACTCCGCGCCAACACCGAGGCGTGGAAACAAAACGCCATGCAGCAGGCCTATCAGGATCAGCTTACCGAGCTGTACTCCCAGTATTCCGCTGTGCTGATCGAGGCGGAGGAAAACAGCATCGGGCTTACCAAGGCGCAGTACGATCTGGAGGCCGCGCAGCAGAAGCTGAACGATACTTATGCCCGCATGGACGAACTCTATGCGGACGCGCAGAAGCAGGCGGATGCCTACTATGACCAGTACGGCTATTACACCGATGCAACTGCTTTCCTCTCGCAGGAATACTACGACCTGCAAAACTCTATCTACGATACCAACGACGAGATTTGGGCGGCTGAAAAATCCATCAAGAATTACAACAAGGCGATGGAAGAAGACGCGGATGCTGTTGCTGACGCAGAGGCGGAAATTTCTCTTGCGGAAGAGGCGGTCAAGAATTTGACCGATGCCATGAATGAGGGTAACGGCGCATCCGAAGAAGCGGCCGCGCAGACCAGCGAGTTCCAGGCCGCCATCTCCGGCGTGCAGGAAAAGATCAGCGCCCTTGTGGAGTCCTACACCGAGGCGTACAGCGCGGCATACGAGAGCATATCCGGACAGTACCAGCTTTGGGATGAGGCCGCAGAGGTCGTTGCAACGAGCGCGGGCAGCATCAATTCCGCGCTGGAAAGCCAAATCACCTATTGGCAGGATTACAACGCCAATCTGCAATCTCTGACCGAACGCAGCGCCGACATCGCAGGTCTGAGCGATATGATTGCCAGCTTCGCGGACGGCAGCTCCGACAGCGTGAATGCTATCGCCGGTATGGCAGGTGCCACCGACGAGCAGCTGGCCGATATGGTGGCCAACTGGCAGACCTTGCAGCAGGAGCAGCAGAATGCGGCGGGGAGCGTGGCCGACCTCAAAACCGACTTCACGACCACCATGGACGAGCTGCAGACGGCGCTTGCCGAGGACATCGAAGCGATGGATCTCGGTGACGAGGCCAAGGAAAGCGCGCAGGCCACCATTCAGGGCTTCATCGACGGCGCTGTCGGAATGCTTCCCCAGGTGACCGCCGCCTACAACCGCATCGCCGCCGCAGCCAAGGCCGCACTGTCTACCTCCGGCACGGGGACGGCCGGAAGCATCCCGGGCTACGCGGTCGGTACACAGTCCGCCGCGCCGGGCTTCGCCCTCGTCGGCGAGAACGGCCCGGAGCTGGTCTACTTCAACGGCGGCGAGCAGGTCATGACCGCCGAGGAGACCGCCGCCATGCGCGAGAGCATGGAGATACAGGCGATCACTTTTGCCCCGCAGCTGCTGGAGGCGCTGCACGCCATCCACGGCGACGGTGCGCTCTCGGCGGAGCCGGGCGCAAGCTCCGGCGCTGGATCGACGGAGCTGCAGATCGTGTTCCAGATCAACGGCGGCGCATCGCCGGAGACGGTAGATGCTCTGCACGAGTACGGCGACGAATTTGCCGAGCGCGTGCTTGAAGTTATCGAAGAAGCCGAGTATGACCGGAGGAGGGTGAGTTTCACATGAGCAAAACTTATACCACCATTCAAGGCGATATGTGGGACAGCATCGCCTTCTCTCAGCTGGGGAGCGTGTCGTACACCGATAAGCTGATGAATCTCAATCCGCAGCACCTCAGCTATTACACCTTCCCGGCCGGGATCGTGCTGAAGCTGCCCGACCCCGCCGAGGATGTCAGCGACGCCCTGCCCCCGTGGAAGCAGGTGGCGGGATGAGCAACCCGAATCAGGCGCGCCGCGTTTCGGCGCAGATATTTTTCCAGGGAGTGGACATCACCGGCAGCATGCGCCCCTATCTCCTGTCGGCCACCTATACCGACAGGGAAGAGGACGGAACGGATGACCTGCAGCTGAAGCTTCAGGACCGCGACGACGTATGGCTGAAAAAGTGGCTGACCGACGTCATCGACGCGGCGGCCTCAGCAGGGAGCCTTTCCGCGCCTGCCAAGAGCGAGGCGGCGAGTACGGCCAAGTCCTACAAGGTCACGGCCAAAAGCGGCCTGAACGTCCGCTCCGGCCCCAGCACGAGCTACGGCAAGTACGGCGCGCTGGTCTGCGGCGCAGAGGTACAGGTCGAGAGCATCGAAAACGGCTGGGCGAAGGTCAGCTACAACGGTAAGACCGCCTATGTCAGCGCATCGTACATCAAGGAATCGGACGGCGGGGGCGGCGACGCTTCCGCCTCCGCTTCCTCGTCCGCCTCCGGCGCGGGCTTCAAGATCAGCGCCGTGTTTGTCCGGGAGAACTGGACGGGCGGCGGCAAGGACAAGGTGCTGGACTGCGGACAGTTTGAGTTGGACAGCGTTGACGCCTCCGGCCCGCCGAACACCATCACCATCAAGGCGACGGCGCTGCCGTATAGCGTGCAGATCCGACAGACGGAGAAATCCAAGGCATGGGAGTCCTACACGCTATCCGGCATCGCCAACGAAATGGCATCAGTCAGCGGAATGGCTTGTATGTTCCTCGCAACGAAAGACCCATCCTATTCCCGCGTGGAGCAACGCAAACAGAGCGACATCGCCTTTCTTTCCAGGCTGTGCCATGAAGCGGGTATTTCGCTGAAAGCCACCAACAACCTGATCGTGCTTTTCGACCAGGAAGACTATGAGAAGAAAAACCCCGTGCTGACCATCGCCCGCGGCAGCGGCAGTTACACCAAGCACAAGCTGAACGCAGGAACGGCCGGCACGCAGTACGCTTCCTGCCGCGTCAGCTACACCGACCCGGGAACGGGCAAGTGCATCGAGGCCACCGTCAAGGTCGAGGACTACAACGACAAGGCCAAGAACAATCAGCAGCTGGAGATCACCGCGAAAGTGGCGAGCGTGGCCGAGGCCAAGACCAAGGCCGAAAAGTATCTGCGGCTGCACAACAAGTACGCAAAGACCGCCACCTTTACGCTGCCCGGAAACCCGGACATCGTGGCCGGCGTAACGGCCATGCTCACCGGCTGGGGCGCGTGGGACGGGAAATACATCGTCGAGCAGGCCGCGCATTCGGTCGGCTCGTCCGGCTACACCACGCAGGTCAAGCTGCGCAAGACATTGGAGGGGTACTGATGGGCGAACAACAGAATATCCTTTCGGGGCTTGTCCAGACCGGCACGGTAACGGCCATTGACAGCGCAAAGCGCAAAGCCCGCGTCAAATTCAAGGACACGGGCATCATTTCGGGCTGGCTCTATGTACTCCAGCATTACGGAGCGGATTTTTACATTGAGCCGGACGCGAAGCACACACATGAGATCACGGACACCTTCACGGGCGGCGGCTCGGCCGGCGAATACCCTGCGCACGATCATCTGCCCGGCTCGCACCTGACCTACTGGATGCCGAAGGTGAACGATCGCGTCCTCTGCCTGTATCTGCCGATATTCAACGGGGACGGTATTGTGTTAGGAGGGTTTTGATTATGGGAATGGTCGGCTGTCTGGGCGATATCGTATTCACGGTGTCTGACCGCACCATCAAAACGATTGACAATGTAACCTGGTCGGGTTCGGCGCGGTACGCCACCCACCAGCGGCACGGCACACACGCCCTCACGGAGTTCACCGGCCTTGATCCCGATAAGATGTCTTTCGACATCGTACTCTCCGCTTACCTGGGCGTCGACCCCATCACGGAGGTCGTGAAGCTGTGGAACTATGAGCGCAGCGGCATCGCCGTTCCGCTGGTGATCGGTAACAAAGGCTACGGCAAATACCGCTGGTCCGTACTCGACCACAAGATGAAAATGAAGACCTACGACGGGCGTGGCAACGTCACCAGCGCCACCGTGACCGTCAATCTGCAAGAGTATCTGAGGAGGTGAAGCTGCCATGAGCTACAGGGTGACTGCGGCGGACATCGGCGCGGTGCAGCTCAACGAGACTGATACCGTCCGCTCCGTCTTGCAGAATATTGCGATCATCCTTTCCACGCGACAGGGTACCTGCCCGCTGTATCGCGGCTTTGGCCTGCCGCAGAAGTTCGTGGATAAGCCAATGCCCGTGGCAATGCCTATGATGTATTCCGAGGTCAAGGAGGCTGTCGAGGAGTATGAGCCACGCGCCGAGGTGGTGAACGTGACCTTCGAGGTCAACGAAGCCGCCCCGGGCAGGCTGATCCCTACCGTGGAGGTGAACATCATCAATGAGTGAGAGAAATACGGAATATCAGTTCGTTTCCACCGACACCGAAACGGTGGAGGCGCTTCTGATCTCCATTTACGAAAAAATCACCGGCGTCAGCGTGAAGCCCGCCAGCCCTGAAAAGCTGTTTATTCAGTTCGTGGCCGCCGTGGTGATCCAGGAGCGCGGGCTGAACAATTACACCGGCAATCAGAACATTCCCAGCCGCGCCGAGGGCGAAAACCTGGACGCGCTGGCCGAGCTGTTCTACGTCACGCAGCGTCCGGCGGCACAGGCGGCGGTCTGCACCGAGCGCTTCCACATCTCCGAGGCACAGACCACGGCGATCCTCATTCCGGCGGGTACGCGCGTCACCGATGCCAGCGGAACGCTGACATGGGAGACGGTCGCGGACGCCTATGTGTCCATCGGCGCGACCTATGCCGACGTGCAGATCCGCTGCCAGACCGCCGGAGCGGTCGGCAACGGCTACGCGGAAGGACAGATCAACACCTTCGTTGACCTGTTCGACTACTGTGAGAGCTGCGAAAACCTCACCGCCAGCGACGACGGTGCGGACGAGGCCACCGACGATGAATTCTACGAG
>SFCP01000071.1 GCA_004558535.1 Bacteroidales bacterium | reverse complement strand
CCGGTGATGACGTAGTCAGCCAATTGGTTGATGGGTGCGTTGGGGTCTGTGTTGATGGAAATGACGATTCCGCTCTCCTTCATGCCGGCCACGTGCTGGATAGCGCCGCTGATGCCGCAAGCGATGTAGACTTTCGGGCGGACAGTGACGCCGGTCTGGCCGATTTGCAGGTCGTGTTCGCAGAAGCCGGCATCCACAGCGGCACGGCTGGCACCTACCTCGCCATGCAGTTCCTCGGCAAGCTTGCGGAGCAGGTCGAAGCCCTCCTTGCTGCCCACGCCATAGCCACCGGCCACGATGATGGGCGCGCCCTTCAGATTGTTCTTGGCTTTCTCCACGTGGCGCTCGATAACTTTTACGACGTAGTCCGTCTCGGGGACGAATTTGGCCACGTCTTCGTAGATAATCTCGCCACTATAATATTCGGCCACCTTTTCGGCCTTCATCACACCGCTACGCACGGTAGCCATCTGCGGCCGGTTGTCGGGATTGACGATGGTAGCCACGATGTTGCCGCCGAAAGCGGGACGGATCTGGTAGAGCAGGCCCTCGTAGTGCTTGCCGGTCTTCTTGTCGTCGTAGTCACCGATTTCCAGCGCCGTACAGTCAGCCGTCAAGCCGCTTGTAAGCGAAGAGCTGACGCGCGGACCGAGGTCGCGGCCGATGACGGTGGCGCCCATCAGGCAGATTTGCGGTTGCTCCTGCTTGAAGAGGTTGACCAGGATGCTGGTATGGGGCTTCGAGGTGTAGGGATAGAGGCCCTCGGCATCAAAGATGTGGAGTTTGTCCACGCCGTAGGACAGGATATCCTTCTCCACCTTTCCGGTAATGCCGTGTCCGGCGGCAATAGCCTCGAGTTGGACGCCCAGCTCGTTGGCTAATTTACGGCCCTTGGTCAGCAACTCGAAGCTGACTTCCTCGACCGTGAATTTATCTATTTCGCAGTAGACGAAAACGTTGTTCATTGCGTTTGAAAGATTGAGTTAGTTGGGATTTTGAGGGAGACAGTGTCGACAAAGTCGTACTTGGGAGCGCGGCCGGCTTGCAGCGTTGGTCCCAAGGCCTTGCCACTTCACACTATCAGCCGATGGTATGATTTGCGAGAAGCTCCTTGACGAGGCCTTCTACGTCGCTGTCCGAACCGGTCAGGCGCTTGCTCTCCTTGGCCTTGAACACGATGTTCTGCACGGCCTTTACCTTGGTCGGCGAACCGGCCAGACCGCACTGCTGCAGGTCGCCGTCTACATCGGCCACGCTCCACTGTGCTACGGTCAGGTAGGGCTTCTTCTCGTATTCCTCTGCATAGGGCAGCACACCGTCGGCGGGGCGCTCCATGGGGGCGGAGGCACGCTTGTACTTCATCACCAGTTTGGCGTTGCGCGGACGGCAGGGCGCGGCATTACCATTGACGGTGAGCAGGATGGGCAGGGGAGCCTCCACACGTTCGATGCCGCCGTCGATGGTACGCATCACGGTAATCTTGCCATCCTTTACGCTCTCGACAGCGGTGACATAGGTCACCTGATTCAGGTCGAGCTTCTGGGCCACCTGCGGTCCCACCTGTGCCGTGTCGCCGTCGATGGCCTGGCGTCCGCCGATGACGATGTCGGGCATACCGATTTTACGGATGGCCTGGCTCAGTGCGTAGCTCGTGGCGAGCGTATCGGCACCGGCAAAGGCGCGGTCGGTGAGCAACACGCCGCCGTCGGCACCGCGGTACAGCCCCTCGCGGATGACATCAGTGGCGCGCGGAGGTCCCATCGTCAGGATGGTCACGGTCGAACCGGGATGTTGTTCCTTCAGGCGCAGGGCCTGTTCCAGGGCATTCAAGTCTTCGGGGTTAAAGATGGCCGGCAGGGCCGCACGGTTTACGGTTCCCTCGGGCGTCATGGCATCTTTTCCCACATTTCTCGTGTCAGGTACTTGCTTGGCAAGCACTACAATTTTCAGACTCATAGCTTAATGTGTGTGTAAATGATTTTTTTAAGGTTCTTCGTCAGGTTAAAATGAAGCGGACGGACAAGCGGCGTGACAAAACGGTGATGGCATCACGGGTCACGGCGCTTTTTTAACGTTCCGTTCGGGGCAAAATTACAGAAAAAGCCTCAGCCACCCAACCTGCCGGCTGCTTTTTTTCGTTTACAAAGGACTTATTCACCACCGGAGCGGCACCGCGGCCCACGGACAGGACTGCAGATGCCCCACCCTACCCCTCGGCTTCCGGCTCGGTCTGTTCCTCGGGCCAGTTCACCAGATACAGGCGGTCCGTCGTGCGGGTGAAGGCGGTGTAGAGCCAGCGCAGGTAGCCCTTCATGCCCACATCCTCGGGAATATAGCCTTGGTCCAGGAAGACACGGCTCCACTGGCCGCCCTGCGCCTTGTGGCAGGTCACGGCGTAGGCGAATTTCAATTGCAGGGCGTTGTAATAGGGGTCGCGGCGCAGGGCTTTCATCCGCTCACGACGCGAGGGGATGTCGGCATAGTCGGCCAGGACGCCCTCGTAGAGGCGGTGGCTCTCCTCCGCAGTGAGCGAAGGAGACTCCGAGGCCAAGGTGTCGAGCAGCACGCGGCAGTCCAGTTCGAAGTCATCGTAGTCGGTGAAGCGCAATGTGGCATCGGCGAAGCGGAAGCCGTACTCGCTGTGCACGTTGCGGATGCGGATGACCTCGGCCGTATCGCCGTTGGCAATGAAGTTCATGGGAAGTGCCGGCTCGTCCTTGTCGCGGCCGGCCAGCAACTGTTCGGTCCAGAAGTAGTTGTTCTTGACGACCATCACACGGTCGCCGCGCGTGATTTCCTCCTCGCGGTCGAACACCCGCGCGCGTATACCATTATTATATATGTTGGCGCGGCGGTTCGAACGGGTCACCACGATGGTATCATCGGCACCATAGTCGGCATAGGCGCTCACCAGGGCCTCGATCAGTTCGTTGCCGGGCAACACGCGCACCTCGCCGTGGCGGCTCACGGCGATGCGGGGCAGCACTTCGCTACCCCCGTCGATACACTGCCGCAGGCGGGTGGCATTGGCCAGCACCCCCGAGGCAGCACTCTGCCGCACCACTTCGGTCAGGTCGGCTTCGGCCACACGCAGGCCGTACCGTCTCATCACGGCAGTGCTCAGGGCCGGACTCTCCTCCTCGCCCACGGGCGGCAGCTGAGCGGTGTCGCCCACCAGGAGCAGGCGGCAGTCCACGCCCTCATGGACATAGCGCAGCAAGTCGTCGAGCAACTGTCCCGATCCGAAGGGCGAACCGGAAAAGGCCTCGCCGCGCGCAATCATCGAGGCTTCGTCGACCACGAACACGGCGCGCTGCAGGCGATTGAAGTCCATGCTAAATCGCGTATCCTCGCCGGTAAAGGTCTCTTGCCGGTAAATCATCCGGTGGATGGTGCTTGCCGACCGCCCCGAGCGGTCTGCCAACACCTTGGCCGCCCGGCCGGTGGGGGCGAGCAGCACCACGGGCCGCCGCAGGGCCACCAGTGCACGCACCAGGGCACCGACCAGTGTCGTCTTGCCCGTACCGGCATAACCACGCAGGATAAAGACCTCCGGCCCGGCGGCATCGGCGGCAAAACGGGCCAGCCGCGCTGCGGCCTCGGCCTGCAGCGGCGTAAATGAATGGGGAAATTCAGCCGCCAACAGGCGGGAAAATTTTTGCAACATCGGGATGGGATGGACTTACAGCCGGCTAAAGGCAGTTTCTATAAATTAGTTTCAAAAGAAGGTAAGCATCTGTTTTGCAGGGACGTATTCCCGCCGCTCGCATCCACCTTTTTGTTTCTCACCAAGGTCACGCAGCCCGCCACACTTCCTCACGAAAAGCAAAAAGCTACGGCACGGTCGCCGCCAATACACCGCCAGCTAAACTACAGAAGCAACCTGCAATTTTGGGAAAGGGACTTGGCCGGCCGCAGGTCTGCTTCCGGCGTACGCATGTCCGGCTTGGCCATTCGCAAGTCCGACTCATCCATTCGCAAGTCCGGTCTGGACGTCGGACCGCGGGCGCGGAACGGTCGTGCCGCGGGCGTGGAACGCGCGTGTCGCAGGCGCGGAACGGTCGTGCCGCAGGCGCGACACGACGGCGGAGTACTATTTAGAAACGGCGGAAAGCCCGGCGCGAACGGCCGGCTGCCTCATGCAATTCAGTAAAGCGGTTTTGGGGGACACGAATGCACCTTCCGGCTAACGCTCCCACACATTCTCAATCTCCATCACGTAGACCGTGTGCAGGCCACCGCCGGGGCGGTCGTTGTACCAACGCTCGCGGACGGCCTCGTCCAGAAATTCGTCGGCGCGCATCTCGGTGCGGTAAAGTTTGCGACCCTCGAGCGTGAGACGTGCCTGCCCGAAAGTCACGTTTCCCAACTCCGTAGCCACGGGCTGCAGGCCGGTAGCGGCGACCTTGTCTACCTCGCGACCCGACTTCGTGCCACAGAGGTTGAGGATGTCGCGGTGCTCGGCGCCCAGGAAGGAGAGCGTCATCCGTTCGTGCCTTTCAATAAAATCGTGGGTGTAGCGCTCGGGGCGCACAAAGACGAAAGCCACGGGTTTGTTCCATAAAAAACCGATGCCGCCCCACGAGGCGGTCATCGTGTTGAAGTCTGCGGGCGTACCAGCGGTCACGAGCATCCACTCTTTGCCAATCAATTGAATGACATCCTCCTCGCCGAGGCGCGCAATAGTTGTTTTTTTCATGTGTCAGGGTTTGATGGTTTCCCCGCAAAAGTACATATTTTTTCGGAAAGCCGGTACATTTAGGGCGTACAGCCCGGCGACTCCGGCCGGGAAGCCGTCGACGGCTCCGCAGTAGGGGGCTCCTGCGCGGGGACAGGCTTCGGACACTGCCGGCGCCGGCGAACCTTCTCGCCCATCAGCAAATGGAGCACGGGCAGGCGGAAGAGGAGGGCCTGGAGCGGCAGTACCACGACGCACACCGCCACAAGACCCCATGCCAAGTGGACATGGTCGGTGCAGCCGAGCCGCTTCATCAACACAAACTTCGCGGCAGTGATCCATATCATGTGGGTCACATAGAACGACATGCTGTTGCGCCCCACCCACCGCAGGGGTAGCAGCAACCACCCGGGCAAGGCGGCAAACAGGGCGTTGATGCTGAGAATACCGCCGGCTGCGGCGAGGGCCCACAGCATGAAATGGCCACGATAAAGGAGATTGGTGCGCATGTCGAGCGTGGATAATTGCACCAAACAAATCCCTGCGTACAACAAAAAAGCCGTCAGCACGAACGATGGCGTGCGGGGCACGTCGCGCAACTGATGTCCGAGGCCGTAAAAGAACAATCCCGTGCACAGCGAGGCCGGATAGATGGGGTCGGTCACACTAAAAAAATGCTGTAGGGCAAAGGCGCCCAAGATGGCGACCGCCAGCAATGGCACACGGGCCCGATGGGGACAGAGGGAATAGACCTGGCGCGCCACAAAGAGCACCAGCAGGAACCAAAGCGGCCCGTTGCCCGGCAGGACGCCCTCGTGGCTGAACTTCGTCCATACCCTGGTCAAATGCACCGAGAAATCGTTGTGCAAAGAGAGGGTGTAGCACTTCACGGCATAACCTGCCAACGAAAAGACCACGTAGGGGATGAGCAGGCGCCGCGCGGAGGAAAGCAGCTGACGCAGATAGTGGCCGTCGCGGTGGAACTGGCCGGACTTGAAGAAGAACCAGGGCATGAAAAAGAAGAGCACGTCCATCCAAGCATAGAGATCGGTCTTCTTCAGGTAGGACCAGGCCATGATATGTCCCAATATCATGTGTAAAATCAGCAGTCCGGCCACCGCATCGAGCACTTCGTTGCGCTGGGTGCGGTTCTCTGTGGCACTTAGTGGAGAGGTAAAATCCTTCATGGCGTATGGCGGGATTAGCGGGGGCTCGGTGAACCCGGTAAAAGGTTTGGCAACAGAAGGGCGGAGAGCATTCCCTCCGCCCTTCCGGTATATTAGGTGAATGTAGACAACGCTTTCAACGCGACGGACGTCAGCGCACAATCAGCTTCCGGCCACCACGGACGTACACACCGCCACGTACGGCGGACTGCACACGGCGACCGCTCAAATCGTAGAGGGGAGCATCGGTAGCAGCGGCGCCACCGATGGTGACAGCACCGATACCGGTATTCGTACCATCCCCGAAGTCGAGCATATAGCCCTTGTCCGACCCATCCGTGCGGACCACGTAGGCGCTGTTGGCAGCAAGGGTCAACGCTTCGGCCGAGGGAGCGAAAAAGCCTACGACCTTGCCCGACTTGCCCAGCGTGAGCAGACCACCGGCCTCCTCGGCAGCAACGCGCAGGGCGCAGGACGTGCCGAGCAGCGGCGAGCCGGCATCAGCCGTCACGCCGGCAGCGTCGCTTAGGTCAAGGGTGGCCGACGCTGCAGCCGACTTGCTCACCAATATCATGGGCGTGCCCGCTGCGATGGGCTCGGTCTGCGCGTCGAGCAGCAAGGCATCAAAGTCGCCCTCGCCGGCAGCCGTACCCTTGGCCGTATAAACGACTACGTCATCAAAGGCAGCTGCCTGCAGGGCCACGGGCGCACAGAGGGTGGCGTAGGAACTGCCGTCGCCGCCGGCCGTAAGGGGAACGGTCACGCCCTCGGCCTCAAGGATCAGCCAGCCGCTGCCGGCCTCGGTGTCGGCATAGACGGTGCTGCCGTTGGAGCACAGGGACGAACCGCCGGAAAGGAGGATGGACCAAGTCGGCAGGATGCCGTCGGCCTTGATCGAAAGCGATGTGGCAGTACCTGCATCGGACAGGTGGCCGGCTTCGTCAAAAGCAGCACCGGTATTGGCATTGCTGAGCAGGCCATCGGCCGTAAACTGCCAAAGAGCGGCACACGTGAGTCCCTCCTTTTCGGCACTGGCCAGCAGGTCGGTGGCCTCGCTCGCAGCGTCAATGGTGGAATACGAGGAGGTCAGCACGCGCTCAGCCTCGTCAGCGCAAACCAAATAGTAGTACTTACCGGCCTGCAACTGCACCTTTCCCTCGCCGGCAAGCATGGCGTCGAGCGTCAGGCCGCTCTGGCCGCGGAAGTACGTGCCCACGTAATGCGCCGTGGGATAATCGAGGAGCACGGAGTCGATGACGGCCTCGTCACAGCGCGACAGCACGGAGCCGGTGGGCGCCAGCAGGGCATTGGTCGAACCCAGACGCAGGTACTCCCCGTCGGAAGAGCCGTAGGGCTGAAGGAAGTAGCCCCCGCCGGTGTATGCTACGGCCCACTTGTCCGTATTGCCCTCCTCGAAACTTACATTGTAGGTGTTGGTGTTGAGATTCTTGCCGGTAAAGTCGCTCAGGGCGAAACCATTGAGCCAGTCGCCGTCCATACGAACGGCATAGCGCTGGATGCCCTCCAGTTCCTTGCTGAACAGGAAAGTCGTGCCGTCGCCCAAAGTGAAGAAACTGCCGTCCAGGACAAAGGGGAAGTCGGCCAAATAGGCGGTACGAACATAGTAGGTAGCGGCTGCAGCAACCTCATCACCAGACACTTCAGTGCCGAAGCTCTCGTCTGTGAAATAGGTAGCCGTCACGTAATTCGGCAAGCCTGCCAGCTCGGCCACTGTCTTGGCGCCATCAACCGAACGCGTGGCTGCCTCGACGTTGAGCGCATGGCCGTCAGCATCGAAGTAGTAGAAATCAGCCTTGGCCGTGGCGGATTGGGGCGTCACGGCGATTATGTCAAAATAAGAACTGGGCGAAGTGTTGTAATCCAGGAAAGGAGAAGACGAACCGTTCTGATTGAGGTAGACACAACCGATGTAGAACGAAAAGCCCTTGGCTCCGTCGAGCTGGAAGACCACTTTTCCCGTCGTGGCATCGGGTTCGTCGGTACTCGAAAAGGAGTAGTTGTTGTAGTTAACGTACTGGCCCGTGCTAAGGCTCTTCAGGTAGAACGTACCATCCTCGGGGCCGGGCTCGAAAGTAAAGTAGAGCTTCGCGTAGCTGTCCGTCTCGCGGTTGGCGACCACCTCGTCCAGCGTAGCCTTGGCCAGAACCACGCTCTTGGTGCCGTTCATCGAAATGAAAGCGTTCTTGTAGGTGCTGGTGGAGTAAGGTCCGGTCTTTTGCTGGATGACATAAGCCGTTCCATCCGTCTTGATGTCAGCCACATCGCCCGCAGACGTAGCTTCGTAGGTGGTCTGTGCCACCGCTGCCGTGGTACTTCCCAGCAGGGAGAGCAGGCAGAAAAGCAGAAAAGCCTTGATTTTTTTCATATACGGTTTAGTTATTGAGTTGATTGTATGCGTTCATCGCAACGCCGATGCAACGGCTGGGGAAAACCCTGCAAACGCTGGAAGAAAGTCCAAAGTCGCTGGGGAAAGCCCTGCAAACGCCGGGAAAGGGCCTGCAAACAGCAGAAGAAAGCCCTGCAAACGCTGAAGAAAAGCCCAAAGTCGCCCTTCGCATCGCAACCATTCGTCGGCAGGCAGCCACTTGGCTTTGCAAAAATATAAAAAAATAAGTTTATAAAGCACTTTTTGCAAGAAAATCAAGACCTAAGCCCTGTAAAAGTACGCCAAAAAAATCGTGCAGCTCAATGAACCGCACGATTTTGCCTACTCGCTATTTCCTTTTCGACACATGGTATTACTAACTTTCCATATCAGTATATCTTCTCTGCGGGATGAAGTATATCTTCTCCGGGCAAGTAAGTATATCTTCTCTGAAAAACGAGTTTTTGAGTGTGCGGTTTTCGGGCTATTAACAACCGTCGAGTAAATGGCATGTTTTATGACTATTTAGTGCTATACAGTGATTATCGAGCCGATATTTGGTATTATCTGGCGCGTTTGCATACACAAAAAAATCGGTATTTTGGCAATTTTCTTGGTTAGTTTCCGTTAACGATGACCAAGGAACTGGCAGATGCGACAAAGCCTACACTGGAACTTTACAGGAAGGTTGAAGCGGACAAAAGAGTGGAAATGATGCTGCATAGCCTGAACGAGTGTTCCACTTTTGACGAGCAATGCTCGTTGTTGCTGAATTGGGCGGACAGTCCGGAAGCAGAACATGAAGACGAGTGGATAGTGGCTGTAGCTAGAAGGTTGATGAACAGTGGCAAATACAATCCTTGTCTTAACAATATCTGGATTATCTGGATTATCTGGCGATGTCTGTATCAATATTGCTATGGCGCTATCTGACCTGCCTGAAGAGGATTAAGAAATATCCTAATGATGTTTTTGCCATGAACTGTGCAGCGGCAGTTGGTGGCAGGGTGAACATCAACCGCTTCGGACAGAATATGTTTGGTAATGAAGCTGTGATAGAGAAGCACACCTACTTATCCGGTCGTGACAACAAGGAGGATAAAGAAAGTGAAGAAGCTGAAGATTAAAGAAAGATAATGATTATGAGATTGGGTAAATGAATGACAATGGTTTTGGCATTGCTCCTCTCGGTGATTGGAGCGGATGTCTGTGCACAGGAGGTGGTGGATTCGGTCTGGGTTGATTCCGTCGAAGTGGATTCCGTGGCACTTGCCGAAGAGTTTAAATCGGATTATGACTCGGAAGAAGACAAGGCGAGGATGGACAGTTTGATCCAGGCACGTTACGTCATCGTCTCCATGAATGGGAAGTATGGTATCTATGACCGTGAGAAGAACGACAGTGTCACAGCTGTGGATATGGATTATATCAAGTATTCCCATTATTTCCAACCAGAAAACGGTATGTGCTTCTGCTATTTCTACTATAAGAAAGGGCTGCAATGCGGAAAAATCGGCATCAATATGAATGACAATACGAAAATGGAAGCGTTTGCCGACAATCCAAGACTCGTGGGGAAAGTGGAAGACTTTCCTGCCATAGACTCATTGATTTCGGCGCGGAGTTATGACGTGCTGGGTGAATGCATGACGGCTATTGATGGAATCCAAGGCCAGGTGGCGGTCATTGACGCAAGGACTGCTGATGTGTTGGCTTGGGGAACGTCGGAAAATGTAGAGGGTGACATTGTGAATGCTCCTATGTCAGACAGGGTGAACGAACTGATTGAGTGGTTAAACAAAAAGTAAATCTGATAAATAATATGAGACAAAAGATATTTTGGCTTGATTTGGCCATCTGTTCCTTATGGTTGATAATTGCATTGGCGAACTGTAGTTGGTGGTCATTACCGACTCATTTTCTTATGGTTGTCACAGTCGTGATGAGAATCATTCTCTCCTTTTCCCTCTACCGAAGAGAGAAACGAAGCTGGATTCCATTGACTATTTTCTCGGCTTTATTCGCTTTGCTGTCTTTTGTGGGGCAAGTAATGATTACGACCGGTGATTCGCAGATTTGCCGTTTGTTGTTATGGGCATAAACAATGACCACTTGACCCATAATATTATTAAGTGCATACTATTGGCATGGCTGTTCTTGGGGCCGTTGACTGTATATATTGCTGGACTTTGCAGAAAGACATTGAAGTCGTCTGCCTTGACTTGGAAGGATACCTTGGGGGCAATCATGTGGAAGGACAAGGGAGCCAAGATATATTGCCAACTGATGCTGATTGCTGTCTGTGCGTTATATGCTGGGCTTGCCATGGATATGAGAATGTATCGTTTTGCCTGCATCGTCTTGCCGCCTCTTAGCTTATATCTGATAAATAGACATGTGACCTCTTGTAGAGGTACATCGGAGAAGAATCCTATGGTTGGAAAACTGTGGATGATGGGGGCAGCCATGGTGCTTTTCTTCTATGGCCAACGTTATGCCGGGATGTGGCGTGTATGGATGCTCGTTGCCAGTATGGCATTGGTTGCTTACGTTTGTTGGCGCACTTTTGGCAAGCAAGGATTGGTACAAATAAGCATATTGGCTACCATTTATCTGGGAATATTTCTCCCAACCTTGGCAATTGGTTATAATCAATACGCCTGTATAGAATATGGCCGTCGAGGGTTATATACATTGGAGCCATTGAGAGGTGTTTTCTATATCAAGGACGCTAATACGGACAAGGTCGGCTTACGTGACAGGTACGGTCTGCTCGTAGAACCTGTATATGAGAACATTGTTCATAATACACGCAATCGTCCTTTGGGAGTTTATGAATTAAGAAACAACGGATGCTACACTTTGTACAATGTATATCACAATAAAATGATGAAGTCAAATGTCAGTGACCTGCATCTACAAGACAGCATTTGTCAGATACTTGATGAGTATTGTGACAGGAATGCTTATGGTTATAGAGACAAGTTGGAAGTGCGTGTTACAAGTAAATCCAATGCGGAGATACCTCTTTCCTACGTCAAGATGACGAGAAGCGGAGTTTATTCATATTACAATTACTCAGACCAACCGTATATCTCGGAAGACTCGGTGACTCTTCATTCGGGAGAGTTTGCAACCGACACCATTGTGCGCTATGGTGATACATACCACGTACTCCATTACTCCTATGACGTAAAGCGTGACAGCACGGTATTATACAATATTGACGTGAAGACCGCCAAGCAGGTTGTTCCACAACAAGAAGCATTGGTTGAATTGGTAAAGGAGATAGAAACACTATTGAAACACTGAGTTAATCCGAAGCAAGATGAAGGAACTGATAAT
>SFCP01000070.1 GCA_004558535.1 Bacteroidales bacterium | reverse complement strand
GGAGAAGCGACGCGCCGCTCTCTTTGCTTCGCGCGGCCAGCAGCTCCCCCTACTTACTTCCATCATCTGATATTCGATAAAGAAGCACGAACTGATAGCTGCCCTGGAGCAGCGCCGTGCCGCTCTCTTTGCCTCGCGCGGCCAGCAGCTCCCCCTGCTTACTTCCATCATCTGATATTCGATACAGAAGCAAGAACTGATAGCTGCTCTGGAGCAGCGCCGCGCTGCTCTCTTTGCCTCGCGCGGCCAGCAGCTCCCCTTGCTTACTTCGATCATCTGATATTCCAAGAAGAAAATTAATAAATCCCCCAAAAAATAGCCTATGAAAAAGATTTACTACTCCCTATTGACGCTAACGATGGCTCTGTGTGTATGGACGACGGCTTCCGCCCAGTCCGGATGGCAGGCCCTCAGCAATGCCGCGGCCGATAAAGTGCCTGCACCCCAATTGGCCGGTGTGACCGGAGGTAAGATCTACGTGGGACACTGCGCCTACGACGAGTATATCTACATCGGCGACGGCCTTTCGCAGAGCGTAGACTGCCGCGTCGGTGTGGCGATGGTCCTGACACGCGACATGTTTGCCCCCTATATCGGCGCACAGATTTCCGGCCTGCGCGTGGGTTGGGACACACGCGAAGTAAACGGTAACGTGCAAGCCTTCGTCCGCACCTCGTTCAATGGCGACGACCTTGTCAGCGCCAACGCTACGGTCAAATACGGATGGAACAACGTGGCCGTAGATACGCCCACCGTCATCCCCGACGTGGATACCCTTGTGGTGGGCTACTATACGAACCTTGTGGCCAACAAGTGCTGCATCCCCACCTTCTACCCCAAGAATGTGCCCAATGCCTGCTACCTCTACGTGGGCGAGCAGGACACCGAGGGCAACGAAGTGTGGGAGGATTGGAACGAGTTCGGACCTGTGGCCGTCCTGCTCGAAGTGACCGACACGGACGGCAGCCTGAACAATAAGGCTTCCATCGGTGCACTGCGCTACCAGAGCGTGGGCAAGCTCGGCACCGACGGCACGGGCCTCTTCACCATCAAGAACAGAGGCTCCAACGCCATCACGCAGGTAGAGGTGACCACCACCGTGGGCGAGCAGACCAAGAGCCAGACCGTGAAGCTCAGTTCGGCCGTGGCCCTCAACTCGGAGCGCAAGATTTCCCTGCCCATCTCCTACCTGGCGAGCGGACGAGGCACCGTGAGCATCACAGCCGTCAACAATGAGGCCGTGACCAATCCCTTTGCCTACGACGTGACGCTGATGGCCGTGCCCGAAGAAGCCGCCAACCGCTACACGCGTCGCCCCCTCATCGAGTTCTTCGTTTCCGAGAACAGCTACATGGTGCCCACCTACTTCGATGAATACTTCATGGCCGATTTCGCCAACTTCCGCGAGGACTACACCCTGGTGTGCCAGCACACGGATGACCAGTTCATGACGGGCGACGACGACGAAATCCACCTGATGCTCGGCCTGGTGGCCAATGACTCGATGAAGGTCTACATCCCGTCGATGACCATCGACCGCACAGACTACCTGTGCAACCTGATGATGGTCGAGGGTACGCCCTTCCTCTACGGCATCCCCTACCCCGGCATGGCCACCTCGATGTACAACGGCGTGCTGGCCGAGCCCACTTTCGCTTCGGTCGACATAGACGCTGCTACAGACGATGCCCTGCAGAATATCAACATCCACGTGAGCGGTACCGTGGAACCGGGCGTGATGCCTGCGGACGAACCGCTCTTTATGACCGTCTACCTGATGGAAAGCCAGGTGGAGAGCAGCAGCCAGAAGTTCTGGGAGGACAAGGAGGGCGAGGCGCCTACGGCTGAATACACCCACTACAACGTGGTGCGCGAACCGCTCACGCCGCTTTGGGGTACGGAAATTTCTCCGGCCGAAGATGGTACCTACAGCATGGACTTCAACGCCCGTATGTACAGTGACTACGATCCCGCCAACCTCACGGTCATCGCTTTCCTGCACCGCGGCGAACAGAACGACAATATGAGCCGCCAGGTCATCAACAGCAATGAAATGCCCGTGCGCCTGCCCGAAGGCATCCGCGGTGTCGATGCGGACAGCAGCCTGGAGGTACGCGATGGCGAAGTGCTGCTGGGCGGTGTACGCGCCGAAATCTTCACCCCGGCCGGCGTACGCGTCACCAAGGTGCCCACCGATGGCGGCGTCTACCTGGTACGGAAAGCCGGCAGCCGCGACAAAGCCCTGAAAGTGATGATAAAGTAATAACCGAAGGGCACGGGCATCGGTCCGAAGGGCGGATGTCCGTGCGCCATGGCTTGACGATGTAAAAATGAAAAGAATATACGCCTTAATATTAAGCCTGTGCGCGCTGAGTCTTGCTGCACAGGATTTTCCACGCTATGGATATGCGCCCGAAAACTGCGCCGAGGAATTGCGCAAGTGGCAGGGACTGAGCGAAAACGGCTATGTGTGCGGCGCCATCTGCCTGGACCCCGCGGCCGATCCCGCTGTGGTGCGCCTGAAGGGGCACAAGGTCAAGGGTGTGCGCTGCTACCTGAGCCACGACTACGCCCAGTCGCGTCAGAAACGCTCGTTCGTATTCAGCGCAAAGGGTTCGCCCGACAATGCCGTGCAGACCATCTGCGATTTCACCGCAGGATGGAACGACATTCTCTTCGAAGAACCCGTAGAAATCGGCGACGAACCGATTTACGTGGGACTGCAGGTCTACGAGACCTTGGCTGCCGGCCATCCGCTGGGCGCCTACGATCCCGTGTCTGTGGATGGCGGTTGCTGGATCAACCTGAAGAAAGAAGGGTGGAAGAACTACACCGACCGGGGTACGCTGATGATCTATGCCATCCTCGACGACGAGGCAGCACCCCTGTTGCAGCGCTGCGTATTGGCACAGACGGCCCACGCGCCGCTCGTGGTGGAACCGGCCAAATACTTCGCCGGTGAAGTGTCCCTCCACAACTGTTCGCCCACGACCATCCACAGCCTGACGCTCGCCATGCAGGGACAGGGCGACGAGGAGCCGGTGACCCGCGAAGTGACACTGGACAATCCCCTCGGCCCCTACGAGGGTTGCGTGGTGTCGATGCCGGTGCGCACCGGCGCAGAGGTGGGCACCAACCAGTGGCTGCAGCTGACGGTGACCGAAGTGGACGGCGCAGAGGCACAGCCCGTACGCCCCGGCACCACCTGGCACTACGTCACCCACGATGCCTTCACCCGCGTGCCCCTCGTGGAGGAATTTACCAGCCAGCGCTGCGTGAACTGCCCCTTTATGATCTACTACCTCGACAAGGCTATCGAGGAGCATACACTCTCGGACATCATCTACGTGACCCACCATTCCGGCTACCAGGACGACGTCTTCACCAAGCCGGTCGACGGGCAGCTGCTCTTCCTCTTTGGCGAGGGCGGAAGCTACAATCCCGCCGTCATGTACGACCGTCTGGTGCCCGTAGGACAGGAGGCACCCGTCATATCGGCCAAGGTGGCCGAAGTGGAGCCTTATGCAGAGGCCTTGAAGCAGGCTGCGCTGCGTCCGGCCATGGCTTCGGTGGAAATATCCGTCGGCAAGGAGGGTGGAACGGTGAGCTGCCACGTAGAGGGACGCATCAACAGCGAAATGGCCGCTTCGGGCGTGCCTCTCTACCTCTCGGTGTACCTCATCGAGGACAGCCTGTCGGCCGATAAGTACCCGCAGATGGGACTTGACGACGAAAACGCACCCGCTGACTTGCGCGAACGCTTCCGTCACAACGGTGTCATCCGCCACAACTTCTGCACCGTGGCCACCGGCGACCGCCTCGTGCTCGGCGAAGACAATACCTACAGCATGGACTACGCACCCGCCAACATCGGCAGCGACTGGGTATGGAGCAACTGCCAGGTGGTGGCTTTCGTCCACAAATACGACACTTCCAACCTGCGCCAGAATGAAGTGCTCAACGCCGGCAGCAGCCGGTTCAGTGCCGAGACCGGCATCCATGCAGCCACCGGCGGTGCCACCGAAACGGTACGCTTCTACACCGATGGCCATGGGCAGTTGCACAGCTCGCTTCCCGTCGAGAATGTGCGCGTCTTCACCGCTGGCGGACGTGCCCTGCGAGCCGACACATCCCTCGAAAAGGGCGTCTACGTGGTCACGGCACGCAGCAGCAGCACCGGACAGATTGTCAGTCAGAAGGTAGTGGTACGGTAAAGGCTTCCGGCAACCCTCTTCCCATACAATAATCCCTCTCCTCCACAATGAGCAATATAAATTTCGAAAACGTCCTGCCCGAAGGTACGATTCTGAAGAGACGGTACAGCATAGACGCCCATCTGGCATCGGGCGGATTTGGAAACACCTATGTGGCCATCGATAACGAAACGAACGAAAGAGTGGCCATCAAGGAGTTTTACATCCAGGAAATATGCGTGCGTCATGAGCCCGACGGAGAAGTGACGACCGGTACCACCGGTAATCGCGACATATTCGATGCCCAGCACAAAAAGTTCCATACCGAGGCCAAACGGATCCGTACATTGGACAACGAGCATATTGTTCGCGTGAGAGATTTGTTCAGCGAAAACGGCACTTCCTACTATGTGATGGATTATATCAAGGGATACAATCTGTACAACCTGATGAAGGAGTTGGACCGCCCCTTGAAGGAAGAGGAAGTCATGCACATGGTGGAGCAATTGCTCGATGCGCTGGAATACATCCACGGGAAAGGCATCTTCCACCTCGACCTGAAGCCCGCCAACGCAATTGTGCAGGAGGGCAGCGGCATCGTAAAGCTCATCGACTTCGGTTCCAGCAAAATGATGGAGAATGGAAGACCCAAAGTCACCAATACGGGATTGAACTATACGAAGGGATATGCGCCGCTGGAGCAGATTGAACAGAATATCGAAAAGGTAGGCCCATGGACCGACCTCTATGCCCTCGGTGGCATCATGTACAACCTCCTCACACGGCAGCAGCCGCCCCTGCCCTCAGACATCGCTGAAAATGGCAAGAAGGTGCTCCAACTCCCCTCCGATGTAAGCGAAACTACCCGCCACCTGGTGTACTGGCTGATGTCGCCGGACAGAAAGAAAAGGCCGCAATGTGTAAAGCAGGTCAAGGATTATCTGGAGAAAAAAAAGGTAGCCAACAGCAACCCATCCGGCATAAAAAATAAAACAAGCAGGAAAAAGAAATCCAACCTCCTATCCAATATAGTAAAGGCCATATTTATTGTATTGATAACCGTTTCTATCTTCTGCATAGTGTATAGAATCATAGGTTATACGAAGGAGCGTACACCGGACGAGACGACCATCGAACATAAAAGTACAAAGGAAGACAGTAAGTACGTCAGAGACTCACTGATCCGGGTGAAGCTCGGACCCGAGTATTTTCACGAATATTCCTACACCGGCAATGTAAGTACGAGCAACGACAACCTTCCACAGGGCTACGGCACCGCCGTAGCCCATTTGGGAGACGGACGTACTTGTACGTACAAAGGCAATTTCAAGAACGGCCTGTGCGAAGACAATACCGGCAAAGCCACGATGAAGTTCTCAAACGGCGCAGAATATGTGGGCACCTTCGTCATGGGGTACTTCAAAAATGGAAAATTCACCGACAGCGAGGGATGCGTCTACGATGGCGTATTCTTCAAAAAGAACCAACTCAAGGACGGAAAGCGCACACACAAGGATGGTACCGTAGAGTACTATAATAATGGCGACGTGATTAGAAATAAGTAGGAGCTGATAATGAGTGAATACTACAACATACCCGACTTGCCACTGCCTTATGATTTTGAATCAAAGGCGGTGATGAGGCAGCTGGTAGCTGCGCACAGATGCTTGGCGCAGCTGCACGGTTTGATGGGAACTATTCCTAACGAAAGCATACTGATCAGCACACTGACACTTCAGGAAGCCAGGGAAAGTTCTTTTCTGGAAAACATTGTCACCACCCAGGATGATCTGTACAAGACAGACCTCCATATGAAATCCTTTGCAAATCCGGCTGCAAAGGAGGTATTGAACTACCGGGCAGCCATTGAATGTGGCTTCCGGCTGGTAAAAAACCGACGTATACTGACTTGCAACGACATAAAGGAAATACAGCAGCAATTGGAGCACAACAACGCCGGTTTCAGGTCGGTCCCGGGAACCATGCTTCGCCGCGGAGATGGTACGGTCGTCTATGTACCGCCGCAGGAGGGGCCGGAAGTGGAGCGTTTGATGGCCAATTTGGAGCGCTTCATCAATGATGATTTGCTCTGCGACCTGGACCCTTTGATTAAAATGGCAATTGTGCACCACCAGTTCGAGAGTATCCATCCCTTTTATGACGGAAATGGACGGACAGGTCGCATCATTAATATCTTAATGCTTATCACAAGTGGATTGCTGGACCTGCCTATTTTGTACCTGAGCCGATATATTACCAGGAACAAGGCCGAGTATTATTGCCTGATACAAACTATTAGGGACAAGAATACGGATAATTATCGCGAATGGGAGAATTGGATTCTCTTTATACTTCGTGGTGTGGAGGAAACGGCGCGTGATACCATTCATTTGATTAACGCCATCTCCGAACTCATGGCTACGTACAAGGGAATACTTAGCCCAATCTTTGGAAGGCAGTATAAAGACGAATTGCTGAACAACCTGTTCAAGCACCCGTACACAAAAATTGAATTCATGGAGCGCGATATGATGGTTTCCCGCCAGACAGCCGGTAAATACTTGGAGCTGATTGTAGATAAAGGCTTGCTGCAAAAGGTGAAAATGGGCAAGGAAAACTACTACATCAATACCGCTTTGGTCGATATATTCCTCCAGAGAAAATAGAAACTGCTCAACAGGCCGCCCCGAACGTGTTAAACAAAACGGGGTTTGCTTGACATGAAATTCCAAACGTGTTAAGCAAAACGGGGTTTGCTTGACATGATGTTCCGAACGTGTTAATCAAAACGTGGTTTGCTTGACATGAAACTCCGAACGTGTTAAGCAAAATGGGATTTGCTTGACATGAAACTTCGAACGTGTTAAGCAAAACGGGGTTTGCATTGGCATCCCTTAGATTTCCTGCAACGAAAGAGCTTGCAGTTGGAATTGGTATTTAGCGAAGTCCTTTTGTGGCAGGGCGGCGACCTTGTTTTCCAGGGCAGTTAAGCTGATTTTCCGCTCGTTGCGTTTCACTTCAGCAATCATGCCTGTGTGGTTGAACTCATTGATGGCCACAAGGTCGAGTTCGTTCTCCCCACAACGGTCCCACCAGTTGCCCACACGGGTGTATTTACCGCTCTCCATGGCTTGGGTCTGAAACCAGCGTTCGAGGGTGCGTCCTGTGAATTGTTCGTAATTGTCGGTGATATATTGGTGGAGCAGTGCGGTTTGCCCGGCCTCGATCATCCCCTGATGGGGATAGATGAAGCGAAACCAGAAGCGAAGGTAGCAATCATCGATACTCCAGCGGATGTTTCTGGCACCTTGTTTGCTCAGCAGCGGGGTGTTTTTGGTGATGAATGAGTAGTCGTCGTAGAGATTGCCCAGGTAGGCGCCTGAGTTCTTACCGATTATGCTGTCTATCTCGCTTTGGGTGGTCATGCCGGCAGCGATGAGCTGCAGGATGCTGAAGTAGGTGCCATAGTCACGCCCAAATTCTGACACAAGCAGCTCAATGCCCTCCGTGATGAACGGAGAGTCGGCAGCGGTGGCATATTTCAACATTCTTTCTCGGGTGGTGGCCTTGGCGTCCATCAGTAGCGCCACGTATTTGGCCACTCCACCTGTCAGCATGTAGAGGCAGAGCAGGTCGTCGGGTTTGAAATTTGGATTGTGATCACGCAGGATAAGCCGGAGCACCTCCGTGCGGAAGGGATGCAGCCGTATGGCGGAGTCACGACGACCGTAAAGGGGCTCGTCGCCGTTCTCGAAGATCCGTTTCATCATCGAATAGATGGAGCCGCAAAGGATGAGGTTGACCGTCGTGCTGTCTTTGTATCGATCCCAAACGTCTTGTATCTGGCTGGGTATGGCCTTGTTGACACTGAGGAAATTTTGAAACTCGTCGATGATCAAGGTGTAGTGGATTGTGCGCCCATAGAGCATCAACTCCTCCAACAGCGCCCCGAAGGAGTTGATCCTGCCATGTATGTGCAGCCCCAATTGCCGCTCAGCCTGTTGTTGGAATTTACTGCACAGCATTTGCTCGTTGTCTTTAGAGACATAGAGATAGAGCGACTTCTGCCCTTCCGCACTTTTCAGCAGTAGGGAGGTCTTACCGATGCGTCGGCGACCGATCATGGTGGTCATCATCGAGTGAGAAGCAGATTGCTCCCAATTCTTTTTGAGCGTATTTAGTTCATCCTCACGATCGTAGAATTTCATGCGCAGATTATTTAATCGTCATTAATTTAATGGCCATTAAATTAATAGCCGTTGCAAAGGTAAGGAAAAATGCGATTGCGTAAAAGGTTTGCCAGCTTTTTCCATAGGCCTTAGTTCGCGCAATCAGGGCGCAATCAGGGTGGATTCATGGAATTGCGGAAAGAAATATGTGATTGCGTGGTCTCGTGTGGGAAAGTCTGACTAACCCTTGTGAAGGGTTATGACGTCCAATTTACTGTCAGTTTCAATATCACTGGAATGAGCAATTGGGAGATAGAAAAGGTGGAGACATCGGCACCGGGCTGTTAAGAGGATGGCTTTGATGGAGTAAATGGCACATTCACGGAGATGGAGCTATGCCATGAGACTGCCTATTGCCTATTAGTGAAGGCCAAGCGCTATGGTCGCTGGTGGATGCTGAAAGCTTTGCGACTGGATATGGCCAACCAGTTGTTTTATCAAAAAAGACTGCGCCGTAATCTTTAATTACGACACAGCCTCTTGAAGATGAGGGGCGGTGGGTATTATTTACCGCACCGTGGTGACTTTCGAGGATGTGGTGAAGGATTTCAGCTGCGAGCCGCCCGAGGCCGTGCCGCCCGTCACCAGGCCGTGGAAGTCCGTTCCGCCGCTCAGTGTGCAGCCCGTCTTGATGGCGTAGGTGCCCGATTGCAGCAGTTCAGGTGCCGAGAAGAGCATCGTCATCGAGGAGTAGGAGCGCGGCACCGTGACGCTGAGCACGTGGTTGCCGGCGCTGTCGGTGACGGAGTAGGTGGTGCCCGTCGATGCATTGCTGCCGCTGTAGACTGCCGAGCACTGGGCGCTTTGCGACGAGGGTGTGCTGGTGGCGCCGCCC
>SFCP01000069.1 GCA_004558535.1 Bacteroidales bacterium | reverse complement strand
CACTGTGCCAACGCCTGCGACAGGGGGAGGAGGGTGATGGCTGCAAGCAGCAGGCGAAGCGTGGCCTGTATGCCGACGAGCTGCATGCCGGGGGCTTTCGGGCGAGCCTGTATTCCGGGAAAGTAATGTCTCATGGATGCTTTGGATTTTTTGTTTTCTCAATGTTTTCCCTTTTTTTGAAAAACGACGAGCTGAAAGTAAAGGTCAGCCCCTCCGAGGGAAATGCTACAGACTGACTTTGCGCGTCGTGACGCTGCCCTCCGGCGATGTGAGGCGCACGACGTAGCAGCCGTGGGGCAAGCTGCAGCGTGGGCTGTGCTGCGGACGGCGCGGCGGTGATACCCTCGGGGATGCCACCGGCCTCGGTCACGGCAATCTGTGCGGCATTCCACACATAGCAGGTCAGCGGCGAAGAGGTGGCATCGCTGACAAATGCCACGATGTGCATCCGGGTGGTGTCGGTGGGGATGCTCACCTTGTTGACCGGGGAGGTGATGTAGTCCTTGATCTCGTATTCGTAGGACCGTACGACGGTTTGTCCGGGTATCAAATCGATGTCCTCGCCCCAGGTGCCGTTGATGGCTCCGCGGAACACGTGGTTGTGTACATAGCCATCGCCTGCACCGGCCTGTGTGCCCACAAGGTTGTCCTGCGTCAGGCAAAGATTGAGTCGGTGTACTTCGTCCGAGGGCGACTGGTAGGTGGTGACATATGCCGTGACAATGCCTTTTCCCGAAAGCGCATCGTAGGAATTGGCCAGGGTGATGCCCATGTAGGGGGCGACCACGGAGGCTGCCTGTATGCCTGCGGTGACCTCGCCATTGTCGTTTGCTCCGAGGACCACGGAGGCTGCACCGTCAGTGGCGGGGCGGCGGTTGAACATGACGCCGGGGGCAAAGGTGCTACCCGAGTTGTAGAACCACAGGTAGTCGTTGTCCTCTGACATGGTATAGATGTCCGTGTAGAAACCGGAGTGGTGAGCCACGGTGATATAGTTGTCGGGACCCTTTTCCAACGCCGCTTCGACGACCTTGTGTCCCATCGGACAATTGGAGCATTGCTGTGTGGTGAACTGCTCCACCAATACGTTGCGCTGCACGTCAAGGGGATAGATGTAGATATGTGTGTCGGCGTAGTTGTCGTCGGGATGCACTTCGGTGCTTTCGGTCGTTTCGGCGGTCAGAGTGATGGACAAATCTCCCTGGTCGCTCAGCTCCTGCGCCGGCATATTGAAGTCGTAGACCGCTCCGGGAGCGATGGTGACCTCGGGCAGGGCATAGCGAGTGAGGATGGCGCCGGTCTTGCAGAGGACCTCAAGACCCTCGACGGGGGCTGTGCCAAAGTTGAATACCTGTCCCGAAAATTCGGCCGTACTACCTACCTTGAAGAAGCCGTTTACGGCAATCGGCTTCATGATGAGGTCGGTGAAAGTAGGGGCGTCCTCGAGCATCAGTTGCAGATTGGGCGCTCCGTAGCCGCGGCGGGAAACGTCGATCCAGTTGCCGTCCGACAGTGCCCAGGCGATGCCGTCGGAGAAGTCGGCCGCAGCATCAAAGAGGTGGGGCGAATAACTGGTGGAGACGGTCAGTGTGTAGCCCAAATAGAATGCTTCGCCATCCAGTGTGACGGGCTGGTCGAAGTAGAACTGCTTGAAGATGGTGGCAGCTCCCGTCACAGAGGCTGTGGCAATGGGCTGACCGCCAAGTTCGCGCGTAAGAAAAATTTGCATGTTTGTGATTTGGCCTGTGCTGAAGGCTGCGCGCAAACCGGTCAAGGTGGCGCCCTTTAGCGCAGCGGCTTTTTCGGCGGGGATGTAGATGGCCATGCCCTGCGTGCCGTCAGTGCCAAAGCGCACACCGGCCTTGCGGTTGACGATAGAAAGGATGCGTTTCATGTTTTTTTTGAGGGGGAAGAGGAAATTACGGTGCAAGGCGAGCGCAATAAAGCTTGCTTTAATTGCCGAGCCGCAGCCGTAAATATGAAATTTGATGAGGAGTCAAGGCCGAGTACCTTGACTCCCCAAGAATAATTGTCGGATTCTCTCTTGCTGCTTTATCTTTGCAACTTCACAGCATAATCGTGGCCGTCAACGTTTGCCTTGAGTATATAGGTACCGGGGGCCAAGTGGCGAACCGAGAGGGAATTGCCCTGGGCAGTTGCCACACAGCGGCCGTCAACATTGTAGAGTGCTGCCGTACGTACATGGCCTCCCTGCAAGGTAATCTGGTCAGCGCTACGCGTCAAGCTGACTCCGGCGTCGGTCAGTTTCTGAATGCCTGTGGAGAAGTCGATGACAAAGGTCACGGCGTTGCTTCGCTTTTCGCCGATGCCGTTGCCATAGATGGGGTTGACACGGGCTTGGTAGGGACGCTCCTCCAGGCCGGAGAAGGTATAGTGCGTCTCGTTGAGGGGTGTTTCGTTCTGCAGCACATTGCTCAGGTAGACGTTGTAGCCCTCGATGGGGAGTGCCTTGGGGTTGGCATCGGCCACTACGAGTCCGATCATCCAGTTGGCGTTCTTGCCGCCCTGCGAGTAGAGAGAGAGGAAAGTTTGTCCGTCATCGATAGAGTAGAGGTCGGACACACCGGGATAGGCAATTTGGTCGTCCATGCCGATGGGGGCTTTGTTGGGCGTCACATCGTAGCAGTCGAGGACGAGGAAATAATTGGCAAACGGGTCGACGTCAATCGGTTCGTCCAGCATCACTGTGTTCCAGCGGTTGAGCACGTAGTCTGTGCCGCGCATCAGCTCCTGGTAAACGATTTCTTCGCCGTCCTTTTGCAGGATGAAGGCATAGTCGGCATCATTCAGCGGATAGAAGCGGAAGCCGGTAATCTGGTAGCCCTGGAAGTGGCGCAACTTCTCGGTGCTGTACTTGGCACCCACCATATAACTGAACTGGTCGGCCTCTGCACCTACCAAACCACCTGTATTCGTATCGCTGGCGTAGGTCACATATTGTTCGTCGTCATTGACAGGGGTCTCCCAGCTAAGCGTGGCAGCATCGCCCTTGGTCGTCACCTTCGGGGTCACCGTCTTGTAGACACTTTCGTTGCGCACCACGTCGAGTTCAGTCGTAGCAGCCAGCGACGCTGTGCCATCGGCATAATTGGCCACAACCTGATAGAGATAGTTGCCATCGGGCAGGGCATCGTGACGATAGTTCGTAGCAGCCACTGTGGTGACAGTGTTGCCATTGGCGCTGATGGTGTAGTCCCGGATGGGAGAATGTGTGGCGGCAGCCTTGTCAAAGAGCATGCCCATGGACCAGCTCATGTTGTATTCGTAGGCACCCTCCTCGGCATTCATGCCGGCTTCGTACATGGAGAAGAAGTTCGCCTGTCCCTCCTGACGGAGCAGGTCGGAGTAGCCAGCATCCGGTTTGGCCACTGCGATACCTATCACGTTGTAGCCGCCAAATCCGGTCACGTCTACCTTGATGCTGAGAATGACATCACCACTGGCCGGAATTTCCTGCGGAGTGGTAAAAGTAAAGCGGTTTTCCTCGCCATAGCAAAGTCCCTCTGCCGGAATGCTTTCCTCGTAGAAGGGAGTGGTCATATCGTCGGCGTGGTAGAGTGCTACTTTCCATCCATTTTGACGGGACATGGGGCGGAAAGAAACACCGCTCAGGGTATAACCGCCCTCCTTGTAGAGGCTGAGTTCCTGTTCGCGGAGACGAATGGCCGTTTCGAAGGAGAATGTGCCGCCGCCCATACCTCCTAACTGGTGGGTAGCGTTGTAGTAACTGTACTGGGGCAGGGCGCGATAGGGGGCTTCCCACATGAGGCGCACATCGTTCAGTCCCGACTGCACGGCAATCAGGTTGCGCGGCGCAGTAGGTTCTACGCCCGCTACCGTCACGGACAAGGGTTCGCCCTCCTCGGACAATTCGTCGGCATAGATGGCCCGGACGGTATAGCTGTAAGTGCCCTCCGGCAGATTGCGGTCATAATACTGCATATCGCTCTGCGATGTTGTGGCTATCAGCGTGCCATCCCGATAAATGTTGTAACCCTTTACTGCGCCTTGGTTGCTCAGCGGGGCTTTCCAAGTAAGCTTTACGCTGTTGAGACCCTCCAGCAGGCGGGATTTCAGAGCGACGGGGGCACTGTGGAGCGTATCGACGTCCAACTTGATGACCAAAGAGCGGGGAATGTCCAGCGTATCGTAAGCCACAACGGCAATGGACTTCATATCTTCGCTGATGCCGGCGACCGTGATAAGTGTGGGGTACTTGTCCAGATTTACGCCTTTCTCGATCAGCATTTGACGGACATCGGTAGTGGTGCCGTCCAATGCCTTGATAACAGCATGGGAGGTGGCCAGCGTCTCGCCGTACTGTCCGTAGACGGAGCCGTCATTGTTGACACCGTAGAACTCAAAACCGGCAAATTCGTTGAAATTGAAAACAGTGGCTTCGTGCGTTTCGGTATTGTACACACGGTTGTAGGCCACCACGTACTTGTCGTTGGGAGAGAAGCGGCGGGCTACACAGAAAGGACCGGCACTGTAGAGGCTTTCCAAATCCGTGTAGGTCTTTACATCGTACAGGCCGTTCTCCGAACTGGTCCAAATGGCGCAACTACGGTTGTATTTCTGCGGGTGATTGGACCAGCCGCACAGCATCTTGCCGTCCGAGGAGATGCCGTAGACGGCTCCCGTGTAGTTCTCCACAATGTGGAGCTCACCGTTCACCCAAACCACCGGCACGTAGTTACCGCTATAACCACCGATGCCGCCGATGGTGGAGCCGTCTGCACTGATACAGCCGGCATATCCATCCATACTGATGCGGTTGCCGGTGGAGGGCTCGACAATGCTCAGTGCTTCCCAGCGACCATCCTTCCATTTTCCGTAGGTTTCCACCGGGGCGTTGTTGGGAGTTCCTTCGTTGGTTGTGAAACTTCCCACCACCGTTCCATCATTGCTGACATCCAGCGCAATGGTAATGTCGCCGGCCGAGGAAAGCTCGGTCACTTCGCCCGAAACAAGGTCCCAAACAAAGCCGCGATAGTTTCCATCGTTGATGTTACCGCAAGCCCATCTGCCATTGGGCGAGATGGCGACCACTTGATACTCCACTGCCACCTCAGGGGAAGTGAGTATCACATAACCGTCCTGTGCGTAGGAAAAGGCAGCACATAGGGCGATTAGCAAACACGATAAAATCTTTTTCTTCATTTGTATTTTTGTATTATGATATGAGTTCAAATTCTACGGATGGATTCTTATCAGGCGTGAGCAGGACTTGTTTTTTTGCGCTGCATGGATAAGGCAGGGAGCACCGGTCCCGGCATCTGCCAAGCTCACCATTGCAGTGTCGTCACAGCCCTGGTATGTCTTCAAGAGAGTTCCCGTCAGGCTATACACACGTACCACGTAGGGGGCATTTTCGGGGAAATAAATCTGACAGCCCTCTTTGTTGGGTTGGATGTGAATACTTTGCGCCGACTGCTCCGTCCCACCAATCCCTGTCGGTGTATATTGCAAGGGCGCTTCGGAGACATTCAGCACTTCATCGGTCCAGTAGTTCAATGCAAAGACGACAACGGACAGCCGGCTGCGGTCTGCCACGTTCTCGGGAATCTCCAAAGCGGTGTCGAAATCGTAGGTTTCGCCTGCAGTCAACTGTGCCGGCAGGCTATGTGCCACTCCGAGGAAAGCGCTCTCCGTCCCGCGTACCACGTTGTGGTAGAACATCAAGTCTGCCGGGATGGGCGATCCTATCAGGGCATACTCTTCGCTGACGAGTTGGGTGGCATTATTCTTTTGGAAAGGGATGGGCAGCTGAATTTCTTTTTCAAGTATGGCAAAGCCCAAGCGGAATTTGTCTGATGTGTTGTCAAAATCCTCGGCAAAGACCACTTGTGCGTGTACTTGGATGGAGTCGTCGCCCTGCTGTTCCACTGCCAAGTTGGTCAGTGCTACCGTGGGGCGGAGGATGACATTTTCCAACTTGCTCTTCGTGTCGTATTGCGGATATTCATGGGCGCGGTTGTAATAGATAACCGGATAATTCGACGTTGCCATCCCCCGGTCGTAGATGGGGTAGGAGAGGCCGGCAATATTCTGGTACTCGGAGTGCGACTCCACACACACTACCTCGTCACCGTAGCGGTCTTTCAGTTTGTTGATAAAGGGTATAACACCCGGGCAAGCCGTACACCATGTTCCGGTGGCTTTCTCCACAAGCAGTGTGCGCGGATAATACGAGCAAATCACGCTGTCGGACAGGACGGGATAGCGATTGCCTGACTTCGTGACGGCATAGACATCATAGTGCGTTGTTTCGCCCACCCGCACCGGCAGGTCGAAGCTGAACGCCCATTCTTCGTTGGGATGAAAAGTCGCATTTGTGGTGGGAACAGACCATTCCTGCACACCGCTTACGCAGACCAGCTCGATCAGTTCCACAGGACCGCCCACATTGCGTATGCTGCCACAAACGGGGGTTGTCCCTACGTCGCCACAGAAATACTTCGATCGGTTGTGCCCCTCGAATGCGGTTTCGGTCAGTTCGCCGACGTAGAGGTTATCCAGGGCTAAGATAAATTTAGAGTCGCTGTCGTGCAGGAAAGCGATGTAGACACTTTTCCCTTCGTACCCTGTCAGTGCCACCATGTGGTGTGCCCATGCATAGCTCTCGGCGTCCACGCGTGCCAACTCCACAAAATCCTCAGGGTCATTGTCGGTCGTGGAAATCATCACCTTGTACGATTCGGGCAGGTCGTAGTGCATAGACCTGGCATCCCACGTCAGCCACGTCTCCTCATTGCCCAACGTAAGTTGCGGCGTGATCAGCCAATTTTCGGCCGGTGCCTTCACCGAGTGCCGCGAGGTGCTCATGGCCACTTTCCCCTGTCGGGCATATGCGTAACCAACGTACCAACTGCCGCTCACGCTGCCGCGAAATCCGTCGCCGAGCGGCCACTCATCCCTGTCCAGGTTCTGAAAGGTAGCGGGAATCCCACTATTAAAACTCTCACTCAGACCTGCCGTTTGTGCAAACAGCAGGGAGGGTAATCCGCACAGAGCGAGGGCGCATTTGCGCAGAGTGGGCCTAAGGGCTTGCTGTAAGTGTCTCATCGATAATTTTCTGTTCGTTGCATGAAAAGGGGAGGGCCGGCCTATTCCTCATACACCGGCCCTCCTATTATATGTTATAAGTATCCTTGGAAATTATTTTTTTACAATCTTCAAGACTTTCGTTTCATCAGCACCTTGCAGCTTCAGCAAGTACACGCCGGCGGGAAGGGTGCTCAGGTCATGACGCAGACCTCCGGCTAAACGGCGTACAAGGGCACCGCCTGCACTATATACGTCCAAGCAGGTGTAAGCTCCGGCCACGTGTACCCATCCATCTGCATAGGAAAGGTCGGTGTTGTTTTCTACGGCTACGATACCTACCGGTTCTGCACTGAGGGTGACGGGTATGTTGTCGCTCTTCACCTTACCGATGTTGTAAACGACCTCCACACAGAATGTATTTTCCAAGCTCGTTACCGAAGACCATTGGTAATCATAGCTGCGTGTCGTATTGTCGAGCGGCGTCACGCCGTTGTCGGGTGCAGGGTTGGCCGTGACAGCCTTGATGTTGCTATATACGTTGTATCCCTTGATAGCGAGGTCGGTCTCGGGAGCGTCCCAAGCCACCGTCAGGCAGTAGTTGCCCGCCGCATCTTTTCCATTGATTGGGAAGTGGATGTTCTGCGCCATGGGCAGTTCGGTATCAAACGTTTTTTCGGCCACATTGCTGGTAAGGTATTCTACGCCCTCCGTGGGAGCTACAGCCTTGACGAAGTAGTCCCATTCGCCGTTGAGCACCTCTTTGTCCGTATAGGTCAGTGTGCCTTCCTCATAGTTGGCGACGCCCACCTTGTATCCGTTGCGGAATACTTCGAAAGTCGGTACTTTGCTAAAGTTGAAGGTGGGGTATGCGCAACTGATTTGTACCGTGTTCGGTTCGCCCGCTACATCGGTGATGGTCAGTGTGCCCGGTGCCGTCTCGTTGAAAAATTCGCTTTCCACCGTTTCCGTGGTCAGGCTTGATTTTGTCCACGCTTCCGTGCCGTCCATGACGGTGTAGGTGTAGCTTTCCTCGCGTGTGCCACGGGCAATCGGCGTGTAGACCTTGCGCACGGAGGGCACCAAGGCACCGGCCGAAGTTTTCCATTGGCTCTTTTCGTATTGCACCAGCCTGCCGGCTGCATCGTATGTCCAGGTCTCTCCGATGTAGGGCTGTCCCTTGTCGGCAGCGATTACCACACCATTCTCGTCTTTTACTACATTCGAACCGTACTTATACTCGGTGCGTTCTATCATATGTCCCGCAGCATCGTACTTCATTTCATACACGCGGTTGTTGGCCGTGGCATTGGCATTGGCGCTAACCTTCAGCGCGGACTGGGGCAGGTTGGTTTTTCCTTCCACAAAGTCTGCGAAGGTCATGGTATAGAGCGCATTTTTCGTAGTGCTGCTTATGGCGTATTTCTTTTCCGTCAGAATGTTGTTGCCCTCCCATGTGTATTCATACATTTGGGCGATGTCCTGCACGCAACTGATGATGTGTCCGGCATCGTCGTACTCGTAGGATTCTACGGTGGTGAATTTCTCATTCCAGGCACGGTCGTATCCGCTGAATACGCCATATTCGCGCTTTCTGACCTTACTCAATCTGCCGTCCTCGTTGTAGTCATAGATGTTGTAGCTCATCGGCATGAGGCTACCGGCCTGTTCCACTTCCGGCGTGTCGGGGTCATCCCCCAACTGATAACCGCTCAGTGTGGAACGCACCAAGCGTCCCGTAGCATCATAGTAGAAGTTCTCCACCTTGCTCGGTGTGCTGCTGCCGGTGTTGCCCAACACGTCGCCGTAGGTGTATACCGCACTCTTCTTTTTCTCTGTCGTAGACGAGATGTAGTTGTTCGGGTTCAATACGAATGTCACAGGTTCCGACTTGACAAATCCGATATTGTAGACAGCTTCCACGATGATGGTATTCTCCAACTGGTCGTAGTCGGTCATTGTGAGCAGGTAGTTGGGCTCTGTGATAAGCGTTTCATTTTGTGCAGGCGGATTGGGATCGTAGGATTTGGGGTTCAGGATTACGTTGTACCCTTTGACTACGAAGTAGGTGTCCGGTGCTTGCCAAGCCAAACGATAGGCATACTTACCGTCTATTCTGCCGCTTTCCAGACAGGTAATCTTGGTGACGGCAGGCAGCTCCGTATCAAATTCCCTCTCTACGATGTTCGACACATAGGCCACACCTGCTGCTTCACCAAATTCGGCCTGTACGAAATAATCCCACTTGCCATTGGCTACTTCTTGGTCCGTATAACTCATCATGCCCTGCAGCAGTTGCGCTTCGCCCTGCAGCACACCGTTGCGGTACACCTTCCACTTCGTCCCTTCGGGCATTCCCTCGGGGGCGGTGAACTGTACATACACCGTGTTGGGCAGGTCGGCGACCGTCGTCAGCGACAAATTCGTCACAGTGGGCGCATCGTTGTATGATGCCTTGACATAGACTTTCGGGCTGCCAAATACGGCCCATTTGCCCGAAGCGTAACGATAAGTGGTCAGCACCGTGCCGCCCTCTTCATCGCTCCATACGTATTCGTCCTTGCAGTCGGGCACCAGTTCGCCTGTGCCGCTGTTCCAATAGGAGGAGAGGTAGAGCTGCAGTTCGCCGCTCTCGTCGTACGTCCACTCCTGCTGCTGATACAGGTCGCCCTTTTCGCCGCCGATGATTTGTCCGTTTTCGTCCTTTTCGGCATTGGCGATTTTATAGGTCTTGGTTTTCACCAGGCGATGGGCTGCATCATATTCCTGTGTCAGGATGTAGTTGTTGTACGTACCTGTCTGCAGTACATACTGCGGGCAATCGTCCGTACCCTCCACGAAGTCAGCGTACCGCTTCGTGTAAATCCATGTACCATTGTCCGTGGTGTCCGTCTCCACGACCAGACGGTCGCCCTCCCAGGTATAGGTGAAATTGTCGCGGTCCTTTTCTCCTGTCAGCTTGTGGCCCGCTGCGTCGAAGGTGTAGACTTCCTTGACGCTTTCTTCCTTCCATCCCGAGTAGTAGCCGTCCACAGCGCCGTATTTGCGTTCGCGGACACGCCACAGCACGCCGTCCTCGTTGTAATCATAAATCGTAAAACTCTCGGGCTTTATGTCTCCCCGCTTTTCCACTTCGGGCGTGGTTTCGCTGTCGCCGAGCTGATAGCGTCCCGAGAGCGTACGGGCCAATTTGCCATCGGCCGTGTAGAAATAGGTTGTAATGAGCGTGGGCAGGTGTTCCGTCGTGGCCCCATACCAATCGCCGTAAGTCAGCACCCGCTCTGTGCGTGATGTGCCGGCGGGGTCATTCCCGGTCGACTGTGCTCCTACGGACAAACAGACAGCACTTCCCATGAGGACTGCTGTGAGCTTAGCGTATAGACTTTTCATAGAAACAATGTTATTTGATAAAATACTTGGAAAAAAGTGTGTCGGGCTAAAACAATTCCGGTGCAAGGCGAGCGCAGAAGCCAAGTTTACTTGGATTATGCTGAGCCGCAGCCCGAAATATGCAATTCCGGTGCAAGGCGAGCGCAGAAGCCAAGTTTACTTGGATTATGCTGAGCCGCAGCCCGAAATATGCAATATTACCATCTTTTTTAACGCGCCCCGGAAGTGTCTGTTGACACAGTGTGGGCGCAAAATGCAAGGACGCCTCGCGGCGGAGAGGAGCGGAGAGGACAGCCGAGCTTCCTGTCTGTGAGGGGGATGCAAATGCACATACTCACAAAACGCCGCAAAAATACAAAAAAGTTTCCTACTGCCCATGCCGTCTCCCTCTTTTTCTTTTGCATGTCGCACCGCCCGGCTCACTTTTTTCACGTCATGGTGGAGGGGCAAATCAAATGTTAACGCCGCAAACGGCCATTTGGATTTCGCCCGAAAATGTATTATCTTTGCATTGCACCGGAGCAACCTTGCAGCAGACGCGAGGCTGCTCCGGTGCTTTTCTGGTGGTTCACGGTCATTCGGCAGGCGCAGAAGGCCCTTTGCAGACAGCACTTGGGAAAAATTACCAAGCACTTGGGAAAAACTACAAAGGAGAGAGTTTTATCTATCTGCCGGATAAATCTGCGCAGGCTGCA
>SFCP01000068.1 GCA_004558535.1 Bacteroidales bacterium | reverse complement strand
CGTCTGTTTTAGCCATAGTGAGCGGCTTCTCGTTGCAAACATAGTAATTTGTCTTCTCCTCCCCTCCCCTTTAGGAGAGGGGTCGGGGGAGAGGCTCCGTTTTTTTCTTTCCTGCGGAAACGCCCGAAACGGGAGTTCTATAGCCATCTATTTCTCTGTCGCTAAAAACTCTTAGCGGACAGCAATAGCAGAAAAAAAAGCTTTTATTTGACTGGGTGCGGCCTTTGTTGTAACTTTGCACGAAGAAACAGCCATATCGGGCTTGTTTCCAAGATATTAACGCTTACATTTTCCATACTCAGGCAAGGACTGCGTTTCCAGTCAGTAGGGCTGCGCATGATTCCTGCAAAAACCTTTCAGAAAATGAGTAACTGTCTCAAAGAAGATACCCACTCCGCCTTTCAATTGGCGGACATGCACTGCGATGATACCGACTTCGCAGGCATCTACGACTGTCGCGGTCAGCGCCCGCTTTGGGCAGGTTTCCTAAGCACATGGCGCTTCGACCGTTTCTCCTATGTGGAGCACTTTGCCACCGCCCCCAACCTGCGGGGTGGCGGCATCGGGACGACAACACTGCGCCTGCTCCAGCAGGCCGAGGGAGACCGTCCCATCGTGCTCGAAGTGGAACCGCCCACCACAGAGACGGCCCGGCGCAGGATTTCTTTCTACGAACGGAATGGCTTCAGCCTGTGCGAAAGGGCCTACGTGCAGCCTCCCTATCGCCCTTGGGAAGAGACAGAGGGCCTCACCCTCCTGCTGATGACGACGGTATCGGACTTCTTAGAGGAGCACTTTGACGAAGTACGCGCCACCATCCACGCTGAGGTCTACGGGGTCACAGGGGATTAGGCAGATCCGTCGTTTGAAGTCCGGTCCGGCGGGAGGCAGGATGCGCCGCTCCCAGCCTGCGGGCCCCGGCGTCGGAAAAAATGAAGACTGCGTCCCTTGCGAAGTCGGAAAATAAGTGGTACTTTTGCAGTGTGTGATTCCGGCCGGGCCTATTTTGCAACGCCCTTGGAAGCCGGAACTTTTCGTATGCAGCAACTGCAACCGGCCTTCCCCGGCTAATGACCGGCAAAGACGGTGTGCGGTTTGCGAAAAATGGTCGAAAAATGAAAACGCAAAGATACGATGCGAGAGGCGCGAAGACATCCAAGCAAGACAGATGCCTACCATCCTTTGCAACTAATATATAGAACCCACCTGAAATGATTAGTGTTGAGAACCTGTCCGTAGAGTTTGGGGCGCGTCCGTTGTTCAGCGGCGTGTCCTTTGTGGTAAATCCCAAAGACCGCATTGCGCTGGTCGGCAAGAACGGAGCAGGCAAGAGTACGCTGCTAAAAATTCTGGCAGGTCTGCAGGCGCCTACAAGCGGAGTGGTCGCCACGGCCCGTGGGACAACCATTGGCTACCTGCCACAGGTGATGGTACTGGCCGATGAGCGCACGGTCATCGAGGAAACGGAAACGGCCTTTGCCCACATCAGCGAGATGCAGGACGAGATAGCCCGGCTGAACAACCAGCTGGCCGAACGCACAGACTATGATTCCCCCGAATACATGGAACTGGTGGAGCGCTTCACCCACGAAAACGACCGATTCAACATGATGGGCGGCATGAACTACCATGCCGAGATGGAGCGCACGCTGACAGGTCTGGGCTTTTCGCAAAGTGACTGGCAGCGGCCGACAAAGGAGTTCTCGGGTGGATGGCGTATGCGAATCGAACTGGCCAAGCTCCTGCTGCGCCGTCCGGACGTACTCCTGCTGGACGAGCCGACCAACCACCTGGACATCGAAAGCATCCGCTGGCTGGAGGGCTTCTTGGCACGCTCAGCCGGTGCGGTGGTGCTGGTCAGCCACGACCGGGCCTTCATCAACAACGTGACGAACCGCACGATGGAAATCTCGTGCGGCAAGATAGCCAACTACAAGGTGAAATATGACGAGTTCGTACGCCTGCGTGCCGAGCGACGCGAACAGCAGCTGCGGGCCTACGAAAACCAGCAAAAGGAGATGGCCGACATCCGCGACTTCATCGAACGCTTTCGCTACAAGCCCACGAAAGCAGTGCAGGTACAAAGCCGTATCAAGCAGCTGGAAAAGATGGTCCCCATTGAGGTGGACGAGGTTGACAACGCTTCGCTGCACCTGAAATTCCCACCCTGTTCGCGCAGCGGTGACTATCCGGTGATTTGCGAAGATGTACGCAAGGATTATGGCTCGCATTGCGTCTTCCACGACGTGACGTTGACCATCCGGCGCGGCGAAAAAGTAGCCTTTGTGGGAAAGAACGGCGAGGGCAAGTCCACCCTGGTGAAGTGCATCATGGGCGAAATACCCTACTCGGGCAACCTGAAGCTCGGGCACAATGTGGAGATAGGCTACTATGCCCAAAACCAGGCACAGTTGCTCGACGGCGACCTGACCGTGTTCGATACAATCGACCGCGTGGCCCGTGGCGATATACGGCTGAAGATTCGCGACATCCTCGGCGCCTTTATGTTTGGCGGCGAGGCCTCGGACAAGAAAGTAAAAGTGCTGAGTGGCGGCGAGCGAAGCCGACTTGCGATGATCAAACTGCTGCTGGAGCCGGTAAACTTCCTTATATTGGACGAGCCAACCAATCACCTGGACATGCGAACCAAGGATGTGCTGAAAGAGGCCATACATGCGTTTGACGGCACAGTAATTCTGGTCAGCCACGACCGTGAATTTCTGGACGGACTGGTGGACAAGGTCTACGAGTTCGGTGGTGGACTGGTGCGCGAGCACCTGGGCGGCATCTATGATTTCCTGCGAAAAAAGGACATCGAAAGCCTGGACGAGTTGCACCTCAGCACAGCTGCCAATACGGCGGACGATGGGCCGGAAAAGGTACCCACGACGGGCCGGCTCAGCTATGAGCAACAAAAGGAACGCGCCAAGCTCCTGCGCAAGGCCCAAAAGAAGGTGGAGGAATGCGAAAACCGCGTGACTGAGCTGGAACAGCAGAAAAAGGAGATTGAAGCCCGCCTCTCGACCCCCGAAGGTGGCAACGATTCCGACCTGTTCTCGAAATATGCCGAGGTGCAGCGACTACTCTCGGCAGCGGAGGAAGAATGGATGACCGCAGAGGAGGAATGCAACGCCCTTACTGCCGAATAGGGCCGTACATGCGCCTTCCCGACATTCCCCTTGCATGGAAATCACCCGCTTGGAAATAAACAATCAACTTTACTATAAAATGAAAATTAAAAACTTATTGCTTATGACAGCCCTGCTTGCCGGAACTGCATACGCCCAGACCCCGCTGGGCTCGGGTATAGACAAGGCTAACATGGACCTGAGTGCCGATCCCGGCACCGACTTTTTCCGTTATGCCGCCGGAGGATGGATGGACAGCCATCCCCTGACTCCTGAGTTCTCGCGCTTTTCGCAGTTTGACGTGCTCAACGAAACCAACAACCGTCGCCTGCGCGAGTTGATTGAAGAAATGGGGCGCGGCACGTATCCGCAAGGCAGCCTGCAGCAGAAGATTGGCGGCCTCTACCGTCTGGCAATGGACAGCGTGCGCCGCAACGAAATGGGACACCAGCCCATCGATGGTATGTTGGCAGAAATCGAAGCGGTCAGCACACGAAAAGGTTACCAACTGTGCATATCGGAACTGAGTCAAAAGGGAGTGGGCTGCTTCTTCAGTATGTACTGCGACGCCGACCTGAAAAATTCGAGCATGAACCTGATGCAGATTGCACAAGGCGGCCTGTCGATGAGCAACCGCGACTACTACCTGGAGGAAGACGAGCCCACCGTGGCTATCCGCAATGCCTATCGGGAATATGTCCGTTCACTCTTTGAAAAGGTGGGTAACACACCCGACGAAGCTACCCGAAAAATGGAAGCCGTCCTGCAAATCGAGACACGCATAGCCCGTGCCAGCTACTCGGCTACACAACTGCGCGACGTAGAGAAGAACTATCACAAAATGACCTACGCACAGTTGCTCAACGATTACCCCGGCATCGAATGGAGTACGCTATTCCTGCTCAATGGCATCCCCGCGGTGAAAGAAGTCAGCGTGGGACAGCCCGAACCTATCCACGAAGTGGAACGCATCCTTGCCGAGGAGGAACTGGATGCCCTGAAAGCCTACGCAGCATTCAAGGTCATCGATGACGCAGCCAACTATCTGTCCGATGACTTCCGCGCACTGTCCTTCAACTTCTACAACAAAACCATGGGCGGCGCAGAACAAGACCGTCCCCGCTGGAAGCGGGCTCTGTCGGCCGTGCAAGGTGCACTGGGCATGGCTGTAGGCCAAATGTACGTGGAGAAATACTTCCCTGAAAGCTCCAAACAACGCATGCAGCAGTTGGTGCACAATCTGCAAATAGCGCTGGGAGAACGCATCGACGCACAGCAGTGGATGAGCGAGGAAACCAAACGACTGGCACACGAGAAACTCGAAGCCTTCTACGTGAAAATCGGTTATCCCGACGAATGGATGAACTACGATGCCCTCGAAATCGACGAGAACCTGTCGTTTTATGAAAACATGCAGCGAGCCACGATTTTCCTGGCCAATCACCACATTCAGACCCGGGTGAACAAACCCGTCAACCGCGATGAATGGTTGATGACACCGCAGACTATCAATGCCTACTACAACCCTACGACCAACGAAATCTGCTTCCCGGCCGGCATCCTGCAACCTCCCTTCTTCAATGCCGATGCTGACGATGCTTGCAACTACGGTGCTATCGGCGTAGTCATTGGCCATGAGATGACACACGGCTTTGATGACCAAGGCAGTCAGTTTGACAAGAACGGCAACCTGCGTAACTGGTGGACCGAAGCAGATGCTGAACAGTTCAAGGCCCGCACGAAGGTCATGAAGGATTTCTTTGACAAGATAGAAGTACTTCCCGGCATGTATGCCAACGGACAACTGACCCTGGGCGAGAATATCGCCGACCATGGCGGACTGAGCATCTCCTACCGGGCATTTCAGAACGCCATGAAGGACCAGCCGCTCGGAGAAAAGGACGGTTTTACGCCCGAACAAAGATTTTTCCTGAGCTACGGACTCATCTGGGCGCACAATATCCGCGAGCCGATGCTGCGACAGCTCAACAAAATTGACCCGCACTCCAACGGACGCTGGCGTGTGAACGGTGCATTGCCGCACATAGACGCCTGGTACAACGCCTTTGGCATCGGCAAAAAATCACCGCTGTATGTAAGCAAGAAAAACCGCGTCGACGTGTGGTAATTATCCGGTAATTATGCTTTTCCTACCCGAAAATCTTCCTGCCGCCGCCCAGCTACGTGCGGAAGGCTATTCCGTAAGTGAATATCCACTTTCCGCAGAGCCTGCCTCCGATGTAGCCGGGCGGCGGGTGCTTTTCCTGAACCTGATGCCGCAAAAAGCCGTGACGGAACTGGACATCGCGCGAACGATAGCGGCCACGGGACAAGACGTCACCCTGCTACCCATGAAGATAGCAGGACAAACCTACAAGACCACGCCGCAAGCGCACATGGATGCCTTCTACCGGGACTTCGGATCCTTTGCCGAGAGCCATTACGATGGACTCATCGTGACGGGAGCGCCCGTGGAGCATCTGGACTTCCAAGATGTGCGCTATTGGCCCGAGTTTTGCCACATCATGGACTGGGCACGCGAGCACGTGCGGACCACACTCTACATTTGCTGGGGCGCGCAGGCTGCACTATTTCACCTCTACGGCATCCCGAAGTACGCCCTGCCGGCCAAGCGGTTCGGTATATTTCCACAGCAGGTGCTGGACGCCGGATGCCCGCTACTTCGCGGTCTGTCGCCCACCTTCCCCATGCCCCACAGTCGGCACACCGAGGTGCGGCCCGACGATTTCCGGGAAGGCGGCGTGCGGATCGTGGCTGACGGCGCCGAAAGCGGCATCGGTATCGCCGTGGGAAACAAAGCTGGCGAAGTATTCGTAATTGGGCATCTGGAATACGAGCCCCTGACACTCGACAAAGAATATCGCAGGGACTTGGCAAAAGGCCTCCCTATCCTTCCACCCGCACATTATTACATAGATGATGATCCTGCGAAAGGCGTGGAACACACTTGGAAGTCCGCCGCCATACGCTTTTATGGGAACTGGCTGGACAGCATGGCGTAAGCCCAACCTTCCCCAGTCGCTATCCTTTGCCATACAAAGGGAGCGCGAGAAGCGGTGACCCCGCAAACAAAATGAGCAAAGCCCGTGTTTGTTTCCACTGGCTTTGCTCATTTTTATAGCTCTAATATACGCAGATTTACCTGCTCCTCTTCTCCAAAATCAGGCTATGAAGAGGCATCCAAAGGGCTTAGAAATCTGCCACACCCGGGGTGCGGGGGAACGGAATGACGTCGCGGATATTCTGCATACCGGTCACAAAGAGAATCAGACGCTCGAAGCCGAGGCCAAAACCGCTGTGAGGACAGGTACCGAAACGGCGGGTGTCGAGATACCACCACATATCCTTCATGGGAATCTCGAGTTCACGAATACGAGTCATGAGTTTGTCGTAATCAGCTTCGCGTTCGGAACCACCGATGATTTCGCCGATTTGCGGGAAGAGCACATCCATGGCGCGCACAGTACGTCCGTCGTCGTTCTGCTTCATGTAGAATGCCTTGATTTCCTTGGGATAATCGGTCAGAATGACAGGGCGTTTGAAGTGCTGCTCGACAAGATAGCGTTCGTGCTCGCTGGCCAAATCGCAACCCCAATAGACGGGGAATTCAAAGGGATGTCCTTCGGCAACGGCCTTCTCCAAAATCTCTATACCCTGGGTATAGGTGAGACGGACAAAGTCGTGCTCCAACACAAAGTGAAGACGTTCGAGCAGACTCGGGTCTATCATTTTGTTGAGGAACGCAAGATCATCCGCACAATTGTCCAAAGCCCATTTCACGCAATACTTGATGAAATCTTCGGCCAAGTCCATGTTGTCATTGATGTCGTAAAAAGCGACTTCCGGCTCAATCATCCAAAACTCGGCCAAGTGGCGCGGAGTATTGGAGTTCTCAGCGCGGAATGTGGGGCCAAAGGTGTAAATGGCGCCGAGGGCGGTGGCACCAAGCTCTCCCTCAAGTTGTCCGCTGACAGTGAGCGAAGTGGGTTTCCCGAAGAAATCGTCAGTGTAATCGATTTTTCCCTGCGAGTCGCGCTTGAGTTCATAAAGGTTCTTGGTGGTCACTTGGAACATCTGACCTGCGCCCTCGCAATCGCTGGCGGTAATGATGGGAGTATGGAAATAGTAGAAGCCATGCTCATGGAAATAGCGGTGAATAGCCATGGCCATGTGGTGACGGATACGGAATACTGCGCCAAAAGTGTTTGTGCGGAGGCGCATATGAGCGTTTCGCCGCATATATTCAAAGCTCTGCCCTTTCTTCTGCATGGGATAGTCAGGGGCACAGGTGCCGAGGACCTGGATTTCCTCAGCTTGAATTTCCTGAGACTGGCCGGCACCCTGACTTTCGACAAGCGTGCCTTCGACTGCCAAGCAGGCGCCGGTACCTATAGCCTTGAGAATTTCGGGGTCAAACTTCTCAGTATCGGCCACGACCTGTACATTTTTGATAGTGGAGCCGTCATTGATGGCTATGAAGTTGACAGACTTGCTACCACGGCGGGTACGCACCCACCCCTTTACACATACTTTTTGCCCATAATCGGTGCACTGCAAAAGATCTGCGATTTTGGTTCTTTTTATCATGATGTGCTTTATTATTTGTTGGCAACGGGGGAATATACCTCAGACCTGCTTGAAAATAAACGCTCAGCAGACCTTTTTGATGCTTCTCCCGTTGCAAGGGTATTATTCGTAGGCTCCCATGCGGAGCATGTTGACCTCTTTTTCGGTGAGGTAGCGCCAATCTCCGCGCCGAACGTTCTTCTTGGTAAGTCCAGCAAAGTAAACACGGTCAAGTTTGACAACATGATAACCGAGATGGTCGAAGATGCGACGTACAATGCGGTTCTTGCCGGAGTGAATTTCGATACCAACCTGCTTTTTGTCAGTTTCACTGGCGTACTCTATGGCATCAGCCTTAATGCTGCCGTCCTCAAGTTCGATGCCCTCTGCTATCTGACGCAAATCGGCAGCTGTCACGTTGCGATCCAAGGTGACATGATAGATTTTCTTCTTCAGGAATTTGGGATGCGTCAGCTTAGAAGCCATTTCGCCGTCATTGGTCAAGAGGAGTACGCCGGTAGTATTGCGGTCCAAGCGACCCACGGGGTAAATCCGCTCGGGGCAGGCGCCACGCACCAAGTCCATGACAGTCTTGCGATTCTGGGGGTCCTCGCTGGTTGTGACATATCCCTTGGGCTTATTGAGCAGGACGTATTGCTTTTTTTCTATCTTGACGGCGTTGTCGTGGAAGAGCACAACATCGGAACGCAACACCTTTGTACCGAGTTCCGTCACAACGACGCCATTGACGGATACAACGCCGGCCTGAATATACTTGTCTGCATCACGGCGAGAACAAACGCCGGCATTGGCCAAGAACTTGTTTAGACGCACTGGATGCGTAGGATCGAAGTCCTCTTCTTTGTATTCCACACGTTTCTTTCCCATCGATTTCCCTGCACCACGATAAGCGGCCGCACCACGTCCGGCAGGACGCGTACCACGGTAGGTATTTTCACCAGAACGAGGACGTGAGGAATAAGGACGCGGTGAACGCGATGCATAGTTATCGTCGAAATCCCGCCCTGCATAGTATGTGGAATTGCCACCTCGGGGACGAGGCGTATAGGGCCGGCGTTCCTCTCCGTTTTCATAGCCTCGAGACCACGCATTTCCCTCGCCACGATACTCACCGCGCTGTTTGCTCCATCGGTTGTCGCGCGGACTGCGTTCGGCATAGCCATCACGGCCATAACCTTGCGCTCCGCCGGGATGCGGGGAGAAGAAACGCCTTTGCGGAATGCGATTTTCACCGTCACGTGCCTGCTGCGGCGCATAATTGTCATAGCGGGATGCCCCATAATTTCCCGAGCCCTCTCCGCTACGTGTGTTTCTGAAACTGCTGCTGCCCACTCTACTCTCACGATTAAAGCGAGGGCGCGAACCTCGGCCGCCATTTCCTGCGAAACGATTGCGCGGGTTTTCATTTTCATTACGGGGCATATCGCCATCACGGCTTCTACCCTCGTCTACTGGATTGTCAAAAAGATCTTCGTTCATAATCGATTATATTGTACTGAATTTCTACGGTGCCTCTTTTACATTCCCGTATAATTATGTGGCGTAATGGCGCTCAGTTCTGCCTTCACGGCATCGCTGACGCCTAATTCGCGTATAAAGCCCGCGATGCTTTCAGCCGTAATGGCTTGATTGGTACGCGTCAAGGCCTTAAGCGCTTCATAGGGATGCGGATAAGATTCGCGCCGCAGTATAGTTTGTATAGCTTCAGCTACTACAGCCCAACAATTATCCAAATCTGCGCGTATGCTTTCCTCGTGCAAAAGTAGTTTTCCCAGCCCTTTTAGTGTGCTTTGTAGGGCAATCACAGCATGTGCCATGGGTACACCCACATTTCGTAGCACAGTGCTGTCTGTCAAATCGCGCTGCAATCTGCTAATGGGCAACTTGCAGCTGAGGTGCTCCAACACAGCGTTGGCTATGCCAAGATTTCCTTCCGAAAAGTATTCCATCGAAACGTACTGCCAAAAATCGCGGTCCAAATCTATAATAATGGTGTGGATACGCTTCATGGCATCGAATATCGCGGCGAGGTTGTCGTAATTAGAAATTTGCGTGGTGTATTCTTCACGTTCAAGTCCTAATTTGACGTGCAGGAAATCCGCGGCAAAAGCACGCCAGTCGCGATCAGGGTAAGCCACATGGTGCGCATTGAAATTACCGGTAGCTCCACCAAATTTTGCAGAATGCCGACAGGCCTTCAAAGCCTTGAGTTGCTCTTCAAGGCGATAGGCAAACACACGAACCTCTTTGCCCAAGCGTGTAGGCGAAGCTGGCTGTCCGTGCGTCTTGGCCAACATGGGAATATCTTTCCAAGCTTCAGCATCATCGTTCAGCTTATCAATGAGTTCCTGCACGAGGGGAATGTAGACTTCATGCAGGGCATCCTTGAGCATCAAGGGGAAAGAGGTATTGTTAATATCCTGCGAGGTGAGGCCGAAGTGAATAAATTCCTTGTAGGCCTCAAGGTTGCCCAAACAATCCAATTGCTCCTTGATATAGTACTCCACGGCTTTTACGTCGTGGTTGGTTACGCTCTCGATTTCCTTGATGCGGGCTGCGCCCTTTTCATCAAAAGTCTCGTAGATAGCTCGCAATTGCGGGAATAGAGCATTGTCGAAATCCGCCAACTGCGGCAGCGGGAGCTCGCACAACGCTATGAAATACTCGACCTCCACTTTGATGCGGTATTTCATCAAAGCGTACTCGGAAAAGTAGGTTGCCAACGCACCGGTCTTGTTGCGATAGCGACCGTCAAGCGGTGAGATGGCGGTCAGGGTATCTAAATTCATCATGGTATGTTTGGGTAAATTATCATCGACAGGAAGTGCTTTATGCAGTGTGCACCTTACAATCTTTTCGACTGCAAAATTAATGGAATTTCCTTAGTTAAAGAAGTACATGCACCGTTTTTTGCGCCTCCGATTGGCGTAATAGAGAGGTTGTTGCCCAAGAGCGGGACAAATTAATTCTTGTCAAGGCAATCACTCAAACGGTGAGAGATACGCATCGCACAGAAATTAGGACCACACATAGTACAAAATTCTCCGTTTTCGTAATGTGCTTCCTTATAATAGCGGAGTGCCAGCTCGGGGTCCAGACTAAGATTGAACTGATCCTTCCATCTAAATTCGTAACGTGCCTTTGAAAGGGCATCATCACGTACCTGCGCTCCGGGATGTCCTTTGGCCAAATCTGCTGCATGGGCTGCCAATTTATAGGTTACCACGCCTGTTCGTACATCCTCGCGGTTGGGCAGCGCCAAGTGCTCCTTCGGTGTGACATAGCAAAGCATAGCTGTGCCCAGCCAGCCGATTTGGGCTGCTCCGATAGCGCTGGTGATGTGATCGTAGCCGGGAGCAATGTCTGTCACCAATGGGCCGAGCGTGTAGAACGGTGCGCCGTGACACTTCTCAATCTGGCGTTCCATGTTTTCACGGATTTTGTGCATCGGCACATGTCCTGGTCCCTCGATGAATGCCTGCACGTTTTTGGCCCAAGCCCGTTGTACCAATTCGCCCATGGTATCCAGTTCGGCAAATTGGGCGCGGTCGTTTGCATCGTGTATGGAACCGGGACGAAGCCCGTCTCCCAACGAAATTGCCACGTCGTATCGGGCACATATGTCGCATATATCATCAAAGTGCTCGTAGAGGAAGCTCTCCCGGTTGTGCTGCAGACACCACTCTGAGATGATGCTGCCGCCTCGGCTCACCATTCCGCAAAGGCGTTCACCGGCTAAGTGTACATTGTGCAGACGGATGCCGCAATGGATAGTGAAGTAATCCACCCCTTGCTCGCATTGTTCTATTAAGGTATCGCGAAAGAGTTCCCACGTCAGATCCCGGGCCTTGCCCTTCACCTTTTCCATGGCTTGGTACATGGGCACTGTGCCTACGGGAACGGGGCAATTGCGTACAATCCATTCACGCGTCTCGTGGATATTGTCTCCGGTAGAAAGGTCCATGAGGGTGTCGCCTCCCCACTTGCAACTCCACACAGCTTTCTCCACTTCCTCGTCGATGCTTGAGGTAGTAGCGGAATTGCCGATGTTGGTATTAATTTTTACAAGGAAGTTACGGCCGATTATCATGGGTTCGGCTTCGGGGTGGTTGATGTTGGCCGGCAATACAGCCCTTCCCTCAGCAATCTCCTGCCGCACAAATTCCGGCGTGATATGTGTAGGAATACCCAGATCGGCGCAGTTCATGTTTTCGCGTATGGCCACATATTCCATCTCGGGCGTGATGACGCCCATCTTGGCCCACGCCATTTGTGTAACAGCTGCCCCGGGCTTTGCTCGAAGCGGCAGGTGATTATGGGCAAAACGCAGATGGTCCAAACTGGTATCTGCCAAGCGCGCATTGCAGTATTCCGAGGTGAAAGCCGGCAATCGCTCCACACCGCCACGCTGCAAGATCCATGGTTCGCGCATCCGCGGCAGTCCCTGCCTTAGATCGACAGTCACGTTGGGGTCGCTGTAGGGGCCGCTGGTATCGTAGAGAACAACCGGTGCGTTTTCGTGAAATACTTTATCGCCATTTTCATCCTTGACTACGGTGGGAGTCAAGGAAACCTCACGCATGGCCACACGGATGTAGGGATGAATCTTACCGGCTACGTAAATTTTACGGCTCGCGGGATATGTAATTTTCAAGTTTTCTTTCATGGTTATATATAAATAGGTATAGTTGGATACTCTTCATGCTTTCTCATTAGGAAAAAGCGTTGTCGGCCGACAGAAACCTGCGCATCATTTCTACGGGCTGCTCCGCACGGAGCACGGCGCCGCTGACAGCCACGCCTCTCACGCCTGTCCGCAGGATTTCCGCAACGTCTTCCGTTTCTATGCCACCGATAGCGCACACCGGAAGGGGGATTTCCTCCGTTTGCATGGCAGCAAGGATGCGCCGGTAACCCTCCAAGCCCAACACCGGGGCCAATTTTGCTTTGGTAGTCGTCGTGCGATAGGGGCCCAAGCCGATATAGTCTGCGCCGGCCCGTCGCAGGGCACGCACATCCTCCATGGTGTTGGCTGTGCCACCTATCAGGAATGCCTCGCCCAACACTTTGCGGGCTTCATCCACGGGCATATCTTCCTTTCCAAGGTGGACACCGTCTACCTCGAGTTTCTTCACCAGCTCCACACGGTCGTCTATGACAAATACGGCCCCTCGTGCCTTACAGGCCTCCTTGAGCTTCCGCGCCACATCCTCTACCTCTTCGTCCGGAGCACCTTTCATTCTCAACTGAATCCACTTACATCCTCCTTCGAGTGCCATCAAGGCACCGTCCAAGTAAGAGATCGTAGGCGTAAAATGCGTTATAAATTGTACGGGAACCATGCTTTACTATATTTTTCGTTGCAGCGGACCAACTGTCATCGCATCTATCATTTCAGGTCCTGCCATGACAAACACTATGCAAAGTTAGTGCAAGGCGAGAGAAGAGCAAAGGCAAAGTCAAAGATTTTGCAAATTTGCTCTTCCGAGCCGCTGCCTAACTTATCTAAAGTTAGTGCAAGGCGAGAGAAGAGCAAAGGCAAAGTCGAAGATTTTGCAAATTTGCTCTTCCGAGCCGCTGCCTAACTTATCTAAAGTTAGTGCAAGGCGAGAGAAGTACAAAGGCAAAAAAGTAGCGTCAGCCGGGCAAATGTATCAATAAAGGCCAGGCTCCATTCACAGAACCCAGCCTCATGATTTCAGAAAATTATCTATTTGTCGGGGCGACGGGATTCGAACCCACGACCCCCTGCTCCCAAAGCAGGTGCGCTAACCGGACTGCGCTACGCCCCGAAAAGACCCTGCGCATCGCCACTTGCCATATATCAAGCATGAAAAGGCGTACACAGAAATCGGCTGCAAAGATAACAATAAAGGACCGTTGTCGCAAATTTGTCGTGCACTTTTTGCGCAAAGCCCTCCTTGGCGGGACTATTTCCGAGGCAATCAACAAGGCCACCTCACAAATCCGGCAAGCCAAGCATACACTAACACAGAAGAGGCTGCGCCGCAAAAATACGATTACGGCACAGCCTCTTATTTTACTTTTATTACTGTCCGCTAAACTTTTCAAGAGGCAATGAAAAATTAGGGCTGCCACCTATTGCAGGAGTCAGCCCTAAATGGTTACTTTGCTTTTGGTCA
>SFCP01000001.1 GCA_004558535.1 Bacteroidales bacterium | reverse complement strand
CTCACTCATCGGAAGCAGCTACGACATGGGCGAAACTGCGGCGGTGTACGGGGGTGATGCCATGGCGGAGGATGGCTTCGCGGTGTTCCTTGGTGGGATAACCGGCGTTGTGGTCCCAGCCGTAATGGGGGTATTGCCTGTGGAGGTCGAGCATATAGTCGTCGCGATAGGTCTTGGCCAGGATGCTGGCCGCCGCGATGCTGAGGTACTTGCCGTCTCCTTTCACGACGGTGTGTGCCGGGACATTTCGGTAGGGCTGGAAGCGGTTGCCATCCACTATAATATGGTCGGGGCGCACGCTGAGGGCGTCGAGTGCCCGGTGCATGGCCATGATGCTGGCATATAAAATATTATAGCGGTCTATTTCCTCGGGCGTAGCCACGCCCAAAGCCCACGCTACGGCTTCGCGCTCGATTTCTGCGCGCAGTTCGTAGCGTTTTTTTGCGCTCAACTGCTTGCTGTCGTTGAGTGCGGCGTTTTCATAGTCGCGGGGCAGGATGACGGCGGCGGCATAGACGCTGCCGGCCAGGCATCCGCGCCCCGCCTCGTCGCAACCGGCTTCGCTGAGTGCCGTTGCGGAAAAACAGGAGAGCAGCACGGGCTATTTCTTTTCTGCGTTGACTTTTATTTTATCGAAGCCGTAGCCGAATACACCGATGACCTTGCTTTGGCTGACAAAGGCGTTGGGGTCTATGCTCTGGATAATGCGGAATATGATCGTACTTTCGCGCTTTTTCGCCAGGACGACCAGCACCTTCCGCTCCTGCTTCGTGTACCAGCCCTTGCCGTCGAGCACTGTCACGCCGCGGTGGGTCAGGTTGATGGCCGAAGCGATTTCGTCGTACTTGTCCGAGAAGATGAAGAACTGCACGGACTGTCGGCCGCGGTCCACGACGTAGTCCAGGAGCAGGTTGGTGATAATCAAGGTGCAATAGCCGTAAAGCAGGTTGTCGATACTGCTGTCGGGCAGCAAGATACTCGATGAGATAATCACGAAGTCGCAGAGCATCATCATCTGGCCGAGCGTCACATCCTTGTATTTATTGATGATGGCGGCGATAATGTCCGTGCCGCCCGTCGATCCGTTGCTCAGGAACACCACGCCCAGGCCGATACCCTCGATGGCGGCACCGAGGATACACGACATGAATGCATTGTCGCGCACAATCTGCGGCGGATAACCCTCAGAGAGCCGATAAAGCTCCGGATGGATGTCCGCGTAATAGAGCATGACCTCCTTCACGAAGCCGAGCAGGAAGGTAAGCATGAAGACGGCGTAAATGGTCTTCATGCAGAAGCGCCATCCCAGCACTTTGACGGCCGCGATGAGCAGGAAGATGTTGACGAGGAAGAAGGTCCACTGCACGGGGAAGCCGGTGGCGTAGAATATCACGGCGCCGGCACCGGCCACACCGCCCGTAGTTATCTGATAGGGCAACTGGAAGCAGGTGAAGCCCACGGCATAGCACAGCAAACCGAATGTAATCAACAGATAGTCGCGAAACTCCTGCAAGAAATTGACTTTAAGGTTAAGGGGGGACGTGCTCATAGCTGTATGTTTCGTTTTTTTGAAAATCGAAAGCGCTGCGCGCCCTTGCCTGTCGTGGGCGCGCAGCGCTGTATCCTTTATTTAGCGGCTGGTTTCAGCACGATATTCACAATTTTTCCGGGCACGACGATGACTTTCACCACGTTCATGCCCTCCAGGTACTTCTGCGCCTGCTCGCAACCCAGTGCGGTGCGCTCCACCTCCTCGCGCGGTGCGTCGGCGGGGAAATCCAGTGTGAAGCGGGTCTTGCCGTTGAAGCTGACACTCAGCGTCACGCTGTCCTCCTTGAGGTACTCTTCGTTGCAGGTGGGCCAGGCTGCGTCGCACACCGTCTCTGCGTGGCCCAGTGCGTGCCACAGTTCCTCGCAGATGTGCGGAGCAAAGGGTGCGAGCAGCACGATGAACTGCTCCAGCACCTCGCGGGAGCGGCACTTCTGCTGTGCCAGTTCGCCGACGGCTATCATGAAGGCAGCGACCGAGGTGTTGTAGGAAAATTCCTCGATGTCGTCGGTCACCTTTCGGATGAGTTTGTGCAGGGTCTTGAGGTTTTCCTTCGTAGGAGCTTCATCGGCGGGCAGGAAGTGGCCGGCCTTGTCGAAGAACAGGCTCCACGCCTTTTTCAGGAAGCGGAAGCAGCCGTCGATGCCGTTGCTGTCCCACGGTTTGCTTTGGCTGATGGGACCGAGGAACATTTCGTAGAGGCGGAGCGTGTCGGCGCCATATTTTTCCACGATGTGGTCGGGATTGACCACGTTGTACATCGACTTCGACATCTTCTCGACGGCCCAGCCGCAGACATAGCGGCCGTCATCCTCGGTGATGAACTCTGCGGTGGCATATTCGGGGCGCCAAGCCTTGAAGGCGTCGATATCGAGGGCGTCGTTCTGCACGATATTCACGTCGACGTGGAGGGGAGTGGTGTCATAGGCGTCCTTTTTACCGAGGCTGACGAACGTGTTGGTGTCCTTGATGCGATAGACGAAGTTCGAGCGGCCCTGTATCATGCCCTGGTTGATCAGTTTCTGGAAGGGCTCCTCAGCCTGCGAGATGCCGAGGTCATAGAGGAACTTGTTCCAGAAGCGGCTGTATATCAAGTGGCCCGTAGCGTGCTCGCTGCCGCCCACATACAGGTCGACGTGCTGCCAGTAGGCTGCTGCGTCGGGGCTGAGCAGGGCTTGGTCGTTGTGCGGGTCCATGTAGCGCAGGTAGTAGGCCGACGAACCGGCAAATCCCGGCATGGTGTTGAGCTCCAGGGGGAACACGGTCACGTTGTCCACGCGGCTATTCTCTGTCACACAGTTGTTGACCGTATCCCAGGCCCATCGGGTAGCGTTGCCCAAGGGGGGCTCGCCGCTTTCGGTGGGCAGGAACTTCGTCACTTCGGGCAATTCGAGGGGCAGGCAGTCCTCGGGTACCATCCGAGGCATACCGTCCTTATAATATACGGGGAAGGGTTCGCCCCAATAGCGCTGACGGCTGAAGATGGCGTCGCGCAGGCGGTAGTTCACCTTGACGCGGCCCAATCCGTGCGCCGTCACGAATGCCTTGGTGGCAGCGATGGCCTCGGGCACGCTCAGTCCGTTGAGCGAGAAACCGTCCAGGGCCTCCTTGCCGGCGGCGGGGGAGTTCATCACGATACCCTCTTTGGCGTCGAAGCTCTTTTCGGACACGTCGGCGCCCTCAATCAGCGGCACGACGGGCAGGCCGAAGTGACGGGCAAAGGCATAGTCGCGCGAATCGTGTGCCGGAACGGCCATGATGGCGCCGGTGCCGTAGCCGGCCAGCACATAGTCGGAGATCCATACGGGGATGGCTTCGCCGGTAAAGGGGTTGATGGCATAGGAACCCGAGAAAACACCCGTCACACGGCGGTCGGCGATGCGCTCGCGCTCGGTGCGTTTCTTGGTGGCTTCGATGTACGCCTCTACCTCGGCGCGCTGTGCGTCGGTGGTCAGTTCGGCCACCAGCTCACTCTCGGGAGCGAGCACCATAAACGTCACGCCAAAGATGGTGTCGGCGCGGGTGGTAAAGATGGTAAAGGAGCGGTCGCTGTCCTTCACGCGGAACTGCATCTCTGTTCCCTCGGAACGTCCGATCCAGTTGCGCTGTGTTTCCTTGATCGAGTCGGACCAGTCGAGCGTGTCAAGTCCTTCGAGCAATCGACGGGCGTAGGCCGAGACGCGCAGGCACCACTGGCGCATCTTCTTCTGCACCACGGGGTATCCGCCGCGTTCGCTGACGCCGTCCACCACTTCGTCGTTGGCCAGCACCGTACCCAGCTGCGGGCACCAGTTCACCATGGTCTCGCCGAGGTAGGCTATGCGGTAGTTCATCAGCACCTGTTCGTGCTCTGTCTCGCTCATGGCGTTCCATTCGTCTGCCGTAAAGTGCAGTTCCTCGGTTCCGACGGCGTGCAGACCCTCCGTACCGCTCTTTGCAAACTTTTCGATAAGTTTTTCGATAGGCATGGCCGACTGGCAGCGCTCGCAGTAGAACGAGTTGAACATCTTCTGGAAAGCCCACTGTGTCCAGTGGTAGTATTGCGGGTCACAGGTGCGCACTTCGCGGTCCCAGTCGAACGAGAATCCGATATTGTCCAGCTGTTCGCGGTAGCGGTTGATATTCTTCACCGTTGTGATGGCCGGGTGCTGTCCGGTCTGTATAGCAAACTGCTCGGCGGGCAGTCCGTAGGCGTCGTAGCCCATGGGGTTCAGCACGTTGTAGCCCTGCAAGCGTTTGTAGCGTGCATAGATGTCGGAAGCAATATATCCCAGCGGGTGTCCCACGTGCAGTCCTGCGCCCGAGGGATAGGGAAACATATTGAGCACGTAGAACTTAGGCTTACTGCCGTCCGTCTCTACGTGGTACGTTTTTTCTTGGGCCCAAACTTGGTGCCACTTCTTCTCGATTTCCTTAAAATTATAGTCCATTCTTTCTCAATATTTGGGGGACAAAGTTGCAAGCCGAGAGAAGAGCCAAGAAAAACTTGTTTTTTTTGAGCTATGCCGAGGCGCAGCCTAACTTGGGCGAAGCCAGAGTTAGTGCAAGCCGAGAGAAAACGGCTTGACTCAGCATTAGAAAAGCGGCAATTGGGAAGTGACAAACTTGACAAAGAGATTACGGACAAGGAAGAGCGTTTACAGGAAAAGTTATCCAGTCATACAACTTTTGAAAATTCTCTTAGTAGATAATTATCGCCCCGGCGCGTGACCTCTGCGGCGACAAAGTGCACAGAAATGCATAGGTAGATTTAACATAAACTTTTCTAAACGCCCGTTTTGTGCCGGATTTTTCCTATTACACAGCAGTCCGTTTCCGCCAAGTGCCGACTAATTTCAACGATCCGGGACGTAGATAAAACCAAGTCCTTTGTAATTTTTTCCAAGTGCCGGATAATTTTGCGCGCAGGCAGGACCTAAAAAAGGAGGAAGCCGCCTGACGGGTACGGTTTCCTCCTTTGCTGAGACAAAGATACTGCTTTTTCCCGCAAAATCCAAATCCGGCTCTTCCCATTTTAACATTTGACACCGGAGCCGGACGGCAGTTCCCCGCACAAAGCCTCCGTCAAATACCCCTCGCGCAGCAAATTTTCGCACATCTGATATAAAAATACCTTTGCCCGCCTACTTACCAATTAAAATTACTATCTTTGCCGTCTAATACGGACCCGCACCACGAAAGCGGCCGATTACAGGTGGCGAAATCCCTAAAAAACGCCGCCCTTTGTGCTTGCCGGTAAGTACAGCAGCACGCCGGCACAGCACGGGACGCCAAATTCCCACGCCTCCACGCACCGTAAACCCACAGAAAAACGGAGCAGAGACGACCGAAGAGGCTTCCGCACCATAAAAACCACCCAATCATGAACAGAGAACAACTACATTCGATCTACTTCATCGGTGCCGGCGGCATCGGCATGAGCGCGCTCGTACGCTACTACCTGACCGATGGATTGGCCGTGGGCGGATACGACCGCACCGAAACGGAACTGACGCGCCGCCTCTGCGACGAGGGCGCGCAAATCCACTATACCGACGACCCCGAAGCCATACCGGCGGCCTTTCGCGATGCCCGCCACACACTGGTGGTCTACACCCCCGCCATACCGGCTGACCACCGCGAGCTGCAATGGTTTCGCAACAACGGATTCGAGGTCTGCAAGCGCGCCTACGTCCTGGGACTGCTCACACGGAGCATGAAGGGACTCTGCGTGGCCGGCACACACGGCAAGACGACCACAACCACGATGCTGGCCCACCTGCTGCACCAAAGCAGCACGGGATGCAACGCCTTCCTGGGCGGCATCAGCAAAAACTATGGCACAAACTACCTGCTCAACCGCGACAGCGACTACGTGGTCATCGAGGCCGACGAGTTCGACCGCTCCTTTCATCAGCTGCGCCCCTATGCCACGGTCATCACAGCGGCCGATGCGGACCACCTGGACATCTATGGCACAGCGGAAGCCTATCGCGAGAGCTTCAGCCACTATACCGAGCTCATCCAACCGGGCGGCGCACTCATCATCCGCCGCGGCGTGAACATCGAGGAACGACTGCAACCGGGCGTGCGACGCTTCGACTATGGCCGCACCGAGGGTGACTTCCACGCCGAAAACCTCAAGATTGGCGGCGGACGCATCACGTTCGACTTCGTCTCGCCCCTGGGCAACATTCCCGGCGTGGAACTGGGCGTCCCCGTGAGCATCAATATCGACAACGGCATCGCAGCCATGGCCCTGGCACAGATAGCCGGCGCCACCGCCGAGGAAATCCGCACCGCCATGCTGAGTTTCTCGGGCGTAGACCGGCGATTTGACTTCAAAATCAAGAACGAACACACGGTCTTCCTGAGCGACTATGCCCACCACCCCGAGGAAATCCGCCAAAGCATCCTGTCGCTGCGCGAAGTCTTCACCGGACGCAAGATCAGCGCCATCTTCCAGCCCCATCTCTACACCCGCACCCGCGACTTCCACCGCGAGTTTGCCGAAGCCCTGTCGCTGCTCGACGAGGTCATACTGACCGAAATCTATCCGGCCCGCGAAGCACCCATCCCGGGCGTGACGAGCCAAATCATCTACGACGAGTTGCGCCCCGACATGGAGAAGCGCCTGTGTCGCAAGGAGGAAGTGCCCGCACTGGTGGAGCAGGGCGACTTTGACGTGCTGGTGGTATTGGGCGCAGGCGACCTGGACAATACCGTGCCGCAACTGGCTGAAATCCTGCGCCGCAAGCAGGCCGGCCGATAACCTGCCACCTGCCTCACTCCCTACGTCACACCATCCGAACCAAACCCCACGCCGGCATGAAAACCCTGCTGAAACTACTGCTACTGCTCATCCTGGCCAGCTACCTGGTCTACGCTTTCATCCATGTATCGGGCAAGGGCGACAACACCCCCTGCCGTATGGTACAGGTGACCTTTACCGATAGCCTGCACAACGGATTTATCACCGCCGACGAGGTCTACCGCCTACTGAAAAAGGCCAACGTCTATCCCGTGGGCCTGCCGATGGATTCGGTCGACGGGAAACGCATCGAGGATATACTACAAGGCAACGGATTTATCAAGGAGGCCGTATGCTTCAAAGCGCCCAACGGCGTGGTCAACCTGACCATCACGCAACGCCTCCCCCTGCTGCGCATCATGCCCGACGGACAACCGGGCTACTACATCGACGCCGAGGGCGACAGAATGGAGGAGCGCGACTACCACGCCGACCTCGTGGTGGCCACCGGACGCATCGACTCCATCTATGTCAAGAAGCAGCTGGTGCCCATGGCCTGCTACCTGCGCGACAACGCCTTCTGGAACGACATGATCACGCAAATCCACGTGCGCCGCGACCGCAAGATGGACCTCTACACCCGCGTGGGCAGCAACATGGTGGTACACTTCGGCACCACCGACAGCCTGGAGCGGAAATTCCGCAACCTGCGCGCTTTCTACGAGCAGGCACTCCCCAAAGCCGGCTGGAATACCTACGAATCCATCAACGTAGAATACTACAACCAGGTGGTGGCCACCCGTATCTGAGCCGGACACACCGACCCTCCCCTACCTCATCACGCACAACAAACAAGAAAAATATATGGCAACAGACGACAATTTCATCGTAGCTATCGAACTGGGCTCCTCAAAAGTCACAGCACTCGCCGGACGCAAGCAACCCGACGGCGCAATACAGGTTCTGGCCTGCGCACAGGAACCTTCGGACACCTTTATCCGAAAGGGACGCATCAACAACGTCAATAAAATGACGCAGTGCATCACCAATATCAAGGAACGGCTGGAGAAAAAACTGCAAAAGAGCATCAGCCGCGTCTATGTGGGCATCGGCGGCATGGGCATGCACACCGTGGCCAACACCGTGACCCGCTGCTTCCACGAAAAGACCATTGTGTCGGCCGAAATCGTGGCCGAAATTGCCAATACCAACCACCAGGCCAGCTCCCCCGAGCGCGAAATTCTGGAGGCCGTGCCGCAAGAGTTCAAGCTGGGCACGCAATTCCAGATTGACCCCGTGGGCATCCCGACCGAAAGCATCGAAGGTCGCTACCTCAACATCGTAGCCAACTCGACCGTGCGCGAAGGCATCACCCACTGCTTCCACGCTGCCGGCGTCAACATCGCCGACATGCCCATCACCGTGCTGCGACTGGCCGACTCCATGCTGACCGAAAGCGAAAAGCGAAGCGGATGCGTATTCGTCGACATGGGCGCCGAGACCACCAGCGTGGCGGTATTCAAGAACAACCTGCTGCGCCACCTCGCCGTCATACCCCTGGGCGGCGCCAACATCAACCGCGATATCGCCTCGCTGCAAATCGACGACAAAGAGGCGGAAAGACTGAAACTCAAGTACGGTTCGGCGGCCTACGCCGATCCCGACGAGGATGCCGCTCCCATACAACTCGAGGACGGACGACAAGTCAAATACGAAGAACTCTGCGGACTCATCGAGGCACGCATGGAGGAAATCATCCTCAATATTTCCAACCAAATCACACTCTCGAAATACGATCCCTCACAACTTATCGCGGGAATCATCGTTACCGGCGGCGCTGCCCAAATCAAGGACATCGACAAGGCTATCGAGGAACTCACAGGCTTTACCAAAAAACGCTTCCTCAACAAATCACGCCTGCAAACACGCACCGGCATCAACGACTTCAACCGCGATGGCTCCTACAACGCCGCACTGGCCATCATCGACGAAGCCAACCTCAACTGCTGCGGCGGTGACATCGGCGACAATACCAACGATATCTTCCAAGCCGAGGAAAAACGCCGACAGGAAGAGGAAAAAATCAGACTGGCGGCAGAACAAGCTGCAGAACAGGCTAAAAACAACGAAAACAACTCCCAAAACACAGACAGCGAGGAGGAGGAAGAAGAAATCAAAAAGCCCAAGAAAAAAAGCGGCTTCCGCAAATTCCTCAATAAATTCATGGACCTCGCACAAAATATGGTGAGCGAAGAGGACAACCTGACCTCAAATAACAAAAAGGAAACGGAAAAAGGAGAATAAACCATGGCTGAAAATAATCAAGACCTACTCATCGACCTGGAAAACGCACCTACGGCCACACCATCCATTATAAAAGTGATCGGCGTGGGAGGCGGTGGCGGCAATGCCGTCAACCATATGTTTCGCGAGGGCATTCACGACGTGAACTTCGTACTCTGTAACACCGATGCCAAAGCCCTGCACGACTCACCCATCAGCGAACGACTCCAGCTGGGCAGCGAAGGACTCGGCGCAGGCAACCGGCCCGAACGGGCACGCGAAGCGGCCGAGGAAAGCGTAGATAAAATCCGCCGGATGCTGGACGACGGCACCAAAATGGTCTTCATCACCGCAGGCATGGGAGGTGGTACCGGCACCGGAGCCGCCCCCGTCATCGCACGCGAAGCCAAAGCCAAGGGAATACTGACCGTCGGCATCGTCACCATACCTTTCCTCTTCGAAGGCAACCGCAAAATTGACCAGGCACTCGATGGCGTCGAGGAAATCTCTAAACACGTCGACGCACTGCTCGTCATCAACAACGAAAGACTCCGCGAGATCTATCCTGACCTCAATGTGCTCTCCGCTTTCGAGAAGGCGGACAACACCCTCTCGGTGGCAGCACGAAGCATCGCCGAAATCATCACCATGCACGGCATCATCAACCTGGACTTCCGCGACGTATGCACCGTGCTCAAGGACGGAGGCGTAGCCATCATGTCGACAGGATTTGGCGAAGGCGACAGCCGCGTGAGCAAAGCCATCAACGATGCACTCCACTCGCCGCTGCTCAACAACAACGACATCTTCAACTCGAAGAAAGTCCTCCTGTCCATTTCCTTCTGCACCAAGTCCGACGGCGACCAGCTCATGATGGAGGAGATGAACGAGGTGCACGAATTTATGTCGCACTTCCACGACGACGTCGAGACGAAGTGGGGACTCAGCACCGACCCGACACTCGACAACAAGGTGAAAATCACCATCCTGGCTACCGGTTTCGGCATCACCAACGTGCCGGGAATGAAGGACAAGATGGAGAAAGAAGTAAAGGAACGCAACGAAAAAGAAACGGAAAAGCAGGAAGAGAACGCCGAACGACGCGACATTTTCTACGGACCCGCCGACAAAAAAGGCGGACGCAAGCGCCGCCCGCGCATCTACCTGTTTGGGCCGGACGATCTGGACAACGAGGAAGTCATCTCCATGATTGAACTCACCCCGACGTTCAAACGTAGCAAGGAAGTGCTCAACGAAATCAAAAACAAAGCCCAGGGCGACATGCCTATCGAGATTGACTCCTCGACGGCTACTGCCGGGTCTGTCATCTCCTTTGGCTGATGACGGCCAGCCGGCTTTTCCGGCAAAATAGCTGCCCTTTGCTTCCCCCTAAGACCGCATTCACCATGTCCAAATCCGATGCACTGCTCGTTGAGCTGGCCATTCCCGACTCCCCCGCCATCATCAAAATCATCGGTGTGGGCGGCGGTGGATGCAATGCCGTAGCCCATATGTTCCGCTGCAACATTCCGGACGTGCGCTTCCTGGTTTGCAACAGCGACAAGAAGTCTCTCGACGACTCTCCCGTGCCCGACCGCCTGCAGATAGGTCCCGGACTGGGCTGCGGAGGAGATCCGGAAAAAGGTCGGGAACTGGCGGAAGCGCACATCGAGGATATCCGCCGCGTACTGGACAAGGAGACAAAAATGGTCTTCATCACCGCAGGCATGGGCGGCGGCACCGGCACAGGCGCCTCGCCCGTCATCGCCCGCGAAGCCAAGAAAAAAGGCATTCTGACGGTGGGCATCGTGACCACACCCTTCCTATTTGAACGCGAAAAGCGCATCGACAAGGCGCTCGACGGCGTGGAAGCCATCGCCAAGGAGGTGGACGCACTGCTCGTCATCAACAACCAGCGCCTCTGCGACATCTACAGCGACCTGTCCGTCATCAACGCCTTTGCCAAAGCGGACGACACCCTGAAAGTGGCAGCCGGGAGCATCGTCGAAATCATTTCGATGCACGGCCGCGTGGGACTGGACTTCTGCGACGTCTGCACCGTGCTCCGCGACGGCGGCATATCGGTCATGTCGACAGGCTACGGCGAGGGCGAAAGCCGCGTAATCCAAGCCATCCGCAACGCACTCCACTCGCCCCTGCTCAACAACAACGACATCTACGCTTCAAAACGAATTATCCTCTGCATCACTTTCTCGCAGGAGCAGCAACACCAGCTGATGATGCGCGAAATCGACGAAATCAACGACTTCATGCAGGGATTTCAGCAGGACGTGGAAACGAAATGGGGCATGGCCTGCGACAACAGCCTTGGCAAAAAGGTGAAAATCACCATTCTGGCCTCGGGATTCGGACTTTTTGAAAAACCGACGGCCTCCACGAAAAAACAAGAAGCAGACAGACCGCTTACCGACAAGGAACTGGAACGCCTCAACCTCCGCAATACCATCTACGGAAAGGCCGGCAATCACCAGAAGCGACGCAGGAAACCGCGCACCTACCTCTTCCGCACCGAAGACCTGGAAAACGAAAACCTCATCCATGCCGTGGACTGCTCGCCCACCGCAAAGCGCTCCCACGAAGCCCTGCAGCACATCGAAAGCCTGCAGAAAAACGACCAGATGCCTTCCGGCGAAACACAGCAAGCCGCGGCAACCGACGAACCGGCCGAGCCCATACTATTCTGACTACACTCATCACAAAAACATACACCATGACTATCTTCGAACAAGTCAGCAAAGACATCATCGAGGCCATGAAGGCCAAAGACAAAGTGCGCCTGCAAGCCCTGCGCAACATCAAGAAATACTTCATCGAGGCCAAAACCGCTCCGGGAGCCAATGACACGCTCGCCGATGCCGACGCCCTGAAAATCCTGGCCAAGCTGGCCAAACAGGGACGCGACACCGCCGCTCTCTACACCGAGCAAAACCGCCCGGACCTGGCCGAAGAGGAGGCTGCACAGGCCGCTGTCATCGAGGGCTACCTGCCCAAACAACTCTCTGCCGAGGAACTGGAAAGCGCACTACGCGAAATCATCGCCGCCGTGGGCGCCACTTCCCCCAAAGACATGGGCAAAGTAATGGGCGCAGCCACCAAGCAATTGGCCGGTAAGGCGGATGGAAAAGCTATCTCCACAAAAGTAAAGGAACTGCTGCAAGCCTAAAATGACCGTTCTTGTATTTACCCTTATCCTGCTGCTGAGTGCCTACGCAGCGGGCTTGCTTGGCTCGCTCACAGGTCTGGGCGGCGGCGTGGTGGTCATCCCCGTGCTCACCCTGGGCTTCGGCGTGGATTTCCACTACGCCATCGGCGCTGCATTGGTGGCGTCTATCGCTACGTCCAGCGGATCGGGCAGTGCCTACGTCAAGGAGGGCATTACCAACATCCGGCTGGGCATGTTCCTCGAAATAGCCACGACCATCGGCGCCGTAGTGGGTGCCATTGTCGCCGTATGGCTGAACAACAGTGCCATCGCCATTATCTACGGATGCGTGCTTATTCTCACCGCAGCCATGCAGCAGCGCCGCAAGAGCGACCACGACGGCGTGAAAGGCTCGGAGATGGCCCGCCGACTGAAGCTCTTCGGGACATGGCCGCAGAAAGACGGTTCGATGAAGCACTACGAACTGCGCCACGTGGGCGGCGGCTTTTCCGTCATGCTCATCGCCGGCGTACTCAGCGGCATACTGGGCATCGGCAGCGGCGTACTGAAAGTCATCGCCATGGACGGCATCATGAAAGTACCGTTCAAGGTAAGCACCACGACTTCCAACTTCATGATGGGCGTCACAGCCTGCGCCTCGGCCGTCGTCTACATCCAGCGCGGCAACATCGTGCCGGGCATCGCCTGCCCCGTGCTGATTGGCGTGCTCTTCGGTGCCCTGACCGGCGCACGGCTGCTGAAGAAACTGGACGTACGCCTGCTGCGGCAAATCTTCTGCGTAGCCATCCTGCTGGTAGCCATCAACATGATCTACCAGGGCGTCACCGGCAAGTTCTAATCTCAAACTGCATCCCCGCCATGAACATCCAAATACTGATCAGCCGCACCCTACGCATCGGCGTTTCGGTGGCCTGCGTCATCGCAGCCATCGGCGGCGCTATCTATCTGTGGAAGCACGGAGCTGAAACCATGCCGGACTACACCGGCTTCTCCTACGACGAGGCGCATCCGCAGGAATACACCACCCTGTCGGGCATCTGGGCCGGCATCCGCGCCATGAATGCCCAAAGCTGGATACAGATGGGCGTCATAGCACTCCTCCTGACGCCCATCCTGCGCGTCGCCCTCTCCCTGGTCGACTTTATCAAGGAGCACGACTGGATCTATGCCGCCATCACGGCCATCGTACTGAGCATCATCATCGGCAACTCCGTCGGCGTGTAGCCCTACCCTCCCCATCCACACCACCGGGCACGCACCCGGCAGCCCCTCGAGCAGCTCGCCCGCCACACCTCGACCACCCTTCCTGCATAGCATGCACCCGATGCAGCAACCACCCCGAAGCAGCGCGCGGCGAAGGGCGCACAGGGCACAGGCGGCCAACGATATCCCCGCAAGGTAGAAGGGGATAGCCACCCGCCCCGCGTGGGAATTTCCTGAAATGTTAACGCGAAATCCGACGATTTGGATTTCGGCAAAAAATGTATTATCTTTGTATTACACCGGAGCAGACTTGCGGCAAATGCAAGCCTGCTCCGGCATTTTTTGGGTAGCCCACCCGCACTCGACAGGCGGCGGAGGCCATTCGCAGGCAGCACTTGCGTAAAACTACAAAGCACTTGGAAAAAATTACAAAGCACTTGCGCAAAACTACAAGGCACTTCGTTCGTTCCGCCCGCCGGAACGATTTCCGCACACAGGATTTTGGAGACACAAAACTACTGCGGAATTGTCACCAAAAGTTATAAATGTTAATGCAACTATGCACTTCGGCACTGCCGTCAGCCCTTCACGGGCCTGCTGCGGCCCTGCCGGTGCACGCCGCGTCGTCAGGCAATGACCCGCATACGCCCCCGAAAATCCCAAGGGCCGTCTCGCGACGCCGATGGGCGGAGTACATAAATATTAAGCGGCACTACACCTGCTTAGAAACGCTATCGCAGACGGCAAATCCTAAAAAAACACAGAATAAAGCAAAAAGTGAGCGAGAGGCTTGTGTATATCTGAAATTAAATCCTTACCTTTACCGCGAAATTCTCTAACATGTTTAATCTAATACCAAAAGTTCAATGAAAAAAATCTACAGTTTTCTTGCGCTTATGCTGTTTCTCGTAGCAGGTACGGCACAGGCGCAGCGTGGATGGAACGTCAGTGAAACGGTGGCCACCGAGATTATTCCCGGCGAAGACCATTACTACGTTCTGCAAGAAGGCGTTGGTACCGCCTACTGGTCAGAGAGCAAGTATCTGAACAGTGGTTCCGACGAATGTGTGGCTGAGGTCAACACCTCCTGTATCTACAGCTTTATAGAGACGGGACAGACCAAGAGCACAGCCGATGGCCAGGTATTCAAAGTCTTTGTACTGAAGAACCTGGAGAACGGCAAGTACCTCTGTGCCTACAATGACACCGAGGGTCACTACACCAAGAGCAAGAGCAGCGCATTCCAGTTCACGGCTCGTAAGGCCAAGGAATACCAGAATGGCGTCATGGACGCTGAGAATTGGGACGAATACTCCGAGGCCGTTATGGGTCTGACTGATGCAGGCGAAGCCGGTCCGAATGCCGGTGCCGAGGCACAAGGCGCTTGGGTACTCTGCGATCCCAACAGCCAGAATTACATCTCTTTCGGTGCCAACCCCGCCACTTGGAGCTACTGGGACACCAGCAACTGGTTCATCTATGAAGCTTCCGAGCGTCAGATGAGCGCCTACGAGAAGTTCATGGTGACTTTCAACAAGTACTTCACCATCGATGTGAACGAGGAAAACTACCCCGTAGGTGTTAACCCCGGCCAGATCGGCGATCAGGCTGTCTACGACAAACTCTATCAAGTTTATCAACAGGCTATCGTCTTGGCACAGAACTCCAGCGCCGCCGAAGCTGAGTACAACCAGTGCGCAGCAGACATCGTAGCTGCCTTCGAAGCAGTTGACGCTTCCCGCAACCCCATCAAGGCCGGCTACTTCATCTTCATCGCACAGCGCTCGCAGGATGCCCTGAGAGATACCGGTGCCGGAACCTACGCTCAAAGCTGGAGCGCTCCCGAAACCTGGACTCTCAGCAACGCCAACGTAATCTGGGAGCTCGTTCCTGCCAAGGAAAAGGATACTTACTACATGCGCAACTTCGCTACGGGCCGCTATATGGGTACCGCTCCCGGTACTTCCGCTCAGTTCCCCGTCAGCAAGGAGCCGGTAGCCGCTTATACTTTCCCGCGTCCGCAGGCCGCCTTCTTCGACATCTCGCAGGGTGGCAAACTCATGCACTGTGATGGCAGCTACAAGGCCGTTACCTGGAACGATGCTACTGCCGGTGGTAACCTCCACCTGGTTCTCGCTGCCGATCCCGCAGTCATCGAAGCTCTGCAGGCACAGGCTGACTCCGTACAGAGCGCTACGAAGCTGACCGAACTGCTCGCACAGGCCAATCAGGCTCTCCATGCCTTCGATGCCCTGTCGGATTGCACCTTCGACGGCGACTTCTCGGCTGAAGGCTTGGTTACTACGGCCATCGGCAACCACACCGAACCCAACGAAGGCAGCATCGACAACCTCTTCGACGCAAACACGACCACATTCTACCACACGAACTGGAGCGGCGGCGTCTCCGATGCCAACTTCGACTGGATCGACGTAGACCTGGGCAAGGAAGTGCAGAATATCTTCATCAAGATTGCACGCCGTCCGAACACCAGCTACAACTGCGCACCCTCTCGCTTCAACCTCTACACGATTGACGACGGCGAAGACCCCGACAACCACACCACGGCTTGGGGCGTGAAGCTGGTTGACAATGATACAATCGACTACACCTACGACGGCGTCTACAGCGGTGCCACAAAGGCACAGCACGTGGCCATCCTGAAGATTGACCTGCCGCAGCCCGCACAGTACCTCCGCTTCGAGGTAACCAAGACTCCGCAGTACGGTATCAATCCTTCTACACAGTGCCGCACCATCACGCTGGAAGACGGCGTTACGACGACCACCGTACCTTGGTGGAACGCCAGCGAATTCCGCGTGTACGAGAACCTGGGCGACGATCCTCGCGCAGCCTTGATTCCCGCCGAAGTAAAAGCACGTCTGGAAGCTGCCATCGCAGCTGCCGAGGCTGAAATCGCTGCCGGTGAGTTCACCGAAGCAGTTTACACCGAACTGGAAGAAGCTATCGACGCATACTATGAGGCTTATCCCGATCCCGCTACACTGGAAGCCCTCATCGAAACCGCTAAGGGCTTGATCGAAGGTGCTGTAGAAGGAACCGAAATGGGTTACTTCGAGGCAGGTGCCAAGGATGAGCTCCAGGCTGTCGTTAACAAAGTAGAAGCTGACATCGACGGCAAGATCCTCACGCTCGCAGAGCTGAAGACCTACGAAGATCAGATGAACGCTGCCATCAAGGCCTTCAACGGCAAGATGATCGTGCCCGAAGCAGGCAAGGTTTACCAGATCACCAGCGCTTCCGACAACGAAGACATCTATGGTCAGTATGTATATGCTCCCAACTGCGACCTCGAAGAAACTGCATGGTGGGGCTACAGCGGTGACGCCAACATCGCCTACCGCATCAACACCCTCTGGTTGGTTGAAACCTGCGGCGAAGGCTATGCATTCAAGAACCTCGGTACGGGTCTCTATCTGAAGAACATCTACGACGGCGTAGAAGATCCCGAATCCGTTGACGAAGGCTCGCACCTCGCATTCTCGACCACGCCCAGCGCATTTGAATTCGTTTCGCCCAAGATTGCCGGCGTCCTCTCCCTGATGATGGCTGACGGTCACTATGTAAACACCGAGCCCACCGGCTACATCGTAACCTACTACGACGCCGATGACATCAACGCCCGCTTCAATTTCACCGAAGTAGAGTCCTACGATATGGAAATGGCTGCATGGCCCATTCAGGCCGACGCCCTGCAAGTTGTGGTACTGCCCTTCGAAAGCACAGCAGTCATGGCTGGAGCAGAGGGTACTACTGCTTACAAGGTATTGGGCCAGAAGAATGGCGAACTGCAGCTGATGGCATACGCTGAGGACGAAACGATTCCCGCAGGTACTCCGTTCATCGTTGAAACCGGCGATACCGAAGATCCTTCCGAGAGCCAGCTGATGGTATTCCATGATAACTTCCTTTCTCTCGAAGCCTTGCTCGGCATGACCTACAACTACGAGCCCATCGAGCAGAACGGACTGATTGGTACATTCAGCACAATTGAAGCTCCCTACGCTGCCGGTATCTTCATCGGCCACGAGCTCTACAGCGCCGAAGGCTTCGAAACCATCGCAGCCGGCAGCGGTTACCTGAAGAACGTGCCCGAAACCGAAGAAGAGGGTGAATACACCGTCGGCATGCCGACCGGCATCCAGAATGCTACCGTTATTCGCAAGGAAAGCGGCAATGTCTACACCGTTTCCGGTATCCTCGTTCGCAAGGACGCCAAGGTGGGCAACGCTCTGCAGAACCTGCCGAAGGGTGTCTACATCATGAACGGCAAGAAGTTCATCGTGAAGTAATCTTCCCTTGACATACCTCAAATGACAAAGCCCGGCAAATCGCCGGGCTTTGTTGCGTCTTGACGCTGACAGCAAGGCGACCGGACAAATGTTAAAACGGGAAAGACCGCATTTGCTTTTCGCTGAAAAATGTAGTATATTTGTCCCAGCAAAGGAGGAAGCCGCACACAGCAACCGGCTTCCTCCTTTTTTAGGTCCTGCCTGCGAGCAAAACTATCCGGCACTTGCTCAAAACTACAAAGCACTTGGTTTTATCTATGTCCCGATTCATTGAAAACAGGCAGCACTTAGAAAAATTCCGCCGGCACTCAATAGGAAAAATCCGGCACAAAAACGACCTTTAGAATAGTTTAAGTTAAATCTACTCATGCACTTCTATGCACTTTGTCGCCGCGCAAATCACACGTCGGCCCGCCGGCAAATGCTATCCCAATCCCACAATCCTACGACAGAGCAGGCGCACCAAGCGCAGAGCCACTCCGCCACCCCTATAGTATCTATAGTAACTATAGTATCTATAGCACCCTCCCCCGAAAAGCCCCATCCATTACCTCCCAGCAGGCTGCATTTGCCGCCAAAGGCCACACAACCTGACAATTTGATGCCTCAAATGCAAAGAATGTAGCACTTGGTATTCCACGAAAGGGATTTTTATTAAATTTGCAGGCGGTTACGAAAAAGACTTAACGCATTTCTATAAAATTTATATGGATAACCGATTCGGAATGGAGCGAGGACTCTATGATCCCGCCAACGAGCACGATGCCTGCGGCGTAGGCATGATCGTCAACATCCATGGTAACAAATCGCACGAGCTGGTGGACAACGCGCTTCGCGTCCTGGAAAACATGAAGCACCGAGGCGCTGAGGGCGCAGACAACAAGACCGGCGACGGAGCAGGTATCATGCTGCAAATCCCGCACGAATTCATCTTACTGCAAGGCATTCCCGTGCCCGAAAAGGGGAACTACGGCACCGGTCTGGTATTCCTGCCAAAAGCGGAAGCCCCGCAGCAGGAAATACTCGGCATCATCATCCAAGAGGTGGAGCGCGAGGGACTCATGCTGACCCACGTGCGCAACGTTCCCGTCAACTCCGACGCACTCGGCCCCGATGCACGCCGCACCGAACCCGCCATCCGCCAGCTCTTCATCACGGCCGGCAACACGCCGGTCGAGGACCTGGAGCGCCGCCTCTACCTTGTGCGCAAGAAAATCGAACGGCGCGTCACGCATCCCGACTTCTACGTCGTCTCACTCTCTACCCGTACCATCGTCTACAAGGGTATGCTCTCCTCGGTGCAGGTGCGCGAATACTTTACCGACCTGCAGCAGCCCTACCTGACGAGCGGCATCGCCGTGGTGCACAGCCGCTTCTCCACAAATACCTTTCCTACGTGGAGCCTGGCACAGCCCTTCCGCCTACTTTCCCACAACGGCGAAATCAATACCATCCGCGGCAACCGGGCTTGGATGGGCGCACGCGAAGCCGTACTCTCCACCCCGCTCCTGGGCAACGTGAGCGACATCAGCCCCATCGTGCAGCCCGGCATGAGCGACTCGGCCAGCCTGGACAACGTGCTGGAATTTCTCGTCATGTCCGGACTGAGCCTGCCCCACGCCATGGCAATGCTTGTGCCCGAATCCTTCAATGACAAGAACCCTATCAGCGAGGAGCTCAAGGCGTTCTACGAATATCACTCCATCCTGATGGAGCCGTGGGACGGACCGGCGGCCCTCCTCTTCACCGACGGACGCTTCGCCGGCGGTATGCTCGACCGCAACGGACTGCGACCCGCACGCTATCTCATCACCAATGACGGCACAATGGTCGTGGCCTCCGAGGCCGGCGTCATCCCTATCGCCCCGGAACGTATCTGTGAAAAGGGACGCCTGCAACCCGGCAAAATCCTCCTTGTCGATACACAGAAAGGTCGTATCTACTACGACGCCGAGCTCAAGCAGGAGCTGGCCGAAGCCCTGCCCTATCGCGAATGGCTCTCCAAAGGCCGCGTCGAACTGGATGCACTGCGCAGCGGCCGCCGGGTAAGCGGCACTGTCGACGACTTCGCTGCCAAGCTCGCCCTCTTCGGCTTCACCCGCGAGGACGTGGAGCGCACCATCATGCCGATGGCCCTCCGCGCACAGGAGCCCGTGGCATCGATGGGCAACGACACGCCCCTCGCCGTGCTCGACGAGCACCCCCAACTCCTGTTCAATTACTTCCGCCAGCAGTTTGCACAGGTCACCAATCCTGCCATCGACCCCATCCGCGAGGAGTTGGTCATGTCCCTCACCGAGTACATCGGCGCCGTCGGCATGAACATTCTCGTGCCCGACGCCGAACATTGCAAAATGGTACGACTGCCGCACCCCGTTCTGGGCAACACGCAGCTCGACATCCTGTGCAATATCCGCTACAAGGGCTTCAAGACCCTGAAAATACCCATAGTGTTCGACGCCGCCGAGGGTCGCGCAGGCCTGCATAGCGCCTTGACCCGCATCTGCAAGCAGGCCGAAGAATCTGTGCAGCAAGGCGTCAACTATATCATCCTGAGCGACCGCACCGCCGACGCGCAGCACGCCGTCATCCCCTCGCTGCTGGCCGTCAGCGCCGTGCACCACCACCTCATCGCCGCCCGCAAGCGCGTCGAGACCGCACTGATCGTCGAGAGCGGCGAGATACGCGAAGTCATGCACGCCGCACTGCTCCTCGGCTACGGCGCCAGCGCCATCAATCCCTACATGGCCTTTGCCGTACTCGACGACCTGGTGAAGCGCGGCGAGATGCAGATGGACTATGCCACCGCCGAGCACAACTATGTCAAGGCTGTCTGCAAGGGACTCTACAAGGTGATGTCCAAGATGGGCATCTCGACCATCCGCTCCTATCGCGGTGCGAAAATCTTCGAAGCTATCGGCCTCGGCCGCGAACTGCTGAACGACTACTTCGGCACCGCGACCTCCACCATAGGCGGTATCGGACTGGAGGAAGTCACCCGCGACGCCCTGCGCCTGCACCGGGCCTACTGCGAGAGCCTCCGGCAGGACGATGCGCCCGATGGCGAACCGCCCCTGCTGCCCCATCTCGGCCAGTTCTCGTTTCGCAAGGACGGCATACGCCATGCCTGGACGCCCGAAGCCATTTCCACCCTGCAACTGGCCACCCGCTTAGGCTCCTACAAGAAGTTCAAGGAGTTCACCGCCCTGACCCATCAAAAGAGCCGGCCGCTGTTCCTGCGCGACTTCTTCGAATTCAAAAAATCTCCCATCCCCCTCGACGAGGTGGAGCCGGAGGAGGAAATCGTGAAGCACTTCGTCACCGGCGCCATGTCTTTCGGCGCCATCAGCCGCGAGGCGCACGAAGCTCTGGCCATGGCCATGAATCTCCTCGGCACACGCTCCAACACCGGCGAGGGCGGCGAAGACAGCGAGCGCTTCACAGCCAGCGCCGAGGGCATCTCGCTCTCGAGCAAGACCAAGCAAATCGCCTCGGGCCGCTTCGGCGTGACGGCTGCCTACTTGGCCCATGCTGAGGAAATCCAGATCAAGGTGGCCCAGGGAGCCAAGCCGGGCGAGGGAGGACAGCTTCCGGGCTACAAAGTCGACGAAATCATCGCACGAACCCGCCATTCCATCCCGGGTATCTCCCTCATATCGCCGCCGCCCCACCACGACATTTATTCCATCGAGGACTTGGCGCAACTTATCTACGACCTGAAGAACGTCAACCCCCGCGCCGCCGTCAGCGTCAAGCTGGTGGCCGAAAGCGGTGTGGGCACCATCGCCGCCGGCGTGGCCAAAGCCAAGGCCGACCTCATCGTCATCAGCGGCGCCGAGGGCGGTACGGGCGCTTCGCCGGCCTCGTCGATGCGCTATGCAGGCATCTCACCCGAAATAGGACTGAGCGAGACGCAACAGACCCTTGTCCTCAACGGACTGCGCGGCAAGGTGCGGCTCCAAACCGACGGCCAGCTCAAAACGGGACGCGATATCGTGGCCATGGCCCTGCTTGGCGCCGACGAATTTGCCTTTGGCACGAGCGTACTTATCGTGTTGGGCTGCGTGATGATGCGCAAGTGTCACACAAATGCCTGTCCCGTGGGCGTAGCCACGCAGGACGAACGCCTGCGCGAGCACTTCCGCGGCCACTACGAGTATGTGGTCAATTATTTCCGCTTCCTGGCGCGCGAAGTCCGCGAGTATCTGGCCGAAATGGGCTTCCATAGTTTGACGGACATCGTAGGCCGCACCGACCTCATCGAGGTTCGGCCCGCCGAAGCAGGCAGCAAGGCCGCGCACCTCGACTTTTCCCGCCTGCTGCAGCCGGCTGCTACCACCGCCGACCTGCATTTCGTCCACACAGCCCCCACTCCGGCCGACGCACAAGGCATCGACGAGCGCCTGCTGGCGGCTGCCGCAGAATCCCTCGCGTCGGGGCGCGAAATTTCCTTGGAGTTTGCCATCACCAACACCGACCGCTCCGTCGGCGCCCGCCTGGCGGGCGAAATTGCAGCGCAGAAAGGCGATGCCGGACTGCCCGACAATACCATCGAAGTACGCTTCAAGGGCTCGGCCGGCCAGAGTTTTGGCGCCTTCCTGCCTCGCGGTGTCGCCTTCCGCCTGGAGGGTGAAGCCAATGACTACCTTGGCAAGGGGCTGAGTGGCGGACGCATCAGCGTGCAACCGCCTTTGCGGACCACCTTCGAGCCGGAAGACAATACCATCGCGGGCAACACGCTTCTCTATGGCGCCACGAGTGGCGAGGTCTATATCAATGGTCGCGTGGGCGAACGCTTTGCCGTGCGCAACTCGGGAGCTACAGCCGTCGTCGAGGGCGTGGGCGACCACTGCTGCGAATATATGACCGGCGGACGCGTAGTTGTGCTGGGCCGGACGGGCCGCAATTTCGCCGCCGGCATGAGTGGTGGCGTGGCCTACGTCTGGGATCGCGACCACACCTTTGATTATTTCTGCAACATGGAGATGGTCGAGCTTTCTCTGCTCGAGGATTCCGCCTCGCGCAAGGAATTGCACGAACTGATCCGCCGCCACTATCTCTATACCGGCAGTCCGCTGGCACGCCGCATGCTCGACGATTGGAACCGCTACGCGGAGGAGTTCATCCAAGTGACACCTATCGAATACAAGAGTGTACTGGCCGAAGAGCAGATGCGCAAGCTGCGCGAGAAAATACGCGAAGTGCAGCAGGACCTCTGTTAGCGTCGCCCCTATCCCCTACCTCATCCTTACCCATACCCTCTCATGTCCAATTCTTCCTTTGATATTCCCCGCCGCGAGGCCGGCTATCGTCCGGTCCACGAACGTATTGCCGATTTTGGCGAAGTTGAACAAACGCTGTGCGGCAGTGATCGCCGGGCACAAGCCTCGCGCTGCATGGACTGCGGCGTACCGTTTTGCCACTGGGCCTGTCCGCTGGGCAACCGACCTCCTGAGTTCCAGGATGCCCTGTCCCACGGCAAATGGCGTACGGCCTACGAAATTTTAGCGCGTACCAACGACTTCCCCGAGTTCACGGGCCGCATCTGTCCCGCCCTGTGCGAGAAGAGCTGTGTGCTCGGGCTGAGCACGGGACAGGCTGTCACCATCCGCGAGGACGAATGTGCTGTCATCGAGCACGCCTTTCGCGAGGGCTACGTCTCGCCCATTCCCCGCCCTGCCGCACCCCGCGGCCGCGTGGCCGTAGTGGGTAGCGGTCCCGCCGGACTGGCTGCGGCCAACGGCCTGTGCCGCCGCGGCTACGAGGTCACCGTCTTCGAGCAACACGAATATGTGGGCGGCCTGCTACGCTTTGGCATCCCCAACTTCAAACTTCAGAAATCCGTCATCGACCGCCGGCTGCGCGTCATGGAGGAGAGCGGCATCCGCTTCCTCACCAATCATCCCGTCGACGTGCAAAATCTGCCCGAAGGCTTTGACGCTTACTGCATCTGCACCGGCACGCCCGACGCACGCGACCTTGATGTGCCCGGACGAGGACTGCGTGGCGTCCACTTTGCCCTTGAGATGCTGGCACAGCAGAACCGCGTCCTCGCAGGTCAGACCTTCTCGCCCGACGAGTTGGTCACGGCCCGCGGCAAGCACGTTCTGGTCATCGGCGGCGGCGACACAGGCAGCGACTGCATCGGCACGGCGCACCGCCAGGGCGCACTCAGCGTCACGCAAATCGAGATTATGCCCCAACCGCCCGTAGGCCACAATCCCGAAACGCCCTGGCCGGCCTATCCGCGCATACTGAAGACGAGCAGCAGCCACGAAGAGGGCTGCGTGCGGCGCTGGAACTTGGCCACGCAGGCTTTCCTGAGCAACGCCGAAGGCCGGCTGACCGGTGCCGAGGTGGAGCGCGTCACGTGGACACCCGACCCCGCCGGCGGCCGCCCCGTGATGCACCTGACCGGCGAGCGCGAAGTCATCAAGGCCGACCTCGTGCTGCTGGCCATGGGCTTCCTGAAGCCCAACCAACCGGACTTCCCCGAAAATGTCTTCGTGGCCGGCGATGCTGCCACGGGTGCCGGACTGGTCGTCCGCTGCATTGCCGCAGGCCGTCAGGCGGCCGCCGACATCGACGCCTACCTGGAGCAGACTGCCCGGCGGAACTGACCACACCGAAAGGTGTCTGCGGACAGTATCTCCCCGGAAAACAAACGTGTTTGCGCACAAGCGACAAATTTGCCCCTCAAAACGCACTCTTTACCTGTAGAAACGCCACCAGAAACGGCGGTTCCAAATTCCAAGTAATCACAATAAGAAATAATACCGACCTAATAATCTAAGCCATGAACCACAAAAAACGCAGAATTGAAGAATTGGAAGACGAAAGCGTAAAGAAAGCCAGTATCGCCAAGACCGCAGGCCTCGATGCAGGCCTGAGTATCGTCGGCGCAGGCGTCGCAATTGCAGCCAACGGCCTGATGGATGACAAGGAGGAAGCTCCCGACGCGGATGATACCGACAATACCGGCGACAAAACTGCAGGCGGAGCCTCACAAGAAGCCCAGAACTCCACAATCAATAAGGTGCAAATGAACGGGAAAGCCTACGCGGCCACGGAGTACAACGGCGACGACATGGCCAACGGCACCAACCTTAACCTGAACGGCGACGACATATTTACTCACGACGAGAGAACCACCCTCGGCCGCACTAATCAATTCTCGATGACCCACGTGAGCCAGACCCGTCAGGCATCCGTCCATGCACCGGGCAGCGAAGACGGCACCGGCAAGGAGGCCATGGCCGGCGGAGACGATGAAATCCTTGACGAAATGGATATCGACGACATCTACGACGATGGAAACGGACAGCCGGACGGGGGCAACGAAGGCATAGGCGACTATGCCGACAACAACGATGACTATAACAACGACGAAGACGTCTGCGATTTCGCCTAATTTCCCGCAAGGCACAAACGATGTGACTGCACGATAATAGGCCAAGGTTCATCCGGCGAGGCCTCCCCTTCTCCGGATGATTTTATTACCCCAATCGTGCCGACCACCGCCCGACGGAGCTAACGCGCCGCAACCCGCTGCGGACAATATTCCCCCCGGAAATCAAAAAAAGTTACACCCAGGTGATAGTTTTGCCCCAAAACGCACTCTTTACCTATAGAAACGCTACTTGAAACGGCGGTTCAAAATCCCGAGAAAACAAAATAAAAAATAATACAAACCTAAAAGAATAAGCCATGAACTACGAAGATTACAAAGTTGAAGAATTGGAAGACGAAAGCGTAAAGAAATCCAATATCGCCAAGACCGCCGGCATCGCTGCAGGCATGGGAATCATCGGCGCAGGCGCTGCAGTTGCCGCCACCACCCTGATCGACGACGAGGAGGAAGTTCCCGTCGTGGAAGAGACCGACATCACCAGCGATGACCTCGTAGGCGGAGCCTCCCAAGGAGCCCAGAATACCACAATCAACGAGAAGCACGTAGTCATAGACGAAACCAAGGGAGAGCAAAACCTCACCACCGACCAGACCGTAGCCATCGTTGACGAAGAGGGCAACCTCATAGCCAGCCAGACCACCGGCACAATAGACGGAAAAGCCTATGTGGCCACGGATTACAACGGCGACGGCATGGCCGACGAGGTTTTCTACGACCTGAACGGCGACGGAGTATTTACACCCAACGAGGGAGCCACCCTCAATGGCGCTGAGCAATTCTCGATGTCCAATTTGGGACAAGCCAGCCAGACCACCGTCTACGTACAAGGCAACGAAGGCGGCTCGGAAGAGGGCCACGGCACCAACGGCGAGGGAGGAAACAACGGAGGAACGGAGGGAGAAGACAGCCAATTCACCGTAGACCAGACCACAGCCATCGTCGACGCAGAGGGCAACCTCTTAGCCAGCCAGACTGCCGGCACAATGGACGGTAAAGTCTATGTAGTCACTGACTACGACGGCGACGGCATGGCCGATGAGCTCTACTACGACGTAAACGGCGACGGAGAATTTACACCCGACGAGGGCGGCGTCATCGAAGGGGACGACCAGTTCGCCATGTCCGACTTAGGAAAAGCTACCAACACCGTCGTCTACGTACAAGGCAACGAAGGCGGCAACGGCGAGGAACCCCTGCCCGGCGAAGACGAAGAACTCCCCGACGATACGGATATCGACGGCATCCACAACGATGAGGACGGACAGCTCAACGAAGGCAACGAGGGTGAAGGCGACTATGCCGACAACAACGATGACTATAACAACGACGAAGACGTCAGCGATTTCGCTTAATTTCCCGCAAGGCACTAACGATGTGACTGCACAATAATATGCCAAGGTTCATCCGGCGAGGCTTCCCCTTCGCCGGATGATTTTTACCCCGCCCGCGCCGACCGGACCGTACGCGGCAGCAGGCACTCCCCCAGCGGTTGAGGGCGCAAAGCCCCGGCCGGCGGGAAATGTTAAAACGGGAAAGACCGCATTTGCTTTTCGCGGAAAAATGTAGTATATTTGCTATGCAAAGGAGGAAACCGTACACCACAGGCGGCTTCCTCCTTTTTTAAGTCCTGCCTGCGCGCAAAACTATTCGGCACTTGGAAAAAATTACAAAGCACTTGGTTTTATCTACGTCCCGGTTGGTCAAAACTACAAAGCACTTGGCGAAAACGCTCCGGCATCTGATAGGAAAATTCCGGCACAAAAAGGCCCTTTAGGAAAGTTTACGTTAAATCTACCTATGCACTTCTATGCAGTTCTGGCCCGGAGGGGAATTAGGAATTAGGGGCGGGGATTTCCCGCAAGGCAAACACGGAGCGCGGGTTGCCCCCACCCGCGGCTCGCGGACCAATACCGGTCGTTGAGTCAAGGGACGGGGCAACCCGCGCGCTATTTGGTCGGTCCTCCACAGCGGAGGCTGGTTGCTGCCTTACTTCAGGACACCAAGTTCCTTGCCAACCTTGATAAACGCAGCGATACACTTGTCGAGGTGCTCGCGCTCGTGGCCGGCGGAAATCTGGACGCGGATGCGGGCCTGGTCCTTCGGCACCACGGGATAGTAGAAACCGGTGACATAGATACCCTCTTCCTGCATCTTCTGGGCATATACCTGCGAGAGCTTGGCATCATAGAGCATCACGGCGCAGATGGCGCTTTGCGTAGGCTTGATGTCGAAGCCGGCAGCCAGCATCTTCTCGCGGAAATAAGCCACGTTCTCCACCAGCTTGTCGTGGATTTCGTTGCTCTCCTTCAGGATCTTGAAAGTTTCCAGCGCAGCGCCGACAATGGCGGGGGCTACGGAGTTCGAGAAGAGGTAGGGGCGCGAACGCTGACGCAGCATGTCGATGATTTCCTTGCGGCCTGTGGTAAATCCACCCATAGCTCCGCCAAAGGCCTTGCCGAGTGTGCCCGTGTAAATGTCCACGCGGCCGTACGTGTTGAAGAACTCGCTCACGCCGTGGCCCGTTGCGCCGACTACACCGGCCGAATGGCTCTCGTCGACCATGACCATGGCGTCGTACTTCTCGGCCAGGTCGCAGATCTTATCCATCGGTGCCACGTTGCCGTCCATCGAGAAGACGCCGTCGGTCACGATGATGCGGAAACGCTGCTCCTGTGCCTCCTGCAGGCAACGCTCGAGGTCGGCCATGTCTGCATTGGCGTAACGATAGCGCTTGGCCTTGCACAGACGCACGCCGTCGATGATGCTGGCGTGGTTCAGGGCGTCCGAGATGATGGCATCGTCGGCCGTAAGCAGGGGTTCGAACACACCGCCGTTGGCATCGAAGCAGGCAGCGTAGAGGATGGTGTCCTCGGTCTTGAAGTAGTCAGAGATGGCAGCCTCCAATTCCTTGTGCACATCCTGTGTGCCGCAGATGAAGCGCACGGACGACATGCCGTAGCCGCGGCGGTCCATCATTTCCTTGGCCGCACGGATGAGGCGCGGGTTGTTGGACAGACCCAGGTAGTTGTTGGCGCAGAAGTTGAGCACTTCCTGTCCCTTTACCGAGATGGCAGCCTGCTGCGGTCCCTCGATCAGGCGTTCGTTCTTGTAGAGGCCGGCTTCCTTGATGGCCTCAAGTTCGTTTTGCAGATGTTGCTGAAATTTTCCGTACATAATATATTGAAGTTATGTGGTAGTTTGTATCACGATCATGCGCGACAGGGCCACTTCGCCCCGCCCACGCGACAGCAAAACCGGCCTGCAGGATGGCGCAACGGGCAAAACGTACCCCTCCGGCGGCTGTTTACTGCAAAGGAACGGCTTTTTTTGAAATTATAAGGGCCTATCCTTTGAAAATCTAAAAAAAAAGATGTTCCTTTGCATAGCGAAAACCAAAACCCACAGGCTTTGCCTTTTCCTCCGAAAAACTCATACTCAACTCATACTCTCATGAAAAATATATTGGTAATCGGTGCAACCGGACAAATCGGTTCCGAACTGACAATGAAGCTCCGCAGCATTTATGGCAACGAGCATGTGGTGGCCGGCTATATCACCGGCGCAGAGCCGAAAGGGGAACTGAAAGAAAGCGGCCCCGCGGAAATCTGCGACGTGACTGATGCAGCCGGCATCGAGGGCGTGGTGAAGAAGCATCAAATCGACGCCATCTACAATCTGGCAGCCCTGCTTTCGGTCGTAGCCGAGAGCAAACCGAAACTGGCCTGGAAGATTGGCATCGACGGCCTGTGGAACGTCCTCGAAGTGGCACGCATGAACAACTGCGCCGTATTTACGCCCAGCTCCATCGGCTCCTTCGGACCCGAAACTCCCCACGACAACACACCGCAAGACACCATACAGCGACCCATTACCATCTACGGCGTCAGCAAGGTGACCACCGAACTGCTGTCGGACTACTACCATAAAAAATACGGCGTGGACACACGCAGCGTACGCTTCCCGGGACTGATTTCCTACGTCACACCGCCGGGCGGCGGCACGACAGACTATGCCGTCGACATCTACTACAGCGCCGTGCGCGGCGAAAAATTCATCTGCCCCATCGCAGCCGGCACCTACATGGACATGATGTACATGCCCGACGCACTCAACGCCTGCGTCCAGCTGATGGAGGCTGACCCCACCCGCCTGATCCACCGCAACGGCTTCAACATCGCCTCGATGAGCTTCGACCCCGAAGGCATCTTGGCTGCCATCCGCAAATACAAGCCCGAATTTGAAATGGAGTACAAGGTGGAACCCCTCAAGCAAGCCAACGCCGACAGCTGGCCCAACAGCCTGGACGATATCTGTGCCCGACAGGAATGGAACTGGAAGCCGCAGTACAACCTCGATACCATGACGGTGGACATGCTGGAGAAACTGAAAGTGAAACTGCTGGGATAAGGTAAAACAAAACCGCACCTATACGAAAATACATCGGCAGGACGCCTCACCAATAGCGCCCTGCCGATTTCCGTAAACGATAGGGGCAACAGCCGGCTGCCATCTATTTTCCCGCAGGTGGGCAGTATCTCGTAGAATTTATGTACATTTGCAAAAAAATTGTGGGATGACGAAAATCTTACCATTCTGCGTATTCCTCCTGACGTTTGCTTTGCCTCTGTCAAGCAGCGGACAGAAGGCCCTGCCCTCGGCCAATCCGCAAATGTGGGTGACCGAGGAGGACGGCAGCGAGACCGACATGACATCCTTCGACGGCTCGGCGCCAATGGAAGCCCGCTTCGTGGCCAATCCGACCGACATAGGCGACTACACACCCTACTACGAATGGCGATTTTGCCGACAGGGCGAGGAGAAACCGTACCTGGTGCGCTACGAGGAGGAGACCGCCTACTCGTTTCGCGAGAGCGGCTCGTTTACCGTGGAGCTGATTATCAGCTTCGTGCAGGGAAACGACACCATCGAGTACTCGATGGACCAGCCCTTCGTCATAGCCATCAGCGAAAGCAAGCTGGAATTTCCCAACGCCTTTACACCCAACGGTGACGGCGTGAACGATGTGTTCCAAGCAAAGGAAGGCTACCAGAGCATCGTCTCGTTTCACGCCGCCGTCTTCAACCGATGGGGCAAAAAGCTCTATGAATGGGACGACCTCGCAGGCGGATGGGACGGCAAAAGCGGCGGCAGCGACGTGCCCGACGGCGCCTACTACTTGGTAGTACAAGCAAAGGGCGCAGACGGCCGACACTATAATATTAAAAAGGTAATCAACATCCTGCGCGGCTACACCGAAAACGGAGGCACGACCAACTGACAGCCCCCTCCCCACTGGATTAAACAAAGCGTATGCAACCCACCCATCAACAACCGGATACAACGGAGCAAGAGGCAAAAAATGCCGATGAAACCGGGGATTTCTGCCCACAGGAAGCACCTGCGGCCAACCCGCCGGCTGCCGACGGGCAGTGGGTGCGGATATACGGCGCGCGGGTGCACAACCTGAAGAACGTGGATGCCGCCTTCCCGCGCGGCACGCTCACCGTTTTCACCGGACTGAGCGGTTCGGGAAAAAGTTCCTTGGCTTTTGACACACTATATGCCGAGGGGCAGCGCCGCTATATCGAAACGTTCTCGGCCTATGCCCGCAATTTCCTCGATAATCTTGAACGGCCCGACGTAGACAAGATTACGGGGCTCAGTCCCGTGATTTCCATCGAACAAAAGACGACCAACAAAAATCCACGGTCGACCGTGGGGACCGTCACCGAAATCTACGACTTCCTGCGACTACTCTACGCACGCGCAGCCGACGCCTACAGCTACGTGACCGGCGAGCGCATGGTGAAATATACCGAGGAAAAAATCCTGAACCTCATCCTCTCCGACTACGAAGGGCAACGCGTCATACTACTGGCTCCCTTGGTACGCACACGCAAGGGACACTACAAAGAACTCTTCGAATCGGTGCGCAAAAAGGGCTTCCTGACCGTGCGCGTGGACGGCGAAATCCGCGAAATCCAGCCCGGGATGAAACTGGATCGCTACAAAAACCACGACATCGAGGTGGTAGTCGATAAATTAGTGCCGCACGCCAAAGATGCGGAGCGGCTGAAACAAAGCGTCCACCGCACACTGGAAATGGGCGAGGGCCTGATGATGGTCTACCTGCCCGACGCGCCCAACGCCAACGCAGATCCGACCCGCAGCAAAGCCGGAAAAACCAACGAAGAAGCCGGAAAAATCACCAAAGTAGCCGAAAAAAACAACGAAGAAGCCGGCAAAATCACCGATGAAGCCGGCAAAAACGGCCAAGTGCGCTTCCTGTCCAAGCATCTCATGTGTCCGACGAGCGGAATCTCCTATCGTGAGCCCGCTCCCCACAACTTTTCCTTCAACTCAGCACAGGGCGCCTGCCCCAAGTGCAAGGGATTGGGCTACGTCAGCGAAGTGGACCGCGAAAAGGTAGTGCCGGACGACCGCCTCTCCATTCGGAAAGGCGGACTGGCTCCGCTGGGAAAATATCGCGCCGCCCTCATATTCTGGTGCATAGATGTGGTGCTCTCGCAGCACGACTTTACGCTCGATACGCCGATTTGCGAGATTTCCGAGGAAGCCATGGACGAAATCTTCAACGGTACGACCGAACGGCTGCGCATCCCGGCCGCCCTGGCCCACACTACGGAAGACTACTTCGTGGAATTTGGCGGCTTGGTCAAGTATATTCGCCAAATGAGCGACGATGATATGTCGGCAGCCGCCCGCAGGTGGGCCGAATCGTTCTCCATGGAGCGCGAATGTCCCCTGTGCCACGGCGCACGTCTGAACCGCGAGGCCATGAGTTACCGTTTCGACGGAATGGCTATCCACCAGCTCGCAGCAATGGATATTTGCGAGCTCTATGCTTGGTTGGAAAACGTCGAGGAACGTCTGGAAACGAAAAACCGGACCATTGCCGCAGAAATACTCAAGGAGTTGCGCGTACGACTCAAGTTCCTGCTCGACGTAGGTCTTGGCTATCTCTCGCTAAGTCGTGCCACAATGACACTGTCGGGCGGCGAGAGCCAACGAATCCGCCTGGCCACACAAATCGGGTCGCAGCTGGTAAATGTCCTCTACATCCTGGACGAGCCCAGCATCGGCCTGCATCAACGCGACAACGTGCGGCTGATAAATTCCCTGCGGAAACTGCGCGACACCGGCAACACAGTCGTCGTCGTCGAGCACGACCGCGACATGATGAACGCCGCAGACTATATCATAGACTTGGGTCCGGGCGCCGGACGTATGGGTGGAGAAATCGTTTTCCAAGGTACGCCGCACGAAATGCTCCAAAAGGACACACTGACGGCCCGATACCTGAACGATGACCTGCGCATAGAAGTTCCTACAAAGCGGAGAAAAGGAAATGGAAGCAATTTACTGCTGAAAGGAGCACGCGGCAATAATCTGAAAGGCGTAACCGTGCGCTTCCCGCTGGGCACTTTCATTTGCGTGACCGGCGTTTCGGGCAGCGGAAAGAGCACTTTGATCAACGATACCCTCCTGCCCATTCTGTCGCAACACTTCTACCGCTCGCTCCGCGAGCCGCTGGCCTACGAAAAGCTCGATGGAATCGAAAATATCGACAAGGTAGTCGATGTGGATCAAAGCCCGCTGGGACGTACTCCGCGCTCCAATCCGGCTACCTACACGGGCGTCTTTTCCGACATCCGCAACCTGTACGTCAACCTGCCCGAAGCGAAAATCCGCGGCTACAAGCCCGGACGCTTCTCCTTTAACGTGCGCGGCGGACGCTGCGAGACATGCAAGGGAAACGGCTATAAAACCATCGAAATGAACTTCCTGCCCGACGTATTCGTACCTTGCGAAACCTGTCACGGCAAGCGCTACAACCGCGAGACACTTGAGGTGCGCTTCAAGGGAAAGAGTATCGCCGATGTGCTGGATATGACCGTCAACCGCGCAGTGGAGTTCTTCGAAAACGTACCTAATATCCTCCACAAGATAAAAGTGCTGCAGGATGTAGGCCTGGGCTACATCAAACTCGGACAAAGTTCCACCACACTCTCGGGCGGTGAGAGCCAGCGCGTCAAATTGGCCACCGAACTGGCCAAGCGCGACACCGGACGTACCGTTTATATCTTGGACGAGCCCACCACAGGCTTGCACTTCGAGGACATACGCGTACTGCTCGGCGTGCTGCAAAAACTTGTGGAGCGCGGAAATACAGTTATCGTCATAGAACACAACCTCGATGTGATAAAAACGGCCGATTTCATCGTAGATATGGGCCCCGAAGGCGGACGCGAGGGCGGCCAAGTCGTCATCACGGGCACCCCCGAGGAAGTCGCGAAATCCGGCAAGGGACATACGGCGCACTTCCTGCGCGAAGAATTGGCGCGAGGCCGTAGTAAATAAAAACAGCATGAAGATACAGAAGACGAACGTGGCGCGGCTGCTGGACAAAGCCAAGGTAGCGTACGAACTCATCCCTTATGAGGTCGACGAGAACGACTTGGCGGCGCAGCATGTGGCCGACAGTTTGCACGAAGATATACGCCAGGTCTTCAAAACCATCGTCTTGCACGGCGACAAGTCCGGTTTCCTGGTCTGCGTTGTGCCCGGCGATACCGAGGTAGACCTGAAAAAGGCCGCGCGGGTCAGCGGTAATAAAAAGGTAGAGCCACTTCCGCTCAAGGAACTGCTCCCCACGACCGGCTACATACGCGGTGGGTGTTCACCCATCGGCATGAAGAAGCACTTCCCCACCTATTTTCACCGCACGGCCACGGACTTCCCTCATATCTATGTCAGTGCCGGTCAGCGCGGCCTGCAGATTAGGATTGCGCCGCAGGACCTCATTCGCGAAAGCCGGGGAGAAGTGGCGGATTTGGTCAAGGACGAATAAAAAGAGAATTATAATAGTAATCATTCAAAAGGAAAGAAATTATGTTTGAAGGACAACCTAAAGGACTGTATGCCCTTGCCCTTGCCAACACCGGCGAACGTTTCGGTTATTACACCATGCTGGCCATCTTTACCCTGTTTATGCAGGCTAAATTTGGGTGGTCAGAATCTCATGCCGGTCAGATTTATGCCATCTTTTTGGCTGTAGTTTACTTCGCTCCACTTTTCGGTGGCATGCTGGCAGACAAAATCGGTTACGGAAAGTGCGTAACCCTTGGTTTTGTTACCATGTTTCTCGGTTATTTAGGCTTAGCCATTCCCACGGAAGCCACTTTGACCGGCGAAATTACCATGTACGCCGGTTTGGCTTGCGTTTCGTTGGGAACTGGCCTCTTCAAGGGCAACCTGCAAGTGCTTGTGGGCAACCTGTATGACAGTCCGCAGTATGCTTCACGGCGTGATTCGGCTTTCAGCCTGTTCTATATGGCCATTAATATTGGTGCCATGTTTGCACCGGGAATGGCTAAATGGATTACCAACTGGTATTTGGGACAGTATGGAATGGTCTACGATGCCGCAAACAACTCGCCTGCCTATTTGGAAGTCCTTTACGGTGGTTATGGACTCTGCTTTGGCGTGGCCTGTATATCGCTGATAATTTCGGCCGTCATTTATTTTGCTTTCCGCAACTGGTTCAAGCATGCCGATGTAACGGCTAAGCAAGCCAAAGAGCAAAACAGCAATGCCGAAGTACTGACTCCCAAGCAAACGAAAGACCGTATTGTAGCCTTACTGCTTGTTTTTGCAGTAGTAATCTTCTTTTGGATGGCATTCCATCAGAATGGATCCGCACTGACGTTCTTTGCAAAAAAATATACCAACCTTGAAGTTGCCGACAACATGCGAATTTGGTTCAACATCTTCAGTTTGGCATTAATTGCATTCTCGGTGTACACCGGTTTTGCGGTTTTCCAATCCAAAAAAAGTTCTTCGCGAATCATCTGCGGTATTGCTACGTTGGCAATGTGGGCCGGAGCCTACGCCCTATTTATGACTATGGACAATCCTACTTACTCTCAGCCCTCCGACTTCCAGCAATTTAATCCCTTCTTTGTAGTAGCATTGACGCCGTTCAGTATGATTTTCTTCAGCGCACTCGAGAAGAAAGGCAAACCCGTCAGTGCACCGGCTCGTATTGGCTTGGGTATGCTGGTAGCTGCCATAGGTTTCGGTGTAATTACCCTGGCTTCCACAGATTTGATTTCGCCCATGAATTTGGCAGAAAACGAAACGCAGAGCATCCTTTCGCCCTCATGGTTGATTTCTACCTACTTTACGTTGACTTTGGCCGAGCTACTGCTTTCGCCGATGGGCATCAGCTTTGTATCGAAAGTGGCACCGCCCAAATATAAAGGCATGATGATGGGTGGATGGTTCGTGGCAACGGCCATCGGAAACTACCTTAGCTCCATCCCCTCTATGCTTTGGAATAAAATACCGCTTATGTACAACTGGGGAATCCTCATTGCACTCTGCTTAATCAGTGCTTTGGTTATGTTTGCCCTGCTGAAAAAGCTCAATCGCATGACTGCATAAAGAAGGTTGGGCCTCATCCATTTTATTACCTATCGTAACAGCAGCCCCGGCCCTCAATGAGCCGGGGCTTGCTTTTTGCCGGAAAAATTAAGAGGCATTTAGAATAAAAATTGTAGTTTTGCAGCAGCTAAGCAAGAGCTTAATAGAAAACACCGCGTGGACAACAAATTTTCGCAGGACCGATACCGCCACGACTATGCCGGAACGGAGAACACACAGTGCGACCCCACGCAGCACGCAACCGCAATTACTCAAAAACACAAATACACCATGATGCAAAGAACCCCCTTTTTCACCTTTCTCTTCTCCCTCTGCGTCCTGCTGGCCCTGCCCCTGAGCCTGTCAGCACAGGACCCTGTAACAATCGAAACGTGCAAGGTTTGCGGAAAAGCCATACCTTCCTGTGCATACAAAGGCAAGCACCCCAAATGCGCCACCTGCGGGGAGTACAAGGAGCACTGTGCATTCAAGGGCAATCACCCCAAGTGTTCCACCTGCGGCAAACTGACTGAAAGCTGCGAGTACGGCGGCCATCACCCCAAGTGCCCCACCTGCAACCGCGTGAAGGAAAAGTGCGAATACCACGGCGACCATCCCAAATGCACCGTCTGCGGTAAGGTGCGGGAGGAATGCCCGTACGTCGGCAATCACCCCAAATGCGTCACCTGTGGCGAGTACAAGGAACGCTGTCCGCACAAGGGCAATCACCCCAAGTGTGCGATGTGCGGAAAGCTCTGCGAGGAATGTCCCTATGGAGGCAACCACCCCACCACGGGGCAGCACGAGGGACACGAGTGGGTAGACCTGGGCCTCAGCGTCAAATGGGCCACCTGCAACGAGGGTGCGGCAAGCCCCGCCGAGTATGGCAACTACTATGCCTGGGGCGAAATCACCACGCACGAGGATTACCGCACGAGCGCCACCTCGGGCATGAGCCTTTCCGACATCAAGGGCGACGCCACCTACGATGCGGCCCGCGCCAAATGGGGCGGCAAGTGGCGCATGCCCACCATGGCAGAATTTGAGGAGCTGATGCGCGGCTGCGACAACGTGTGGGTGACGCAGGACGGTGTCCCGGGCATGCGGTTTACCTCCAAGAAGAACGGCAAGTCCATCTTCTTCCCCGCCGCAGGCTACCGCGAGGGAAAGAGCGTGGGATACAAGGACGAAGTGGGCTACTTCTGGGCCTCCACGCCGCACAACAGCAACACGCATACGGCCGGCGGCATGAGCCTCAACGCCGACGGCTACACCACCTTTTGGAGCGACCGCAGCTATGCCCAGTCCGTTCGCCCCGTCATGGAGTAAGCCCGGAGAAATGTTAAAACGGGAAAGGCCGGATTTGCTTTTCGCCGAAAAAAGCAGTATATTTGTCCCAACAAAGGAGGAAGCCGTACACAGCAAGCGGCTTCCTCCTTTTTTACCTCCTTGGCAGGGACAAAACTGCAAAGCACTTACGAAAAACTACAAGGCACTTGGTTTTATCTACGTCCCGGTTGGTTGAAATTAGTCGGTACTTAGGGAAAAAGGGCCGCCGTGCCTTAGGAAAATTCCGGCACAAAACGGCCCTTTAGGAAAGTTTACGTTAAATCTACCTATGCACTTCTGTGCACTTTCCCGCCCGCCTCAATACGCCCCGGGCCCCTTCGAAAATCCCTGTCGGCCGCCGAGACAGACGGCGGTTGCTCCGGCGAAAGCACAACGGGCCTTGGTGGAGAAAGAAGGCGGGTGTGGCAGGAAGCGGAAGGGACGCCATGAAGAGGGCAAGGCACTGCGGACAGGACGCCCGGCTTAGGCGCAGGCCACAGTGAGGCCGGCCATCACAATGCTGACCATCGACATGAGCTTGATCAGGATGTTGAGCGACGGACCACTGGTATCCTTGAACGGGTCGCCCACGGTGTCGCCCACGACGGTAGCCTTGTGGCAAGCACTGCCCTTGCCGCCAAAATTACCCTCCTCGACGTACTTCTTGGCATTGTCCCAGGCACCGCCTGCATTCGACATGAAGACGGCCAGCGTGAAGCCGGCAGCCAATCCGCCGGTCAGCAAGCCCAACACACCGCCCACGCCGAGCACCAACCCGACGACAATCGGAATGATGATGGCCAGGAGCGACGGCACAATCATCTCGCGCTGCGCGCTACGGGTGCTGATCTCCACGCAACGGCCATAGTCGGGCGTGGCCTTGCCCTCCAGGATGCCCTTGCGCTCGCGGAATTGGCGGCGCACCTCGTCCACCATCGCGCCGGCAGCCCGGCCCACTGCGCCCATCGTCAGTCCGCAGAACAGAAACGCCGCCATCGCGCCGATAAAGGCACCGGTGAGCACCTTGGGATTGATCAGCGTCACCTGGAAGTAGGTCATAAATTCGTTGATGCCCGCCGCGGAGGGGTCAAAGGCGTTGCCGGCGGCATCGAGGAACTGCCGACCGCCCTCTGCGGCCCTGACCATCGCAATCTTTATCTCCTCGACGTAGGAGGCCAGCAGGGCGAGTGCCGTCAGCGCGGCCGAACCGATGGCAAAGCCCTTGCCCGTGGCAGCCGTCGTGTTGCCCAGTGCGTCAAGGGCGTCGGTGCGGTGGCGCACCTCCTCGCCCAGTCCGCTCATCTCGGCATTGCCGCCGGCATTGTCGGCTATCGGGCCGTAGGCATCGGTGGCCAGCGTGATGCCCAGCGTAGAGAGCATGCCCACGGCGGCTATGCCGATGCCGTAAAGTCCACGGCTGATGGACGCAGTGCCCATCGAAAGGTCAAAACCATTGGCAAAGAGGAAACTGAGCAGGATGGCCACCGAAATGGTGACGACCGGCACCATCGTGGAAATCATGCCCGTGCCTATTCCCTTGATGATAACCGTGGCCGAACCGGTCTGCGAGGCTTCGGCAATCGACTTTGTCGGCCGGTAACTCTGCGAGGTGTAGTACTCGGTAGCCTGTCCGATGATGACACCCGCCAGCAGTCCCGTCACAACCGACAGCGACAGGCCCCACCAGTTCTCCATTCCCAACAGGTAAAGGATGGCAAACGAAGCAAGGGCTATCAGCACGGCACTGAGATTGGTGCCGCGGCCCAGCGCACGGAGCAAGTCCCGCATCGTCGCCCCCTCGCGCGTCCGTACCGCGTAGATACCAAAGAGCGACAGGAAGATGCCGATGGCCGCAATAGCCATCGGGGCAATCACAGCCTTGACCTGCATCTCCCCATTCATGGCAAAGGCCGTCGCACCCAGGGCTGCGGTGGACAGGATGGAGCCGCAGTAGCTCTCGTAAAGGTCGGCGCCCATACCGGCCACGTCGCCCACATTGTCCCCCACGTTGTCGGCAATCGTGGCGGGGTTGCGCGGGTCGTCCTCGGGGATATTGGCCTCGACCTTGCCCACCAAGTCGGCCCCCACGTCGGCAGCCTTGGTATAGATGCCGCCGCCGACACGCGCAAAGAGGGCTTGGGTCGAAGCACCCATGCCAAAGGTCAGCATCGTGGTCGTAATCGTGACGAGTGCCATGGGCTCACCGGCATAAAAACAGTTGAGGATGAGAAACCACATGGCGATGTCGATCAGCCCAAGGCCCACTACGACCAAGCCCATCACCGCGCCGCTGCGGAAAGCAATACGCAGTCCGCGGTCCAGGCCCGAGCGGGCTGCGTTGGCCGTACGCGCCGAGGCGTAGGTGGCGGTCTTCATGCCGAAAAAGCCTGCCAGGCCCGAGAAGAGGCCGCCCGTGAGAAAGGCAAACGGCACCCAGGGATTTTGCACCTTGAGGACGTAGGCCATCAGGGCAAACAGAACGGCCAGTACGGCAAAGACGATGCCCACTACCTTGTACTGCTGCTTCAGGTAAGCCATGGCGCCATGCCGCACATAGGCTGCAATCTCCCGCATACGGGGTGTACCCTCCTGCTCGCGCATCATGACGCGAAAAAAGTGCCAAGCCATCGCCAATGCCACGACGCCGGCTATCGGCACCAACCAGAATACCAATGGAATGTTGCTCATAAGATGTGTGATTTAAGGTGTTGATTTCGCAGAACGGGCAAACGGCAGATGCTCCCCTGCCACAAGGCGGAAAGCGGCAGCCGTGCAAGGCAAAATTATGCACTTCCGGCGACTTGCACAAGTCGATTTTTCGCATTTTTCCGCCCTAAAAACGTGTTTTAAGCTTTATTAGGGCTGCATACTCCGCACACCGGCGCCCCCGCCGCCCTTTCGCTTTTTCCCATCCTTTTGTCCGCCGGGCCGCTTTCCCAAGCAGATAATTTGTCCGTTACGAAATAAACCCTTACATTTGCCACATACTTCCACTACACGGGAAGATATTACGGGTGAACGCTGACTGCGGCCGCGCCGCCCTGCCCTAAAAAACGAGGAAATCATGCTTAACAATTGCCACCTCTCGAAACTTATCCACAAACAGGCCGAACGGTATCAAGACAAGGTAGCCCTGTCCTACCGCGACTATGACATCAACGCCTGGCGGGCCATTACCTGGCGCAAATTTGCGGCACAGGTCAACGACGTGTCCCACTCGCTGCTGGCGCTCGGCGTCGGCGTGCAGGAAAACATCGCCGTATTCTCACAAAACAAGCCCGAATGTCTCTTTGTGGACTTTGGCGCCTATGGCATCCGCGCCGTCACCATTCCCTTCTACGCCACAAGCAGCGGCGCACAGGTGTCATTCATGATCAAAGACGCCGAAGTGAGATACCTCTTCGTGGGCGAACAAATGCAGTACGATGTGGCCTTCAGCGTCATCTCGCTCTGCCACACGCTGGAGCGGATTATTATCTTCGACCGCTCTGTCCGTAAAAATCCAAACGACCACCTGTCCATCTACTTCGACGATTTCCTGGAATTGGGACGCAGTCGCAAACACAAAGACGAACTGGAACGCCGCCAGGCAGACGCCAAAATGGACGATCTGGCCAACATTCTCTATACCAGCGGCACTACGGGCGACAGCAAGGGGGTCATGCTCACCTATGGCATGTATCACGAGGGCTTCCGGGTAAATGATGCCGTGCTACCCCTTGACGACAAGGACGTAATCCTTAATTTCCTGCCCTTTACCCACGTGTTCGAACGCGCCTGGAGCTACCTGTGTCTGGCCGAAGGGGCACAGCTGGCCATCAACCTGCGCCCGGCCGATGTCCTGCGCTCGCTGCAAGAGGTACATCCCTCGTGTATGTGCAGCGTCCCCCGATTCTGGGAAAAGGTCTACCAAGCTGTGCTCGACAAGATGGACAACGGCTCGTTCATGGAGCGACAACTGATCCGCCAAGCACTCGAAACGGGCAACCGCTACTGGACTGCCTACAAATCCAAAGGACTGACGCCACCCATTGCGCTCTCCCTGAAATACAAACTCTACGACCGCACCATCATACGTCTGCTGCGAAAGACACTGGGACTGGAACGCGCCAATTTCTTCCCCACTGCCGGCGCCGCCGTGGCTTCCAAAGTGGAACGCTTCGTCCATGCAGCCGGCATCAACATGGTTGTGGGCTACGGCCTGACGGAGTCGACGGCCACCGTCTCCTGCGACATCCTCGGCAAAGTCATCACGCCGGGCTCCGTGGGCCGGCTGATCGACGGTATCGAGATTAAAATTGCAGACAACGACGAGATACTGCTGCGCGGAAAGACGATAACTCCGGGCTACTACAAGCGGGAAAGCGCCACAAAAGCCGCCATCGATGCCGAAGGCTGGTTTCACACAGGCGATGCAGGCTATATGAAAGACGATGAGCTCTTCCTGAAAGAACGCATCAAGGACTTGTTCAAAACTTCCAACGGGAAATACATCGCTCCGCAGATGATAGAAACGAAACTCGCCATTGACCGATATATCGAACAGGTCGTAGTCGTGGCCGACAAGCACAAATTCGTTTCCGCACTGATTGTACCGGCCTACGAAATGCTGGAAAAATACGCCGAAAGCAACGGCATCGCCTTCGCTTCGCGCAAAGAGCTTTGCCAAAATGCTCAAATCGTAAAAATGATAGCCGACCGCATCGAAACATTGCAGCAGGACCTGGCACACTACGAGCAGATAAAACGATTTATCCTGCTCCCAGCAGCCTTCAGCATGGAGAACGGCGAACTGACCAACACGCTGAAAATAAAAAGGCGCGTGGTCTACGAACACTACGCCGCGGAAATCGAAAAAATGTATGCCGATGCCGAAGCGGAAACCGCTCACCAATAAAACCATACGGCATACCTATAAATATTATAAGGAGTCAAGGCCACGCCTTGGCTCCTTATAATATTTGGCCGTGCTGCCGCGCGCTACTCGCGGCTTCCCGCCGCCGCCCTTATTCCACCTGCAGGACAGCAGAGCCTGTGTGGGCACAAAATTCGGGGGCATAGACGCTCCGGATGTGGGCAAGGCCGGCACGGTAAGTGCCACTGCGATCCACGAAATACTCTTCGGTGTAGACGTGGCGGCCCTTGCTCACCCGCTCAAAGTAGAAGCGGTTCTCCGTGTCGGCCACAGCGCGATACACGGACAGGCCGTTTTCATACAGGTAGCCGCTGAGCGGACGCGCCGGCTCCAGACACGCCGGGCGGTCCGAGTTGAGGCAGACGAAGTCGTAGTCGCGGTCCGCCGTAAAGGTGAAGACCTGACGCACACGGTCGCCGCGATGCAGCAAGTCGCCATTTGCCACGACTGTCCAGCCCGTGGCGCGCCATACCTCGAACCTGCGCGAAAGCGTCAAGCCCGAAGCTGCGGCGAGGAGGCTGTCAGTCGGCACTGTAAGGCGGACAGTGGCACTGCCCCACGCCAGGCCCGCGCCGTCCTGCCGGACCGTCAGATTTACCTGCGTCGCACGGCGCCCTACAGCGAAGAGGGCAGGATGCGTCGCCTCGTCATATTCGCGGAGCGTGTAGCCGGTGAGTCCTTGGGCCGAGGCAGCAGCGGGCGCATCGACGATACGTTTGCCGGCCTGCAGGGTCATATAGACCGGACGGGCGTCAGACAGCGCTTTCACCCGCCCATTTTCACCGGCATCGGCCATCAGTACGGCGTAGACGGCATCAGCGGCCACTGCGGAGCTGCTCCACATGCCCGTGCGGCGGGTCTGCATCAGCCACAGCCTCATCTCGGCCATCTCGGTGCTGTAGGTTTCTCCCGCCCCGCTCATCGCTTCGAGGGTGGCAGTCTGCGCGAGCAAGCGCTGCGACGACAGTTCAAAACCGGCACGACGCGTGTCGAACCAGCGGCCCATGTCGGGCGACGAAACGGTAAATTCCAGCAGGCTTTGGAGCAGGCGGTCGGCCTTATCCTTGTGTCCGGCGCGCTGCATCACGACTGCGAGCAAAGCCTTGCCGTATATCGACAGACCGGCGCCTGCCTGCTCGGCCCTGTCGAGCAGATAGCGGCTCGCGGCGCTTGGCTGGCGCTGCGTGATGGCGTACAAATACAGATAGCGCAGGGACAAATCATCGATGAAACCGTCATTTCTTGCGCCTCCCTGCTTTTTCATTTCCTCTACACGGCGCTGCATTTCGCCGTCCAGGTACTTCATCGTTTTTTCAAGCATGGCGCTGCCGCTCTCCTCGCCGGTTTGCTGCGCGGTACGAGCCAACAGCATCGCGATTTCGGCGGACGTGTAGACATTTCCACGCATTCCGCGGAACCAACTCCACGAACCATCCCCGTTTTGCAGGCTTTGCAAGCCATCGCGGGCTGTGTAGAGCATCGCGTCGGCGGTTTGCTCGTCCAGCATGTCGCAAAGCGTCTGACTGCGCAGGGCTTCGCGGGCAGCGACCGGCAGCCAGGGCGTACTGTCGTCCAGTCCCTCGATGCCATAGTCGGGCAAATTTTCACCGGGAGCCAGTTGCTGCACAGCGGCACGTATTTCGGGACAACTGCGAGCCACATACTGCGAAACACTCAAGGCATAGAATCGCACCGCCCGGTCGGTAGCGGACCAGCAAACAGGCTGTGCGAGGACGGGCAGGGCATTCACGGCAAACCAAGTAGGATTGGCGGTGGTTTCGAGGGTCAGCACAGGATGCTCGCCGCCTGCCACGCTCCACAGGGTGTCGAGTCGCAGCGTTCGCGAACCTGCCTGGGTCAGGGTGAAAGGCAGGCTGTGCGTCACCTCGGCCCGGCCGGTGAGAACAGGCAGGAAGTGCTCCTCGCCATCCGCAAAGCGATCGCTCTCGGCCACGACACGCACGACCAGCAAGTCGGCCGCAGCATCGTCCGGGACGTCGTAGCGGAAGTTTACCACGCCCGTAGCGCCGGCCGGGACGTCTATATTTTCGCGCGTCCGGCACACAAGTGCATCGTCGGCGGCGCGGCGTATTTCCAGCTGCACACGTACGCTTTGCTGCATCCCGCTCAGATTGCTCACCGTGGCCGGCAGTGTAGCCCGGTCGCCTGCACGGAGAAAGCGGGGCAGGGCCGGTTGCACCATCAGCTCGCGCCGGGCCACGGCCACCGTATCCAAGCGGCCGTAGTCCATCGCTGCGGTGTGCGCCAGGGCTTCAAAACGCCACGAAGTCAGACTTTGCGGCAAGGTAAAGGCAATGACGGCCTCGCCCTCGGCATTTGTGCGCAAATTTGCAGCAAACAGGGCAGTTTCGGCAAAGTTTGTGCGGGGCTGCACGGCCAAAGGTTCTTCCTCAAAGCCACTTGCGCCAGCGGCCGAGTCGACATCGAGCGCCTCAACTGCCTCGACCTCGGCGAGGCTGGCGTTGTAGTCTTCCATGACGGCCGATTTGCGGGCAGCAGTTCGCATCGGGCGCACCGCGCCGTATCGCAGGTTCGTCCCACCGTCCCACCAATCATTCTGCCGGAGGTATGCCGCCGACATATCGGGCAGGTGCCACTGTGTAAAGTCGAGTGCCGGCACGTCTTTCGGCTTTCCGATTTTGCCGCTGCCCCACATTTCAAGTGTCCGCTGCCACGCTGTTTCCCACTGTGCCCACACTCCGCTTCGGTAAAAGGAGAAGCCGCTCCAATTCCAGGGCTTTCGGAAGAGCGCATCGAGCGATTGGTCGTACAGGCGTACCAGCAGGGCGGCATCGGCGGGCGATCCGTCGCGATGAAGTACCCGCAGGCGCCATTCCTCCGTGCTGCCGGGCGTCAGCGGCGAGCGGAACGTGCTCCAGCGCAGGCAGAGTTGCTTTTCCGGCGTGGGTTTCTTGATTTCTACATTCAGGGTATGCAGCTTTCCTTCGCTCATCAGGGCGAAACAGGCAAGCGCGCCGTCGCCGTAGTCGGGACGATAGGGTAAGGAGAAGTGCAACAGGGTGTCGGCAAGCGCAATGCGGCGCATTTCCCGCAGACTTCCGTCGGCGTAGAACGCATACAGGAGCGTGGTGCCGGGACTTGGCGAACCGATTGTCACGAATGCGCTGTCGGCGGCGGCACTTTGGCGCACGTAATGCTGCAGTGCGGCCGAGCTCACGGGCTTTGTGTCGGTTTCAGAGAAGAGCAGGAAGGTGCGGAAGCACGATGCGGTCCCCTTCTTGCCATCTGTTTCGGCCTGCCACCTGTACCAGCCCGAGGGCAGGCTGCGCAGGCAGTCGGGACGGGCCGTTGCGCCGAGCGACAGGCTGTCGGCGAATACGCAGGTGCTGTCGGAGACACTGCCAGCGGCGGTTTTGTGCAGTTGCCAGAGGCGATAGCGCACCGTGCCGGGCAGTTCGCGGCCCGCCCCATTGCGTGCGATGAAACGCAGGGCGGGCAAGTCTTCGCGGCAAACCTCCTTGGGCCAATCGCTCTCGAGCACCAGCGGAGACGTGGCGACCTGCAGCCCGATGGAACCGCTTGCCGTCTCGCCGTTCTCGGCGGTAACGGTGTAGCTGACCGTATAAAAGAAGCGGTTATAGGCACGTGCGGACAGTTCCTCGGCCGAGGCGTTCAAGCGGAGGGGAATTTCGAAACGGCCCTCGGCATCCGTGACGCCCTCGCCGGTGACGGGGACGTCGGGTTCGCTCGTGGCGTACCACATGCGGCGGTTGACGGTCCACTGCACACGGCCGCCGGCCACCGGCATCCCGGTATAGGCTGTGGCCCGCCCGTGCAGGCACACGCTGTCACCGGGTGCGTAGTCCCCGACAGGCTCTGCAACCTCCGCGGTAAAGGTGGGGCGCTTGTACTCCTCCACACGGAACGAGGTATGGCCGTTTGTTTGGTCCTGTCCCGTCACGCGCAGGCTGAAATAACCGGGCAAGCAGCTCCGGGGCAGGGTAAATTCGCCACTGAAATGCCCCATTTCATCGACAAATACCTGCATCGTCTGCACTTCCTTGCCATTGGCGTTGACAAGTCTTACCTTGGCCTTGTAGGAGGAGGCCACGTGGAGCGAATCGCCCGTCTGCGTGAACACCACGCCGCCGAAATGCACAGTCTGTGCCGGCCGGTAAATGGCGCGGTCGGTGAAGATGTCGATGCGAGTCTCGGTGTGGACTGTGTGCGTGCCGGAACTGTAACCGTAGAAACGACTTGTGCGGGTGTGCATGGCCGAGGCGTAGACGTCTGTGCCGCATACGGGCACGATGCGGTCCACCGCGCCCCCGATGGGAACCGTAAGAAATCCGTCCGCCTCGGGCAGACAAGTCCGCAGGCGATTTCCGTCCTCGTCGTAGGCAATCAGCCGGCCCCCGGGCAGGTAGGCGCCCGTCCGTGCATCGACCACGGCCACACGCTGCCGACCTCTGTCAGCCGGCAGGAGCACGGCGCGCACATCGCTCACGCGCAGGATTTCGGTCTCGCGCACCCCGCCATCGGCCACGGCTTCGATGACGTACAGGCCGGGCGCATCGGGGGTAAAGGTCAGGGTGTCGCGCTGTTCCCGCCAAAGGGGCGCTTCGCCGAAACGGCAGGACAATCGCACGGGAGCACCGGCGGCGTGTGCCGCGGGCTTTTGGGTGTAAGCTTCCGGCAGTTCGAGATGGCTGCCGTCGTAGTCGGCGATACGATAGAGCCGCAGCTCCACGCTGCGCAGGTTTCGGCCGTTCAGGCGAAAGGTTACGGGCCGTCCGGACAGGCTCTGGTCCGTATCGGCGATGAGGTGCAGCTTCACGCGCGCCTGTTCGCTTAGGTAATTGCGCAGTACGTTGCTCCGCTTCTCCTTGCCGTAAAGGGCAAGTCCGCGATGCGCCCAGCCGATTAGCACACTGTCAGAGACACCGGGCACGGACGCGCACTCGATCAGTCGGATGTAGGTCTCGACGTTGAGCGGCAGGGCCTCAAACTCGCGCGCCGTAGCTGCAAGGGCCTCGTAGGTCGCAGGGGACCGGTTGTCGCGGTAAGCACCGGCGCGTAGCGCGATGCTGTCCAGCCGAAGGAGCAGCACGGCCTCGGGCATGCCGGCTGCGGTGTAGTGCTGCATCAGTCGGTGCAGCAAGGCGCGCCGTTCGTCCAAGGGGAGATCGGCTTCGCTGACACAGGTACGCGCCACCACACTCAGCAGGTCATCGCGAAAGTAGGCACTCCCCTTTTTCACCACGAAGAGGGGGAGGAAATCCGTAGCCCTGGCGGCGGCCAGAGCCTCGACGGGCTCCACGGACTGTCGGTAATAGGCGCGACTGCGGGCCACAGTAGCGGTGTCGTAGCCCGAGGCGGCGCACAACCGGCCGAGCACCGAAGCCCAAAGGGCGCGCACGGCCGGCCGGCTCTCGCGTGCGGCTACGCTATCCATACGCAGCAGCGCCACGCGCCCACTGTCGGGCGACAAGTCCTCCGACAGGCTGCACCAGGCATAGGCTGCTCGCAGCAATTCGGCATCATTGCCCTCGGCCAGAGCTTTGTCGTAGATTTGCCGTACGATGTCGAGGGTCGTACGGGGCAGTTCGTCGTTCCATGCAGACTCGGCCTTTTTCCACAAAGCGTCGTATTTCTGTGCCATGGAGGGCCAAAGTACGAGGCTGAGCAACAGGGTGAAAATGATACGTTTCATAGGAGATATGACAGTTCGTTTTTTTCGATGAAAAGGGGAATTTTCTATAAGTCATCGGGTCTATGGTGCTCCCTAACGCTTGCGGAAAGTCCACGCCTCCCAATATAGCGTGATCAAAGCCAGAAGTCCGAGCAAAATGACCAGCGCGGTCTTCAGCCCATGGGTGACCAGGGCAAAGAGCTTGGCCAGTTCGGCGGGAATATGGTAGACGGCGGTCAGACACTTCACGATGGCGACGTGCCAAGGTCCTGCCCCGCCGGGCGTGGGGAGCAGCACGCCGACACTGGCGGCCGCAAAGACATACAGGGCATCGGTCACGCGGAGCGGACTCAGCTCCTCGAAGCACGGGATCAGCAGCCAAAGCTGCAGGAAGTTGCACATCCAGATGGCCGCACAAAGCCCCCAAAATCCCCACTGCCGCTCCAGGTGGAAAATGGCCGACATGCCCTGCCACAGACTGTGCAACAGGCTGCGCACACGGCTGATCCGCGGCAGCGTCAGGCCGGCTATCAGACACACCACACTGCCCACCACGATATAGAGGGTATAATCGGGCACGGCGGCGGTCAGGCCGACTGCCGAACGGTGCATCAGGCCGACCGTATCCTCCCAGCGCAGCAGCACGGCGGCGGCCACCACAAGGATGAGGCAGACTACGTCGGCCACCTTCTCGATGACAACGGTGCCGAAGGCCCGCGCTGTGGCCTCCATGTCGCCGCGCCGCACCATCACGGAGCGCATCAGTTCGCCCAAGCGCGGGGTGAGGCTGTTGACCAGGTAGGAAACGAAAACCAGCTCGATGGCACGCCAGCGGCTGATGCCCAGACCGGCACCGCGCAGCAGCATCCGCCACCGCAACGAGCGGAAGACATTGGCCACCACGCCGGCAAGGAGCGCCAAAGTAATCCATACGTAATTGGCGCGCACCGTAAAGACCCGCCCCAGGGGCCGGAAGTCAAAATCATGGTACAGCCCCACCATGAGCAACACGCCCAGGAGGGTAAACACGGCCACACTGATAATCCTTTTCAAGTTCTTGGTCACGGGGAAACAGGTATTGCGCCAACACAGCTTTTACAAAATAACGCATTTCCGGGGAAACGCGTCCTATAAGTCGTGCAAAATTACTCTTTTTTACGAGAAAGCTCCCCCCGCTGTGCACTTTTTCACTTTTGCGAAGCCCTTGGGAAATACGTTTGCGTGCAGGGTGAGAAACACAAAGCCTGCCGTGCCCGAAGCCCGCCGCAGCCTGCGCGCCGCTGACACCTACGACTTCGACCCCTTGACGGGACAGGTCACCGCCACCCACCCCTACGCCGACACCGACAAGGCGACACGCGTGCGCAGCGCCATCTATATGGTACACACAGGCAGCTGGCTGGGCTGGCTCTCCCGCCTCGTCAATTTCCTCGCGGCACTCATCGGCACCGCCCTGCCGCTGACGGGCTACTACCTGTGGATCCGACGCCGCCGGAACCGCCAAAAGCACGGACAAAACAAACAGAGCAGAGAAAAGGCGGCTAAATAACGCCGCCCACCCGCTACTGTCAAATGCACAGATGGGACCTGGCCAAAACCAAGTCCCATCTGTTCGTTTTCACCCGCCGCGCCGGTGCCGGCTAACGCAGGAAAGAGAAATAATTCTCGGGCGTAACGACTTCAAAAGGTGTATCCGGATAGGCCTTGGCAAAGGCAGCGGGCACTGCCGCCCGGGCCTTCACGTTCCACTTGAATTCGAAGGCGCGAAGGCAGCCGTCCGCCTCCTCCAGCAAGTCCACCTCCCTTTGGTCGTGCGTACGCCAAAAATACATCCGGGCATACGTGCGGGCATAGGCATGATGTTTCCGGCGCTCGCTCACCAGATAGTTTTCCCACAGGGCACCGACGTCCGTACGCAGTTCTACCGGCGCAAAATTGGAAAGTACGGCATTTCGTATGCCGTTGTCGTAAAAATAGATTTTCTTCCCCTTCTTGATTTCGTTGCGCAGGTTACGGCTGTACGATTCCAGACGGAAAACGACAAAGCACTTTTCCAACAGTCCGATATAGCTCTCCACTGTCGCCTTGTCGATACCCAGCAAGGACGATAGTTCGTTGTAGGATACTTCACTGCCCAGCTGCAGCGCCAAAGCCCGCAGCAGCTTGCTCAGCATCTCGGGGCGCTTCACGCCTTTGTACGTCAGCAAATCCTTGTACAGGTAATCGTTGGCCAATGTCATCAGCGTGCGGCGCGCCTCGGACGGGTTGACCACCACTTCCGGGTAGGTGCCATAAATCAAACGCTGGTGAAGCAGTCGCCTCTCCTCGCGCGCAGAAGCATGCGCCGCCAGTTCCTCGACAGAAAGCGGGTACAATTCGTAGTCAATGTGTCGCCCGGTGGCCGGCTCCAGGATGCCCTCGGCCAGTTCCAGCGAAGAGGAACCAGTCACAATGACCTGGGTCGGCACATGCAGGTCGGCCAGCATCTTGATGGTCAGCCCGATGCCGGCCACCCGCTGCGCCTCGTCAATAAACAGGCAATCGTAGCCACTCGTCAGCGCAGTTAGCTCTGACGAAGTCCTGTGTTCCAACACCGCCCGGTCGTCATAATTATCACAATTCAGCGACAACACCTTCTGCCCGCTCCGCAGGAGTTCCTGCACCAAGGTTGTCTTGCCCACCTGGCGCGCACCGATAATCACAATGACCTTGCCCCTGCCAAAATCACGCAGGATGCTGTCGGATATCTGCCTCTTAATCATCATTGTTACTGCTATATTTCCAACCGCAAATATAGGAAATCCGCACCAAATCCCCAAATTTATACCTAATTTAGGGATTACATTCCCCAAATTCACCCCTAATTTAGTGATTACAATCCCCAAATTCGGTAGGAATTTGGGGATTGGAGGGAATTGGAAGCACGCAGTCGCCCCTCCGGACCGGGCAAAATGCAGCAGCAGTGCCGGCGCCGAAGCAGGAGGGCCACGCATCGGCACAGGGGCGGCGGATGGGAGGCCGAGGAGCAAGCCCGGTCGGCTTCACCGCGCCGGGCACTTCGCCGGGGCGGGCCTTGCGTGCTGCTGCCGGGCCGGAAAGTGCATAGAAGTGCACAAGCAGATTTAACGTAAACTTTCCTAAAGCCCCGTTTTGTGCCGGACTGGGACGTAGATAAAACCAAGTGCTTTGTAGTTTTTCGTAAGTGCCGGATAGTTTTGCCCGCAGGCAGGACTTAAAAAAGGAGGAAGCCGTGGGTTGTAGACGGCTTCCTCCTTTGCTGAGACAAAGATACTGCTTTTTTTCGCGAAATCCAAATCGCGATTTTTCATTTTAACATTTCGCGCAACGGCTCCGGCCTTGGCCCTAAAGGCAAGGGAAGGCGGACTGCCCCACCCTGCTTCGGAACGGCCGGAAAAGGGCGAAGGGCGTGGGCGTCGGGGCCTACTGCAACTGCAAGCGTGGAGGCTCCATAGCGCACCGCGCAGGGCTCACCGCTGTGGCTGACTATGACGGCGTGGTCCAGCCGTCCGCCCTGCCAGTACAGGTCTACGCTGAAGTTGCCACGGGCACGGAGGCCGCAGATATGGCCGGCGCTCCAGGCATCGGGCAGCGAGGGCAAGAGGTCGATACATCCCGCATGGCTCTGCAAAAGCATCTCGGTGACGCCCGCCGTACCGCCGAAGTTGCCGTCAATCTGGAAGGGCGGGTGCACGTCCCACAGGTTGTCGGCCGTGCCTTGCTTGAGCAGGTTGCCGTAGAGCTTGTAGGAGCGGTTGCCGTCGTGCAGGCGTGCCCATTGGTTGAGTTTCCAGCCCATGCTCCAGCCCGTGGCTCCATCGCCGCGGTGGTTGAGCACCACGCGCGAGGCTTCGGCCAGTTCGGGGGTGGTCAGGGGCGAGATGGTGTGGCCGGGATGCAGGCCGAAGAGGTGGTTGACGTGGCGATGGTCGTCGTTGGGGTCGTCGATGTCGCGGCTCCACTCCATCAGCTGGCCGTAGCGGCCGATTTCGTAGGGCGCCATGTCGCGCAGCACGGCCTGCCAGCGTGCCACGTCGGCCGTGTCGATGCCCAGCACCCGGGCGGCCTCGATGCTGCGCAGGAGGATTTCGCGCGCCACGGCGTGGGTGAACGTTGTGCCCTCGTCGATGGGCCCGTGCTCGGGCGAGGTGGACGGCGCGGCGGTCAGTGTGCCGTCCGCCTTGCGCCACAGGAAGTCCTCGGTGAAGAGGGCGCAACCCTTCATCAGGGGGTAGGCCGTGCGGCGCAGGAAGTCGGCATCGCGGGTGTAGTCGTAGTAGTCCCACAGGTGGGTGGCGAGCCACGATGCCGCCATGGGATTGTAATTCCAGGACATGTCGGCCCCCTCGAGCGGCGCGGTAAATCCGAAGATATTGGCCGAAATGCCGGCTGCCCAGCCGCGGGCACCCCAATACGCCTGTGCCGTGCGGCGGCCCGGCTTCTCGAGCAGGCGGATGAAGTCGGTGAGCGGCTCTGCACACTCCGCCAGGTTGGTCGAGAGGGCCGGCCAGTAATTCATCTGGAGGTTGATGTTGTTGTGATAGTCCACGCGCCAAGGCCCGTCGACGTTGTTGTGCCAAATGCCCTGCAGATTGGCGGGCAGGTTGCCCGGTCGCGAGGAAGCGATGAGCAGGTAGCGGCCAAACTGGTAGTAGAGCGTCTCGAGTCCGGCGTCGGGTTTACCGTTGCGGTAGGCTTCGAGGCGCTCGTTGGTGGGCAGCGGAGAAGCTTCTCCCTCCAATTCAAACTCTACCCGGCCGAAGAGCGCGGCATAGTCCCGCACATGGCGCTTCAGGAGCTTGCGCCAGGACATCTTCTCCGCCGCTGCCATCCACCCGGCGGTGGTGGCCACGGGGTCCTCGCCCACATAGGCCCGCGCATCAGCCGGGTCGGGGTCGTAGTTGGGCTTGTAGTCGGTGTCGGCCGTGAGGAGGAGGAGAACTTCGTCGGCTCCGCTCACACAGAGCGTGTCGCCGGCTGCAGAGAGGTGACCGCCGCGAACCACAGCCCGCAGGCGCAGGGCAAAGGCCATGCCGTTGTTGTCGAGCGTGCCGGTGAAGAGCAGGCCGCCGTCGGCCGCAATGGTCGCACCGTGCGACAGAGGATTGGACACATAGGCGATGCGCAGATTTTGGCAGCCACGGGCGGAAGCCGAAAAGCGGATGGCCATCACGTTGTCGGGATAGCTGACAAACGATTCGCGGCGATAATCGACACCATCGGCGGTAAAGGCGACCGTAGCCACGGCGGAGTCGATCGACAGGGCGCGCCGGTAGCCACTGACGGCCTCCTCGGTCAGACCGGTCTCGATGCGGAGCTCACCAAGGGTGGTATAGGAGCCGAAGCGAAAGGCCCGCTCGCCCGTAGCCTCGTAGGGGACGGTGCTGTTGAAGTTCTGCATCGTCAGCCGGGCGGCCTTGTCCCAATCTCCGTCGGTGAAGGCCTGGCGTATCTCGGGCAAGAGGTGGGCACTCTGCTTGTTCATGTCCCAATAATGGGCAGGGCCATCCATCGTGCCGGGACCGCCGCGCCACAGGGTCTTCTCGTTGAGCGTGTAGCGCTCGGTGGCGATGCTTCCCATGACGTTTGCGCCAATCGAACCATTGCCCAAGGGCAGAGAATGTTGCTCCCAGTCGGGCTCAGCATTGGCATTGTAGCCGCCGGCATCGACCGGGACATAACCGGCCGGGGCATCGGCGGGAATATCGCGGGTCCAGGCGGGCAGACGTACGGCGGTGGGACGGTCGAACCACACGACGTGCTGGGCAGCAGCCGTGGCAGCCGACAGCAACAAGGCAAAGGCTATGCGTAAACTTTTCATAGAATGATAGATTTAAGGGTTAGGTGCTGCAAAGGAAGAGAGAGAAAATCAAAAACGGAGACCAAGCCACACGGGCTTGCCCTCCGTTGTAAAATAAAGCAGCCTTTAGGCCGAGAAGTGACTGAGGATGTTGTCGGCAATCGCCTGCATTTCCTCGGCCGGCAGCTGTAGTTTTTCCTTTCGGAAGTCCATGTCGCCCTCGCTCTGCAAGGGAATCAAATGGATGTGCGCGTGATTGACCTCGAGCCCCAGTACGGCCATCCCGACCTTGCGACAGGGATAAGCAGCACGGATGGCGGCGGCCACACGCTTGGAGAAAACCATCATGGCAGCCAGGGTGTCGTCGTCCAGGTCGAAGAGGTAGTCCACTTCCTGCTTCGGCACGACGAGCGTGTGGCCCTTGGCCACGGGGTTGATGTCGAGAAACGCGTAGAAACGGTCGTCCTCGGCGCACTTGTAGGAGGGAATTTCTCCTGCAATGATTTTACTGAAAATGGTCACGTTCTTGGGATTTATTGCAGTTGAAACAAATAGGGTCTTCGGCTTGGCTGCGCACGGCAAAGTGCCTGCCGGCAGCTACCGGCGGCTTATGCGCCGACGCTGATGCTCAGGATTTCCAGCTTGATGACGCCCTGGGGGATTTTCACCTCGACCACGTCGCCCTCCTTCTTGCCCAGGAGTCCCTGTGCAATGGGGGTGGTGGAGGAAATCTTGCCCTCGCGCAGGTTTGCTTCGCTTTCGCTGACGATGGTGTACTTCATGACCATACCGTTGGCCAGATTCTTCATCTCTACGGTGGAGAGAATCTGCACTACATCGCTTCGAAGCTGGCTTGCATCGATGATTTTTGCTTCTGCAATGGCTGCCTTCAGTTGGTTAATCTTGGTTTCGAGCATGGACTGGGCTTCCTTTGCAGCTTCGTACTCACTGTTCTCGGACAGGTCGCCTTTGTCGCGCGCTTCCGCAATCGCTGCGGAGGCTGCGGGGCGATCGACAGTTTCCATGTGGCGGAGACGGGCTACCATCTTGTCGTAGCCCTCTTGTGTCATGTAGGCCATAATAATTTGTTGGTATTTATGTATTAGTATGTTTTTCCTAAAGGTAAAAAAATCGAAAGAACTCCGTCTTTGCAAGCCGGAATCCTTTCTGCTTTGACCTTATTTTCTTTTCTTTGGCAAAGATAGGCCTTATTTTCGTGCGGACAAAATTTTTTCGCCGAAATCCGCGTTTTCAAAGCCGGCAGGTGGGTTTTTCCGATGTCGCAGGCGTATTTTTCGGATCGGCAGCGGAGGATTTCAAATCGGCCGGCGGGAAGACTTTGAAGGCATATCCCTGCTCCTGCAACCACGCTATGGCGCGCGGCAGGGCGTAGAGGAGCTTGTCCTGGCTCTTCAGCGAATCGTGGAAGGTGATGATGCTGCCCGGACGGGCCAGCCTTTTCACATTGTTCAGGACATCGCGCCCATTGAGCCGGGTGGAGTAATCGCGGGTGACGAGGTCCCACATCACGATGCGGTACTTGCGGGCCACGGTGTTGTACTGCGGCCACTTCATCCAGCCGTGGGGCGGCCGGAAGAGGTCGGTCTGCAACAGCAGGTTGGCTTCCTCCACGTTCTTCAGGTAGCCGGTGATGCCGTGGCGCAGGCCGCCGATGTGGTTGAACGTGTGGTTGCCAATCCGATGGCCGGCGGCTCGCACCATCTCGAACTCGGCGGGATGCTTGCGCACGTTGTCGCCCACCATGAAGAAGGTGGCTTTCACGCCATAGCGTTCCAGCACATCCAGCACCCAGGGCGTCACTTCGGGGATGGGACCGTCATCGAACGTCAGGTAGACGGCCCGTTCCTTCGGGTTCATGCGCCAAAGTGCCCGAGGGTACAGCCAGCGCAGGAAGCAGGCAGGTTGTTCTATAATCATCGTTTTTTCGCGCTATGCCGGGATAGTTGGATTTGCAAAGTGAGGGGGCCTTGGCTTCAAAGCCGACAGGACGGCGCGCCAGGCGGAAGGAAAAATCTGAAAGGCAGATTAAAAAACAATACCACGTGGCAATCGGACGCATCCGGTTGCCACGTGGCCGCCCCCTGCGGGGGCTTTGTGATTATGACTGGGCGGCGAAGTCGTCCCCGCCAGTCCCTGCGCTACCCCCGGCCGCTGCGCTGTCTTCGGGGGCAATTGCTTCGTCCTCGTCGCCCGGCATCAGTCCCTCAAGCTGCGAGGCGAGATTTACTTGCCGGCCCAGCCAGCAATCCTCTACGCTCTTGAGCAACTGTTCGGCCTGACGGGCGAGTTCGGGCGAGGATTGCTTCAACTTGTCAGCGACTTCGCTCAACTGGAGGTAGGCCTGGTAGAATTTGTTAATCACAGTCTCCATGTCATCTGCGCCCACAGTGCCGCTCTCAAAGGCCCGGCTGTAACCGAGGGCTTCGTCGGCATAACTCTTGGCCCGGCTGAGGAACATTGTCATGGAGTATTTGGCCGCCTCGGAGGCGTAGGCCTTCTTGACGTAGGCCTGGATGCGCGCAGCGCCCTTTTCCGGGAACGGCAGTACCTGCAGCTCGTCCAGGATGTTGAGCTGGCGCATGCAGTCGCCGAGGAAGCGGGCACCCTTCTGCCGCATCTTTTCTTCGCCCAACGTGCTGGCCCATTCCAGATACTGCGTAGCCTGACGCGCCACGGAGGCAGCTACTCGCTCAGCCTCGTCTGCCTTGCCGCACATCAGCCACAGGCGTACCAACTCGGTATCCTCTTCGTAGGGGATATTCTTTTCGGGCAACTCAACCTTGCACTTTTCGAGCACCTTGGTCGCACGGTCCACGTCGAAGTTGCGCAGCAACTCGGAAGCCAGACATACGAACATCCGACGGTGCGTCTGACACATCCGCATCACGGTTTCGTCCAAATAAATGCCGTCTGCCTTCACATTACCGTAGCGGAAGCGGGTCATCATGTTCTTGTACATTTTATCCACGTCGACCTGGATGCCACTACCGCGGAACGGGGTAATTCTGTAGGCCAGTCCCTCCAGCACGAGGTAGTCCTGCAATCCCGCCATATTGTCCTGGCCGAGCGTGACGCTCATGTAGATGGGACGCCTCCAGTGGCTGCGCGCCAGCATCTCGTAGATCATCATCTCGCTCTTGCTGAGCGAGGACTTTCCGCCCAGGTCGATTTCCATGTAGTCGGGAATACTGTCGGGACCAAAGGGCAGCAGCATGCCGCTGCGGCGCACTGCGTCCTTATCCACCTTGATGTGGAAGGTGGAAGTAGGCAGGTAGCCCTCCTTACGCACGTAGTTGTCGATAAGCCACTCCAACTCGTAGGGGTCTATGTTGGGATGGGTGGCGGCTATCTCGTCCAGCTCGTAAGTTTTGTCGAGGATCTGGAAAAAGTCGTGGCCCATATTGTTGACATACTCCGAGCGATTCCACGCGATAGGAAGACCTGGTGAATTGTAAGCAGGTCTGCGCATCTGGTCAATGTACCAGTCGGTGCCCAGATAGCTTAGGTTGCAGACACGGGTGTCGGTTCGGAAGCCCTCAACCTCCTGTGCGTACCACAGGGGGAACGTATCGTTGTCACCATTGGTGAAGATGATGGGCGCACCCTCGTCAGGCAACGTACTGAGGTAGTTCATGCCGAAATCGCGGCAGGCATAGCGGTCACTGCGGTCGTGATCGTCCCACGTCTGGCTGACCATCTGGAGCGGAACCAGCAGACAGATGAGCGAAACGACCGAAGCGGCGACAGCGGAAGGCAGCCATTTTTGCGCAAAGCGTTCGCGCAAACGACGCACGCCGTCTACCAATGCCGCCACGCCCATGCCAATCCAAATGGCAAAGGCATAGAAGGAACCAGCGTAGGCATAGTCGCGCTCACGGGGCTGCTGCGGGGTCTGGTTCAAGTAGAGCACAATGGCCAAACCCGTCATAAAGAAGAGGAAAAGCACGACCCAAAGCTGCTGGATGCCGCGTTCGCCGCGGAAAGCTTGCCAGAAGAAGCCAATTAGTCCGAGCAAGAGTGGCAGACAGTAGAACACATTGTGTCCCTTGTTCGTCTTTAGTTCGTCGGGCAGCTTGGATTGGTCGCCGTAGAGGGCATTATCGATAAACGAGAAGCCTGTGAGGAAGTTACCATGTTCCAGTTCGCCGTTACCTTGTATGTCGTTCTGTCGTCCGGCAAAGTTCCAAAGGAAATAGCGCCAGTACATAAAGTTCACTTGGTAGGAGAGGAAGAATCGCAGGTTCGTCCACTGCGTCGGCATGTTGGCCTCGACGGTTTCTGTCGTCGAGACGTCGTTGCCGTAGCGGTCGCCGGTGATGTCCAAGTCGTAGTCAGCGTGACGGAAAGCGGCGAAAAATCCATCGTAGTCGTCCTCGTTTTCGGGGTCAATGCCGAGCCATGCGTTGTAAGCCTGTGTGTGAGCCGGCGAGTACATTCGCGGGAAAATCATCTTGGCTGCACCGGCATACTCGTAGCCGATGGTTTCCTGGTAGGTATCATATTGATCGGGAGCGTTGGGGTCTTCCGTCACATGACGCTGCACGCGGGTGCGTTCAATAGGGATGTACTGGCGATAGAGGTAGCCTCCATCAACCTTGAAGCCTGAGTAGGCGGGCGCAGACAGGTATGTCTCGCCATAAAGCAGGGGGCGCTGTCCGTATTGTTCGCGACTGAGATAACTACCCAAAGTGAAGATGTCCTCAGGCGAGTTCTGGTCCATCGGTGTGTTCTGCGTAGAACGCACCACAATCACGGCGTACGAAGAATAGCCTATCATAAGCATCAGCATGCAGAGCAGCGATGTATTCAGGAAGCGCTTGCGCAGTACGTACTCGCCGTCCTTTTTCTTCCAAAGCAGTACTGCGGTGAGGGCACACAGCAGCAACAGGCCTACAACAAAGGCTTGGATTCCATCGCCCAGGAAAGGAATGCCCAGCAAAGCCACGCTGAGCAGATACAGCGGCACAATCTTTCTGCGGTCCTTGCCGCCCGTATAATATATTGCCGAGAGCACGACGCCGATGAGCACCAGGATGTAGACTACCAAGCCGGTGTTGAAGCTCATGCCGAGGGTATTGACAAAGAACTGCTCGAAGCAGCCACCTACCTTGACGATGCCGGGCACTACGCCGTAGAGCACAGCCACTACCAGCAGGGCCGACACAGCCAATGCGCCGAGCGAGCCCTTCAGACGGGCTTGCGAATTTTTCCGGAAGTAATATACCAGCGCGATGGCGGGCAGACAGAGCAGGTTGAGCAGGTGAACGCCAATCGAAAGTCCGGTCAAGTAGAAAATAAGTACGAGCCAGCGGTCCGAGCGCGGTTCATCGGCGTGGTCTTCCCATTTCAAAATCAGCCAGAATACCAGCGCGGTAAACATAGAGCTGTAGGCGTAGACCTCACCCTCGACTGCGGAAAACCAAAACGTGTCGCTCCACGTATAAGCCAAGGCTCCCGTCAGACCGGCGCCCATGATGGTAATCGTCTGCCACAGTTCGCTGACGATGCCGTCCTTGCAGATCAGTTTACGCGTCAGGTGTGTGATAGTCCAGAACAGGAAGAGAATACACAGGGCCGACAAGAGGGCCGACATGATGTTCACACAGAACGCTACCTTGGAGGGATCGTCGGTGAAAAGGGTGAAAAAGTTGCCCGTCAGCATGAAAAACGGTGCTCCGGGCGGGTGGCCCACTTCCAGCTTGTAAGCAGTGGTGATAAACTCGGGACAATCCCAAAAACTTGCCGTGGGCTCTACTGTCAGGCAGTAGGTAGTGGCGGCTACAAGGAATGTAAGCCAGCCCACCAAGTTGTTTACTAAGCGATACTGTTTCATTGTGAATACTGTGAAACTTACTATTTTATTTTTCTGTGTATTCGGCACTGTCGGGGCAGTCTGCCGGGCCGACGCCCTGCCCTACCCTTTTTCCGCAAGCGCCTGCCGGTGACGGGCTTGGCCTGCGTAACAACCTGCAAAAGTAGGAATAATATTCCGAACAAGCACTTAGTTAAGGCTTTTTATCGGTTTTTTCTTGCGCCTAACGCTCAATTAATCAGCCCGCAGGAGGGGATGCCGGCAAAGCGGCGAACCGGACTGACGAAGTGGCGGCCGGCCGCTTTCCTCCGGGCACAAAAAAAGCGCCGGTCGGGGATTGTGTCCCGGCCGGCGGCTTTATAGGAGGAAATAGTTTAGTAAGCTGTGTTGTTGGGGTCGAAGTTGGTCCATCCACCCAGCCAGTCTGCGCCCGGAGCAAAGGCGCCGATGTAAGCAACTGTCTCAAACCAGCTCGGCATTCCCGTGAAGGAAGAAGCGTTGAGCAGCGGGCTGCCGGCGGAGGGCAGGTAGTTGAAGTCCAAGCCGTTGCGCGTGCCCTTGCCCGTGAGGAACAATTCAGCAGAGGCGATGGTGCGGTTGCCGGGCTGGCTCAGGAAGAAAGTAGACGAGAAGGAGGGCTGCGTAGCGTCCTTGATGGGCGCATTGTTGGCATCGTAGCCGGTCACAAGTACGTCTTCGTAAAGTTTATTGGCGTCACTGCCGGTAATATCCATGTCGGCGAACCACAGGTTCTGCAAGCGGAGCGAACCGGCCTTGGCCTGCGACTGCGTGTTGCCCTTTTCGCCATCGAGGATGAGGCCGATGGGCCAGCCCATGGCTACGGAGTTGACACAGTTCAGACGCGAGCCGCGACGGATGTGCATGGCGGCCTGGAATTTGCCCAGTCCGGAGCCGTTGTTGGGGAAGAAGGTGCCACCGTTGATGTAGTCGCTGTTGTTCAGGAAGCCTTCGGTCATGCCGGGGCCGACGAAGGTGATGTTGCTAAAGGTAGCGGTGGTGTAGGGAGCGGCCGTACTACCACTTGCATCATTGTCGCTTTCAAATCCATTGCTTTGGCTCTTGTCGGCAATGCGGCTGTCGCGCACTACGAGGCCGTACTGTACGTTTCCGCAGTAGCCGTTGTCGGTGTCGAAGTCATCGTCCCAGCCTTTGTAGGCGATGAGGTATTTTGCATTGACCGAACCGCCGAACCACTCGAAGCTGTCATCGTTGGAGTAGGACACCTGTACGTGGTCTATCTGGGTAGCGCTGCCCACCGAGCCGAAGGTGATACCGTTAATCTCCTTGTCGGTTTCGAAGGGGTAGCCGGCAAATTCCACACGCACATAGCTCAGCACGCCGGAGTTGTCGGCAGCGTCCGAACCGCCGTGCTTGCTGCGCGGGCCGCCTTCGATTTGTGCTTCGCCAGCATTGTGGGGAGCCTTACCGCAGATGATCAGTCCGCCCCAGTCGCCCGGTTTGCGCTGTCCGGCGGGTTCGCCCGAGGTGAAGACGATAGGTGCGTCGGCTGTACCCTGTGCGATCAGCTTACCACCGCGCTCTACGATGAGCGCCGACTTTGTCTGCTTGTCGCCACGGATAACGACACCCGGTTCAAGGGTCAGTTCAGCACCGTCGGCCACGTAGACCCAGCCTTTCAGGTAGTACGTGCCACGGGGCAGGGTCTGCTTGCCCGTAAAGACGAATTCCTGGTCGCCGTTGCCGATGACGTTGCCCTCGAAGAGCAGGTTGTCGGCTGCCTTCAGTCCGCCGTCGGTGCTCCAATGGCGCTCGTCGGTCTGTGCGGGGGTGTCGTCGTCACTACATGCCGCAAAGGTGAGCGGCAAAGCCACTGCCAGCAGGGCCGGCACGCAGGCTTGAAAAAACATCTTTCTCATAAATTTGAACGAATTAGGATGTAAGTTGTGTTATGTCGTTTCTGTTTAGAATTTGTAGCTCAGTGTCAGGCTGAAACTACGTCCCGGGCGATAGCTTCGCGTCAGTTCCTCGACTTCCTTGCTGCTGCCGTCGGCCATGGTCACCTGGTTGAACTGCTTGAAGAGCACCTTCTCGGCCAGGATGTCCTTGGCGCCAAGTCGCAGGTTCCACCGGCCGAATTGCCGTGCCAAGGAGAAATCGAGCGCATTGCGCGGCATTTCATACGAGTCGGGGATGGTGACAGTCTGGTCGCCCGTGGCGCCGAGGCTGCGGCCCACGCCGATCAGTCGCTTGCCGATGCGGTTGTACAGGACGGAGGCGCTCCAATCGTTGTGGTTGTAGAACAGGCCTACGTTCACGAGGTAGGGCGACTGTCCCTGCATGGGGCGGTCTTTCTCGCGCGAACCTGCGGGGAAGGTCACTTGGCTCTTGATGAGCGAGCCGTTGAACACGAGCGAGAAGTCCTTCAGGCCCATGAAGTCCAGACTCTTCCGCACGTCCAGCTCGATGCCATAGCTGTGGGCGCTTTGGGCATTGCGGTAGGAGTAGATCAGGTCCGTACCACCCGACACTGTGTAGGTCCACTCGATGGGCGCGTCAAAGTGTTTGTAGAAAGCGGCGAGCGAGATCTGGTCACCGCTTTCACCGGGGTACCATTCGTAGCGCACGTCCACGTTGTCCACGTGACAGGAAGTAAGTTCTGTGTTACCCTGGACCGAAGCGGCCAGGTCAAAGTCGTAGTAGACGGACGAGCTGACTTCGCGGAATTCCGGACGATTGATAGAGCGGCCGTAGCACAGGCGGAGCTGGTGAGTAGGCCGGATTTTCCACACGGCGTTGAGCGAGGGGAACACATCGGCGCCCGTGTAGAACGTAGACTTCGGGCTGCGCTCGTAATCGCGTGTGTTGCTGACCAGCTCCATGCGGCTGTACTCGAATCGAAGTCCGGCATAGAGCTGCACGGGACCGGCCTGGTAGTTGGCAGCGGCGTAGGCAGCGGTGATCAGGTGGTGGCCATCGTAATCGTTGCGCATCTTGGTGTCGTCGATCAGGTAGAGGCCGTCCTCGCCGTAGTTCTCGTCGACCAGCAGTCCGGTGGGTACGTCCAGATAGCGGAAGCCTGCGGGCAAGCTGTTATTGGCTGCGTTCCACGAATAGATAAAACTGCGCGTGCGGTAGCTGCGTGTGCGATACTCGGCATAGCCTCCGGCGAGCAATTCGGGTGCTGCGGGACGGCGTGTCAGCGGCAGTCGCACGTTGGCCGAGGCCGAGAGGATGTGTTCGTCCAATCGGGTGAACTCGCGGCTGATGTCGTTGCCCGTGGTCAGACCTATGCGTTCGGGGTCCAAGGCATTGTCGAGCGTATAGCGCATTCGGTCGGGCAGAAGGCGGTTGGCATAGGCGTAGCCGGCATTCCAGTCCCAGCGCAGCCGGTCTGTGATATACTTGCCCGTGAACTGCGTGTTGTAGGTGGTGCGGGAGCTGTAGTAATACTCTGCGCCGCGGATTTGGTTGCTCTGTGCGTTAAATCCTTCGCGCTCGGTGTAGCGCTGCTTGCCCAGCTGGTTGAAGATATTCTTCCATTCGTAGCGTCCGTGTCCGCCGGCCGGCACAAAGGTCAGGTTGAGCAAGGCGCCCAGGCGTGCATCGTGATTGTACTGTTGGTCGGTGGTGTTGCGCAGGTAGACGCTGCGGTCATGCTCTTGGTCGTAAGCGCCATACAGGGCGTTGAGCATGGGTGCGTAGGTGCGGTAGGTATTGCTGTAATTGAGCGCTGCGAGCAGCGAGATCAGTCCGCCGTTGCCCAATTCGCGCGAGCGGTTGATGTCAGCGGACAGATTGAGGTCGGCCCAAGGGTGGTGGTTGCGCACGCGCCAATCGTTGTTCAGCCCATTGGCCAGCAGGTCCACCCCGCTGCCCGGCAGGGTCTGCATCGGTGCCGACATGCCACCACGGAGGTTGCGCAGGCCGTTGTCGAAGCCCAGGAAGTCCGTGCCACCGGCCTTTCCCGACAGGAAGGAGGAGAAGTGCGTCTCGTCATTCACCGAACCGCCCAGCGAAATGTTGGCAGAGTTGACATTGGGCACTTCCTTGGTGTCAATAAGTATAAATCCGCCGCTGAAGTCGGCGGGATATTGCGGCGCAGGTGACTTGATAATCTGCAGGTTGTCCATTTGGGACGAAGGGATGATGTCGAAGGAGAAAGCCCGCGTGTCGGCCTCGCTCGAGGGCACGGCCGAACCGTTGATCCACACGTTGTTGTAGCGCTGCGACAGGCCGCGCACCATCACAAACTTCTGGTCGATGACGGAGATACCGGGCACGCGGCGGATTACCTCGGAGGCGTCCTTGTCCTGCGTGCGGCGGATGAGCTGTGCCGACACACCGCTCTGCACCACCAGGCTGTTGCGCTGCACCGAAGTCAGCGCCATGTCCGTATTGCGTACGGCGTGGCCCGTCACGGTGGCGGTGCCGAGGGCATTCTCGGCGGGTTGCATCCGCACGACCAAGGTGGTGTCGGGCAGCTTGGAGCCGCTCACCGTCAGCGAGGACTTTTCATAAGAGATGTAGTACACCTCGACGGTGTAGTTGCGCTGTCCCAGTCCGCGCAATACGAAGGTTCCTTTCTCGTCAGTGGTCACTGCTTGCTTCGTCTGGACCACCCGCACGGTAGCGCCGGGTAGTTCATTTTCACGGTGCAAAGGTCGCCCGACAGCGTTACAAGGTGGCGAAGGAAACGTTACATTTTGACGAAAGAAGGAGGCAGAGGGGCAGCAGCAATTCCCCCGACGCCGCGGCTTTACAGAAATGTTAAAACGGGAAGAGCCGGATTTGCTTTTCGCTGAAAATTATAGTATATTTGTCCCAGCAAAGGAGGAAGCCGTACGCAGAGAGCGGCTTCCTCCTTTTTTAGGTCCTGCCTGCGGGCAAAACTATCCGGCACTTGGTCAAAATTACAAAGCACTTGGTTTTATCTACGTCCCGGTTGGTCAAAATTAGTCGGCACTTGGCGAAAACGCGCCGGCACCGGATAGGAAAATTCCGGCACAAAACGGGCCTTTAGGAAAGTTTACGTTAAATCTACTTGTGCACTTCTATGCAGTTCTGGCCCGTTAGGAGTTAGGAATTAGCGTGCAAGGCGAGAGCCATAAAGCTTGCTTTAATGGCCGAGCCGCAGCCGCTAATATGCAATTAGGAATTTTGCTGCGGGGGTTTATGACGCGGGGGGCCTTATAGCACGGGGGTGCATAGGCTTCGGCCGCAAGGGGTGGGATTTTGGGAATTACGCCGCGGGATAATACTGTGGAATAGAGACTTATAGCGCGGGGGTGCATAGGCTTCGGCCGCAAGGGGTGGGATTTTGGGAATTACGCCGCGGGATAATACTGTGGAGTAGAGACTTATAGCGCGGGGGTGCATGGGCTTCGGCCGCAAGGGGTGGGATTTTGGGAATTACGCCGCGGGATTTTAGCGCGGGGGTGCATGGGCTTCGGCCGCAAGGGGTGGGATTTTGGGAATTACACCGCGGGATAATACTGTGGAGTAGAGACTTATAGCGCGGGGGTACATAGGCTTCGGCCGCAGGCCAATTCCTAACTCCTAATTCCTAATTCCTAATTAAAAAACAGAGTCTCGCAGCACGAGGCGGCTCTCCGGCCCCATATTGAACAGCAGGTCCACCATGCTCAGATTAGGCAAAAAGCCCGTGCGGGCCGAGAAAATCTGATAATAAGGCTTTGGGGTGAAGGCCGGGTCGTCGGTAAAGGGAATTTTCGGGCGAATCGTCTCGCGGAAATCGTCGGCACCGAGTGCCACCGCGTCGGCATAAGCGGATGTCGGGCGAATGTCGGGATGCAGGTCGAGAAGGCCGAGGAGCACCTCGGTCAGGGCTTCGTTGAAGTCCACCAAAAACGACCAGCTGCGGTCATAGAGCGGCAGCAGGTCGTCGGCATAGTATTCGAAATAGGGACTGCCCTCGTACGCACTGCGCAGGGCGGTGCGGTGCAGGTGCGGCCAATTGCCGTGACTGCTCAGGCGGATGTCGCGGGTGCAGGGGCGGGCTGCCTTGTCGCCATGCTCCACAGGCAAGGTCAGGGTCAGCGGTCCGTCCGGGCCGGCTATGACGCAGCGGTTGCGGTAGGTCTGCTTCACAAAGTGGTCGTAGCACTCCATATATATATGGGGCGCAGCATAAAGCTTGGTGAAGTAGTGCACCGGCGGCAGGTAGGCCGAAGTGAGCAGGACAGCATTCATGGCAGGCGGGTCATAAATCGGTCCGCGCGCCAGCCATGCAACCACGGGGCGGCGGCATCGATGGAATAGGTCACACAGACGGGCCGCCCCACCAAGTCTGCGTGGCGCAGGATGGTCCGACCGGCAGCGTAGGTGGCCGGCGGGAGCACGTAGCGGCGGTCCGGCATCTCGGGGTCAGTCAGCGTGTCGCCCGGCAGGGCCGTTATCTGCTGCACACACAGGTTGCCCGAACCGGCAGGACACTCGGCCACGCACCATTCGCCGCGCTGGGGCGCACGGGGTCGGATGTGGCGCGCACCGTCGCGCGTCGCTATGGGCAGACGCAGGCCGTAGGCGGTGCGGTTCACCAGCACACGGTCGCCCGGCAGCACGCCGGGCATGGCGCAGGTGCTGTCTATTTCCACTTGCGTCAGCCAGCAACCGCGCACCAGCAGCAGCAAGAAGGCCGCTGCCAGCAGAGAGAGCAGAAAGCGACGCAGTCCGATGGGAATGTTGGGCTTGCGGATGCCGCGGAAGTAACGTTTCATGGTGCTTGGGCCGTTAAGGGTAAGGGGGCAAATGCCTGTTTGCTGCAAGGAAAAAGCCGGAGGCGGGGACGGCGGGACTATTCGCCATCAGCCACCCATTTGAAGATGCGGCTCCAGCGGATTTTGCCGTTGAACAGGCCGTAATCGGGCGAAAGCGAGAGCCATACGAACAGCGGCTTGCCCACGATGTGGTCCTCGGGCACGAAGCCCCAGAAGCGCGAGTCGGCGGAATTGTCGCGGTTGTCGCCCATCATCCAATAATAGTCCTGCTTGAAGCGATAGCGGTCGGCCACGCGGCCGTTGATCAGTATCTTGCCGTCCTTGACCGCCAAGGTGTTGCCCTCGTAAGCCACGATACAGCGCTCGTAGAGGGGCAGGTTGTCCAGCGTAAGGCGGACTTCGCCACCCTTTTTGGGTATCCAGATGCCGTTAGGTCCGCCATAGTTGGCCGTGGTCCAGTCCTTTTTCATATTGAGCGGGAAGAGTTCGTCACCACCGGCGGACTGGTGGCGCGGCGGATTGGGAGCGATGATTTGGCGGGCTACCAAGGCATCGCGCACGGCCGCCGTCATCGGCATTCCGGCGCCCATATCTACGTAGGCCATCTCTTCGTTCGTAATGCCCAGCTCCTTCATCGTTTCCTCGTCAAGTGTCTGCAGGAACTGCACGTCGTAGCGATACTGCACCTCCTTGGGCTGCGGATTGGGCTTGCCGTCCAGGTAGATGATGTCATTGACGATCTTGAGCGTCTGCCCCGGCAGTCCGACGCATCGCTTCACGTAATTCTCGCGGCGGTCGGTGGGGCGCGACGTCACCTCGCCAAAATCCTCGGGATGCCCCTTGATGTAGGCCGTACCGAGGGCATAGACCTCCGCATACTGCTCCCGGCGCTCCGCAGCCGTCGTGCCCGTGACATAAGGTGCCGGATAACCACGCTGACGCAGCAGTTCGTAGCCCACGCCGTAGGCCAAGGCGTAATAATCCTGGGCCTGGTATTCCTCGCCCAAGGCGACGGTGTCGCCCGAGGGGTAGTTGAACACGACGATGTCGTTGATTTCCACGTGTCCGAACCCCTTGACGCGGCGGTAATCCCAGTGGGGATGCTCCAAGTAGCTCTTGCAGCCGAGGATGGGCAGGGTATTCTGCGTCAGCGGCATGGTCAGCGGCGTCTGGGGAATGCGCGGGCCGTAGCTGAGCTTGGAGACGAGCAGATAGTCGCCCGTCAGGAGCGTCTTCTCGAGCGAAGAGGAGGGAATGACAAAGTTCTGGAAGAAAAATTGGTTGAGGAAGTATACACCAATCAGGGCAAAGACAATCGCGTCGACCCAACTCATCACCGTACGAACTTTGGGATTTTTTGCAGTCCTCCACCAGCTCCATTTTATCTTCTTGGAGATGTACACATCATAGATAAAGGCACCCAGGCACGCTTGCTGTACGGACAGGGCTTCCGCGCGGGCTTCGGGGTGACGTCCTCGGCGGCCTGGCGGGCAGCCTGCTTGGCCTGCTCGTTCAAGTTGGGCCGGGTGACGGGATCATCCGAGCCTTTGGCCTTCGCCGTCGGCGGTGCAGCCTCGACGGATGCCTCCGCAGTCTCCTCGGACTTTTGCTCGATTTCATCGGCATTTTCGATAGTTCCCTCGGGCTGCTCCGCAGCTTCCTCGGTCTTCTCCGCAGTTTCCTCGGACTTCTCCGCAGTTTCTTCTGCGGGCTTCTCGGGTGCGACTGCGGGCTTCTCGGGCGCAGACTTCTCCTCTATTTTCTCGATGGAATCGGCTTTTTTTGTTTCCGTTGCATCAGTATCGGCAGCGGTCTCCTGAGGGGTTTCTCCCCCGGCAGGCTGCGTGGTTTTTATCTCCTCTTCGGGGGAAGCTGCGGGCTTCCCGTTCGTTTTTTCTGTGCTCATAT
>SFCP01000067.1 GCA_004558535.1 Bacteroidales bacterium | reverse complement strand
AGAAGATAGGCGGCGGCTCGGAAGCGAAGAGCAAATCTCAAAAACTGCGTTTTTCGCTTTGCTCTTCGCTCGCCTTGCACTATCTTTGCATCGTTTTAGGCGGGGGCGGCAGACAGGATGACTTCGCAACATCCGACCATCGCCCCTTGTTTTTCCATTGCCCCCTCCTCCATGAAATCCTTGCATATGTCAAAACGCTTCATATCGTTCATCAGCTGCTTCCTGACGGCGGCTCATTTTTTTGCACAGACTCCCGGCACTATCGCCGACAGCACCCTGCGACTGGACTACACCTTTAGCGGCAATACGAACGAGACGATCATTGCCCTGCACGAAGCACGGACCACCCCCGGATGGTATGGACGCAACGTGAATACGGACACGCTGCTCCTCCGGGGCAACGGACGAATCGTGATGCGCGATGCAGCTACGGACAGTATCTGCTACTGCCAGTCCTTCTCCACCCTGTACCAAGAATGGCTGACCACCGAGGAGGCGACCCGCACCACCCGCGCCTTTGAAAACGTATTTCTGCTGCCCATGCCGCGGAACGCTGTCGTCATTGAGTTGGAACTCAACAATTTCAAAGGCGGAACATTGGCTACACTGCGCCACAGCATAGACCCCCGGGACATCCTGATACGTCCGGCCGGCACCGGTCCCCTCCCGCCCCATCGATACCTGCTCTATTCGGACCGTCCGGAGAGAGCCATAGACATTGCCATCGTGGCGGAGGGCTACACCGCCGACGAGATGGAGGCTTTTTACGCCCACGCCCGCACCGCCATGGATGCACTTATGGGCCACGAGCCCTTCAAGACCCTGCGCGACCGCTTCAATGTGGTGGCAGTGGCTACGCCGTCGGCAGAAAGCGGTGTGAGCATTCCGCACAAGGGACTGTGGAAGCAGACCGCGGTGCATTCCCACTTTGATACGTTCTACAGCGAGCGCTACCTGACCACCCTGCACTTAGGGGAACTGCACGACTGGCTGGCCGGCATCCCCTACGAGCATATTATCATCCTTGCCAACACGGACAACTATGGCGGCGGTGGCATCTTCAATTCCTACACGCTGACGACGGCCCGCCACGCAAGCTTTGAGCCGGTCGTCGTTCACGAGTTTGGACACAGCTTTGCGGGTCTGGCCGACGAATATTTCTATGACGATCAATACGAGGAGTTCTACTACCCCGACATAGAACCCTGGGAGCAGAACATCACCACGCTGTGCGATTTCTCCACAAAATGGGAGGACCTGCTGCCCCGCAAATGCGTGCTGCCCCGCAAAGACCGGACAAACGTCTCCGACGGCGAAACCGAAACTGTCGGCCTGTACGAGGGAGCCGGCTACCAATCGCGCGGCGTATACCGCCCCTGCTGGAACTGCCGGATGCGGACCAACGAAGCACCTGTCTTCTGCTTTGTATGCCGACGGGCTATCGATCGGTTGATACGCTATTATACCGAAGTACTCCCCCGTTAAAAAAATCTCTACTTTCTATCCTTTACCATCCCTACCCACATCAAACGACACATCATGCCTGCAAAGAAGCCTACCCGCTCCCAAAAGACCAACGCTGCTACCCGCAAATCGACAAAAGGAAAGACGAATAAAAAATCCGTCGGTTTTTGGGACAGATATTTTCCCATCAAACGCTATTTTTCCTCCAACGGCGATACACTGCGCTTCGTCGTCGGCCTGCTCATCCTTATCTCGGCCCTGTTCATGCTCGTTGCCTTTACCTCTCATTTCTTTACCGGCGGGGAGGAACAGAGTGCCATGGAATCAGGCCACTTGAACGAAGTACACAACGTGGGCGGCGTCGTCGGCGCCTACACGGCCCGCTACTTCATGGACCAATGCTTCGGCGTCTGCGCCTACTTTATTGCGATATTTCTGCTGGCCCTGAGCGTAAAGCTCCTGCGAGCCTACAAGGTCCGCCTGTGGAAGTGGTTTCTCAACTGCTCTATCCTCATGGTGTGGGGCTCGGTGTTTTTCTGCCTGGTCGAGAATTTGATTTTAGGCGATAAGATGCTGTTTGGACGGGTCACCTTCCATGCCGGTGGACTGCATGGACAAGAAGCCTACAGCCAACTTGTGACTTTGGTCGGCAAGACCGGCACGTGTATCCTGCTGTTGACCACGGCTATATTCTACCTGACCTACCTGAGCAGCGAGACCATCCAAGTGGTGCGCCGAATGCTGAAACCACAGGAGTACCTGCGCGACAAACTGCCCCATTTCAGCAAAGCGGCCTCGACCCCGCAGGACCCGACAGAAGCATCCGACGACGCAGAGGAAGACCTGCCATACAACGATGCTCCAGCTATCGAGGAATATCCGGAGGAGACCGAGGACGAACCGGAGGACTATGAGGACAGGTCTACCTACAGCGTAAACCTGAGCACAGAAGTAGGCGACAGCGACAGCACCACACTCACCATTACCACCTCGCCCGATACAGAGGAGACGGATGAGCCGGCCTTTTCCGTAGACAACCCCGAAGCGGAAGAGGAAACTGAGGCCAACGGAGAGATGACCGCCGAAATGGTCAAGAACCTGCCGCCCTATGATCCCCGTCTGGACTTGGAATACTACAAGTTCCCCCAGCTGGACCTGCTGAAAAAGTATACCGAGAACTCGCCCGCCATCGATATGGCGGAGCAAAACGCCAACAAGGACCGCATCATCTCCGTGCTCAAAAGCTTCGGTGTGGAGATCTCCAGCATCCATGCCACCATCGGGCCTACTATTACCCTCTACGAAATAACGCCCGCCCAGGGTGTACGTATCAGCCGCATCCGCAACCTGGAGGACGACATAGCGCTAAGCCTCAGTGCCCTCGGCATACGCATCATCGCCCCCATTCCCGGCAAAGGAACCATCGGCATCGAAGTGCCCAACAAAAATCCGCGCATCGTGTCCATGGAGAGCATTCTCAACTCCAAGAAGTTCCAAGAGTCCACCTTCGAACTGCCCATCGCTCTCGGTAAGACCATCACCAACGAGGTCTATATGGCAGACTTGGCACAAATACCTCACCTGCTCGTAGCCGGAGCCACCGGACAGGGAAAATCCGTCGGACTCAACGCCATTATCGCCTCGCTCCTGTACAAAAAGCACCCGGCCGAGCTGAAAATCGTGATGGTCGACCCCAAAAAGGTAGAGTTTAGCGTCTACTCGCCCATCGAAAACCATTTCCTCGCCAAGATACCCGGTGAAGCCGACCCCATCATAACCGATGTGACCAAGGTGGTACAGACGCTCAAAAGCCTCTGCCAACTGATGGACCACCGCTACGACCTGCTGAAACGGGCGCGCGTGCGAAATATCAAGGAATACAACGCAAAATTCAAGGCGCGGCAACTTAATCCCAACAACGGCCACGAGTTCATGCCCTACATCGTCGTCATCATCGATGAGTTTGGCGACCTGATCATGACCGCAGGCAAAGAGGTAGAGCTCCCCATCGCTCGCATCGCGCAGTTGGCCCGCGCCGTAGGCATGCACATGGTCATCGCGACCCAGCGCCCCACCACCAACATCATCACCGGTACCATCAAAGCCAACTTCCCCGGCCGCATGGCTTTCAAGGTCATGTCGCAAATCGACAGCCGCACCATTCTGGACGGCGCCGGTGCCAACCAATTGGTCGGCCGTGGCGACATGCTCTTCCTGGGCAAGGACAATATGCCCGTTCGCGTGCAGTGTGCCTTTATCGACACACCCGAAGTGGAGCGTATTGCCGCCCACATAGCAAGCCAGCAAAGTTATCCCTCGGCCTACGAATTGCCCGAACCCCTCTCGGATACCGATACCGAAGGCACAGGCAGCGCAGGACTTGACAGTTCGGAGATAGACCCCATGTTTGCCGAAGCTGCCCGCCTTATCGTAGTACATCAGTTGGGGTCCACGTCCCTCATACAGCGCAAATTTTCCATTGGCTACAATCGGGCCGGTCGCCTGATGGACCAGATGGAACGGGCCGGCATCGTGGGACCCTCGCGCGGCGCCAAGCCTCGCGAAGTCTTCTGCGCAGACGAAAACGAGTTGGAGATCAAACTCAATAGCTTGGGGTAAGGCACACCTTATTATATATATAAAGAAATTCATAATACATATAAAATCATGTACACAGTTGATGAACTAAACGACCGCCTCATCGACCTCTCCTTTTCAGAGGACATCGGCGACGGCGACCACACCACCCTCTGCTGCATCCCCGAGGATGCCATGGGCAAATCCCAGCTGCTCATCAAGGAGGAGGGCATCCTGGCCGGCATCCGGATGGCCCGCCAAGTATTCCACCGCTTCGACCCCACCATGCAGGTAGAGGTACTGCTGAAGGACGGCACACACGTCAAGCCCGGCGATATAGCCATGATTGTGACGGGCAGCGTGCGCAGCCTGCTTCAGACCGAACGCCTCATGCTGAACATCATGCAGCGCATGAGCGGCATCGCCACCATGACGGCCCGCTACGTGGAACGCCTGAAGGGAACAAATACCCGCGTTCTGGACACCCGCAAGACCACGCCCGGTATGCGTATGCTGGAAAAGGAGGCTGTGAAAATCGGTGGCGGCACCAACCACCGCATCGGACTCTTCGACATGATCCTGCTCAAGGACAACCACGTGGACTTCTGTGGCGGCATTGCCAACGCCCTGACGCGCTGCGCCGAATACCAACGTGAGAAAGGCCTCCACCTGAAAGTCGAAATCGAAGTCCGCTCGTTCGATGAAATCCGTCAAGTGATGGAGCACGGCGGTGCCGACCGCATCATGCTGGACAACTTCTCGGTGGAGGATACACGCCGGGCCGTGGAAATGATTGGCGGCAAGTTTGAGACAGAAAGCAGCGGCGGCATCACGTTCGACACGCTGCGCGACTATGCCGAATGTGGCGTGGACTTCATCTCGGTGGGTGCACTCACGCACTCGGTGAAAGGATTGGATATGTCGTTTAAGGCCGTAAAATAACACAGCAAGATGAAACGTATAATATTAGGTATGCTCTCCTTGGCAGCCGTCCTGACAGCTGCCACCACCGAAGCCCAGGCCTGCACCAGCTTCCTGGTAGGCAAGAAAGCCTCGACCGACGGCTCTACCTTTATCACCTACAACGCCGACGACTACGGCATGTATGGCCGCCTGCGCTACTTCCCCGCAGCCCGCCATCCCAAGGGCACCATGCGCCGCATCATAAACGGCGACACCAATAAATATTTAGGAGAAATCCCCGAAGCCGAGGTGACCTACGCCGTAATGGGACAAATCAACGAGTGGCAGGTAGCCGTGACCGAAACCACCTTTGGCGGACGCGAAGAACTGGACGGACAGGACGAGGGCATAGACTACGTGAGCCTGATGACGCTGGCCCTGCAGCGCAGCAAAACGGCGCGCGAGGCCATCGCTGTAATGACCGACCTGGCCAACCGCTTCGGCTACGCAAGTAGCGGCGAAAGCTTCTCGATAGCCGACCCGAACGAGGTGTGGATTATGGAAATGATAGGCAAGGGACCGGGCCGCAAGGGGGCCGTTTGGGTAGCCGTACGCATCCCCGACGACTGCATCTCGGCACATGCCAACCAAAGCCGCATCCACCGGTTTGACCTGCGCGACCGCGAGAACGTAATGTACGCCAAGGACGTCATCAGCTTTGCCCGTTCCAAGGGCTACTTCAAGGGAAAAGACGAAGATTTCTCCTTTGCCGACGCCTACGCTCCGGCAGACTTTTCCGCACTGCGCTTCTGCGAAGCCCGCGTATGGAGTTTCTTCAACAAGTGGGTAGAGGGCATGGATCGCTACATCGACGCCGTGGACGGCCGCCATATCGGCACAGCCGAACCGATGCCGCTCTACTTCCGCCCGAAGCAGCCGTTGAGCGTGGCCGATTTGATGCTGAGCAACCGCGACCACTACGAAGGCACCCCCTTTGATGTCACGACAGATGCCGGAGCAGGTATCTATGCAATGCCCTACCGCCCCACCCCGCTCACTTGGGAATGCGACGGCAAGAAGTATTTCAACGAACGTCCCACCTCGACGCAGCAAACAGCCTTTACCGTCATTGCCCAAATGCGCAGCCATCTGCCCAATGCCGTGGGAGGCATCCTTTGGTTTGGCAACGACGACCCCAACATGGTGGCCTATACGCCTGTGTACTGCCAAAACACTACCGTGCCGGCCTGTTATGACGACCCGCGCGCCGATGCCGTAACTTTCTCGTGGAACTCGGCCTTCTGGGTCTGCAATTGGGTGGCCAATATGACTTATCCGCGCTATGCCCAACTGATGCCATCGGTGGAAAAAGTACGGCAGGATTTGGAGGGACGATTTATAGCACGATGCGCCGAAGTGGAAAAAGAATTGGCCGCACTTTGCGGAACGGACGAAGCTGCAGCGCGCAAACAGCTGACCGTATTCTCCAACGAATGTGCCGAGGAAATGATGGATCGCTGGCGTGAATTGGGACAATACCTCATCGTGAAGTACAACGATATGACCATTAAGCCCGAGGAAGACGGACGCTTCAAGCGCACACCCGAAGGATTGGGCGAACATCCCGTTCGTCCCGGATTCCCCGAGGAATACAAACGCACCATCATCCGGGAAACCGGCGACAAATACCTGATTCCCGAGGAACATTGAGCCATCAAAACGATGCTGAGATATACCATCACGCCACAATGTTTGGCTTTCAAGCAGCCTGCCGGTACATCGCGAGGTGTCTACCGGCAGCGCCTTTCTTGGATAGTCCGCTTCTATCCGGATTCGCCTGCTTCACCGGCAGACGACAGGGAGGAGGGACGCTTGTTCGGCGTAGGCGAATGCGCCCCACTGCCGGATTTGAGCGTCGATGCCCTACCACCGGCAGACTACGAAGCACTTTTGCACCAGTGCTGCCGTGAGGTCTGCCGCACAGGCCGTGTGGACACCGAAGCACTGCGCCCCTACCCCTCCATCCTGTTCGGACTGGAGACCGCCCTGCTCAGCCTGGAGGCCGCACGGCAAACAGGTGACCCGCTGCGGCTCTTCGACACTCCCTTCACCCGCGGAGAGCGCGGCATCCCCATCAACGGACTGATATGGATGGGGAATTTCGAGGAAATGCAACGCCGCCTTGAGGAAAAGCTGGCCGCAGGATTTCACTGCATAAAACTTAAAATCGGCGCCATTGACTTCGACAGCGAACTGGAACTTCTCCGCGCCGTCCGCCGGCGCTTCGGCCCCGAAAGCATCACGCTGCGGGTGGATGCCAACGGCGCTTTCACGCCCCAAGAAGCTCCCCGCAAATTGGAAGCATTGGCACAATTCTCCCTGCACAGCATCGAGCAACCCCTGCGTGCCGGACAGTGGGAAGCGATGCGCCAACTCTGCGCCACGACGCCCCTGCCCATCGCTCTCGACGAGGAACTCATCGGCATCAACCGGCCCGAGCAAAAGGTTGCATTGCTCCAAACCATCCGTCCGCAATACCTGGTGCTAAAGCCCTCGCTCCACGGCGGACTGAGCGGCGCAGAGGAATGGATTCGCCTGGCACAGGAGCACGGCACAGGCTATTGGGTGACAAGCGCACTCGAGGGGAACTGCGGTCTGAACGCACTGGCTGCATGGACCTCCACACTGCCACCATTCTCCTCTGATACAGAGCAAGCTATAAAGCCCCTGCACCAGGGACTTGGCACAGGCGCCCTGTTTGTCAGCAACTTCCCCGGCACCGCCCTGCACATCCGCGGCGAGGAACTGTGGAGCAGCCGTGCCGAGGACTTCGCCTTTGGCCAACAGGTCGCCCAATTCCGCCACGAATGGCTCGCCCCCACCCTCACCATGCAGGTACAAACCTCCGGCTCGACCGGACAGCCCAAACAGATGGAGGTGCAAAAGGAGTGGATGTGGCAAAGCGCACTTCGCACCTGCCGGGCGCTCCATCTCCCGCAGGGAGCCGATGCCCTGCTCTGCCTGCCTATCCGCTACATAGCCGCCCAAATGATGGCGGTAAGGGCTGAGGTATGGCCGCTGCGGCTGACCATGGTACACCCCTCCTCACATCCCCTTCGCCACCTGGACCATGCGCCGTACTTCGTCGCCATGACACCCATGCAAGCCTATGCCACGCTGCAGGACCAACACGAAGCAGCCCTGCTGCGACAGGTCCGGGTACTCCTCTTGGGCGGCGGCGAGATCTCGCCGGCCCTGGAAACGCAACTGCACAGCCTTCCCGGCGACGTATGGAGCAGTTACGGCATGACGGAGACGCTGTCCAACGTAGCCCTGCGCCGCATCAGCGGTCCCTCGGCTGGCGAATGGTACGTACCGATGGAGGGAGTGAGCGTAGAGATAGGCGACGATGGCACACTGACCATACACGACCCACTGACGGGCAATCCGACGCTCCACACCAACGACATGGCCGAGACAAACGGCACCGGCGGCTTCCGCATCCTCGGGCGGCGGGACAACGTGGTGTGCAGCGGCGGCATCAAGTTGCAGCTCGAGGCACTGGAGCGACGTCTACGCCAGCGGCTGTCCTGCGATTTTTTCCTGACAGCCCGCCCCGATGACAGGTTGGGACAGGCACTGACGCTCGTATTCCAAGGGGAAAGCACGGAAGTGCCCCGCATGGAAGCCGCCTGCAGAAGCGTGCTCCACGGTCCCGAAGTGCCACGACGCTATGAAGCCGTGCGGGAACTGCCGCGCACCATAAGCGGCAAGGTGCGGCGCTTCCTGAAAAACGGGGAGCAAACATCTACGGACGCAACGGCCTTTTGAAATTAGGAATTAGGAATTTGCGTGCAAGGCGAGAGCAGAAGCCAAGTTCACTTGGATTATGCCGAGCCGCAGCCGCAAATATGTAATTGCGTGCAAGGCGAGAGCAGAAGCCAAGTTCACTTGGATTAAGAAACGTCCAAGTCGGCCTGACGACTTTCTTGAATTTAGAAATCTTTTATGGGAGAATTCATAAAAAACAACAAGCCATGTCCAATTTGCGTGCAAGGCGAGAGCAGAAGCCAAGTTCACTTGGATTATGCCGAGCCGCAGCCGCAAATATGTAATCCGGAAATGGAAGCAGCCCACAGGCTGATTACCATGACACGCAAAAGCCTGTTCCTCACCGGCAAAGCCGGAACAGGCAAAACCACATTCCTGAAAAACCTGCGTACAGAAAATCCCAAGCGGATGATTGTGCTCGCACCAACCGGCATAGCAGCTATCAATGCCGGCGGCAGCACGCTGCACTCCTTTTTCCAACTGCCTTTCGCACCCTACGTCCCCGATGCCGTCTACAGCAAAGGAAAATACAACTTCAACCGCACCAAGCTAAAGATAATCCGCAGCCTGGACCTGCTGGTGATAGACGAAGTATCCATGGTGCGGGCCGACGTGATGGACAGCGTAGATGCCACGCTGCGCTACTGCCGCCGCTCAGCCCTGCCCTTTGGCGGCCTGCAGCTCCTGCTCATCGGCGACCTCAGCCAGCTGTCTCCCGTCGTAC
>SFCP01000066.1 GCA_004558535.1 Bacteroidales bacterium | reverse complement strand
GCGAAATGTTAAAATGCAAATGGGGCGATTTGCTTTTCGCTGAAAAATGTTGTATATTTGCATTGGCAAACCGAGGACTTCCTGCTAAAACAGGGCTTCCTCGGTTTATTTTTGCCCCGATTTACCGAAAAATAGGCCCGGAGAGGGGGCAACTGCCGGCTGGATAGTTTTTTCTAAGTGCTTTGTAGTTTTTTCCAAGTGCCGGATAGTTTTTCGCAAGTCCTTTTTAGTTTCACAAAAGCAGCCGGCAGATTGTTTCCGGAGGTTAAAAACGTTAAAGTTGAGGGGCTTGGGGTGCCCATTTTTCCGGGTCGTCAAGCTCCAGAACGAGGGTGTGAACGCCTGTCGCCTACGTCCCTCCCAAGGGGTGGCTTGCTTTATTGGGGCACCGCCTGCCCGCACCGCTCTCTATACACGAAAAGCCTCCGGACCAAGGATGTACCTTAGCCTGGAGGCTCTTTTGGGGATTTCAGGAAGCGGGCGATGGATGGCGGCGTCCCCACCTCCTCCCACGCGCCCCTGTAAAGCGGGACGGGCAGGTCGGGCTTATTTGCCGATCCACTTTTGGCCGTTCCTGATATAGATTCCCTTGCCGGGCTTCAGGATGCGGCGGCCACTGAGGTCGTAGTAGGTGTCCCCTTCGGCGGCCAAGGTGGTGGGGAGCAGGATGCCGGTGTCAGTGAGGTCTTCTTTCTCGACCAAGGTGAAGAGGTACTGACATCCGGTGTCGGTTGTGTTGGTACCATTGCCCCAGTTGTAGACGTTCCAGCCCAGTCCTGCATTGTTCGTCTGGTTGAATTGCGCGCTGCCGGACACGATGATATAGTAGCCCTCGGTGGCGGCGGGTAGCAGTTTCCAGCCGGTGGCAGGGACGTCGCTGACCGTTTTCAGCGCCGTGTTGTAGTCGGCCACCGGCGATACGTAGGTGCCGTCTTCGCGGTTTATGATGTTGAAGGTGCCGTCCGTCCGTTTTTCCAGTTTCCACTCCGAAGCCGTGGTGGGCGTTGTTTCGCCGACTATAGCCTGTCCTGCGCCTTTCGATGTCGGGTAGCGGTAATATCGCAGGGGAGTGCACATCTTGTACCACCAATTCGTGTTCTCATCGCTGAGGTTTGGCATGGGCGGCACTTCCACTTCGTTGAAGACGTACTTGCATCCCGTGTCCGTGGTGTTGCTGCCGTCGCCCCAGTTGTAGACTTTGTATCCCAATGCGCTCTTGGTCTGGTTGAATTGCACGCTGCCGGAGGTGATGATCACGTAGCCCAATTCATCAGCGGGCTTGATGGTCCATCCGTTGGCCGGTTCGGTAGCCACCGTTTTCAGTGCCGTGTTGTTGCTGGAGGCCGGGGAGATGTAGAGACCGCTTTCCGGGTTAATAATATTATAGGTATTGTCCGAACGCAGGGTGAATTTCCACCAAGCAGCTTTGGATGCAGTCGTTGCTCCGACGAGGTCTTGGCCCTCGCCTTGGGATGTAGGGTAGAGGCTTTCGCGGAGAGGTGTGTTAAAGGTGTAGTAATGTTCCTCTTCGGGCGTACTTGGTTTGGGCTGGTTGATGCTTGCTTTTGCCGCATCGGCTTGCAGTTCGGCGTAGGCCGTATTGAGGCGGTCGATTTGTGCTGCGCGCTCGTCCGGGGTCAGATCTTGCCCCAGGGTAGCCCGGACTTCCTCCACCATTTGGCTGAGCGGCTCGGCCATAGAGAGCGGGTAGTAGCCCACTTGGTCCGAGAAATTGGCCTGCAGGTATGCGGCAATGTCTTCGAGGAGCAGGTCCAGTTGTTCTGTCGCCGAATCTTTCACTTTTGATGGGGAGTAGGTGATGCCCTCCAAGGCGTTGCGTCCCTCAGTGTCGGTCAGGACGAAGGTGAATTGCCATTTGTCGCGGCCTGTGCCCGAGGCGGCAGCGTGGGGCAGGCGCATCAGCACTTTGTTCCAGCCCTCTTTCAGTTGGATTTGCACCACGGGGCGTGCTGTCAGGTTTTCGTTTTTCAGTCCCTGTGTGGCATTGTCCTGCGGGATGCTGACGTTCGGCTGGTCCCAGGCGGGAGCGGGGATGAGCTGGCCGTTCACCCAAAGCTTTGAGCCGCGGCGGTCCCATTCTCCGGCAGGGGGCGCCGTTTCATTGCCCGAGCGGCTGTAGGTGTAGAACTCGATTTGCGCGCCGGCCGTCTGTGCTTTCGGCGAGTAGACGTATGTCCATGCGTAGGCCGTTTGTCCGTAGGCCGGATTGCTATACCACGAGGGCACAGTGGAGTGCCAGATGTGGCGCAGGTATATGCCGGCGCCCGTAGCTACTTTCGAGCCGTATTCCTGTCCGTTGTAGGTGAAAGTGGTGGGGAGCACGCCGTCCTCGCCCTCGTCGATTTGTTCCGGTGGGAACTGCATGGTCTTGTCTCCATTGTTGGGGAATGGGTCTGTGATGCGCCAATGCACGTTGGTCTGCTTCACGTAGGCAATGGGCTCGTTGCTGAGCGAGTGATTCTTGTGGAAGAGGAAGCGCCGCTCGAAGTCAGCAAACTCTTCGTACTCCGTGCCGGCGTTCGGCAGGGTGGTACCGCCCGTTTCGATGTACTGCTGTCCGCCTCCGGCCCATGCCCTTTCCGTCGAGGCGAGGATGTTGGCGTAGATGTTGTTCTGGCGCACGATGTCCTGCCACGTATTGGTCTTTGTGTCGTTCCAGGCTGCGCTGATTGTGCCGGCCACATCGTTTGTGCCTTGCTGCGTGTAGTAGATGTTGCTCTTGTAGATGCCCACTAAGTCGGCGTAGACGTCAAAGTGGTTGGTATAGTTGTAGCGGCAGTCGATGTTGGGCAATCCGCTGACCACTTTGCCCGCCGTGGCCCACATCTGTGTCATGTCGCATTGGGCAGCAGTGGGCGGTCCGGCCACTAAGCGGTTCCACATGACGACCTTTTTGCCTTTGCCGCGCACGTAGTCGGCCATGGTCTGCAGGAAGTTGGGATAAGTGATGGTTACCTCGTCACCGCCAATGTGGATGTAGGGCGCATTGGGGAAGGTAGTCACCACTTCATCCAAGATGTTTTTCAGCGCAGCCACTCCCTGGTCGCTTTGCATCGAGAAGCCCATGGCTTTGGTAAAGACGTCGCTGTGTCCCGGCATGTCAATTTCGGGGATGATGGTCACGCCGCGTTCTGCCGCGTAGGCTTCCAGTTCTTTGCACTGGTCCTGTGTGTAGTAGTCCCCTGCATAGCGGATCATGTTCTCGTTGGCCGTCAGTTGCGGGTAGGCTTTCACCTCAAATCGCCAGGCCAGTTTTTCTGTCAGGTGCCAGTGGAAGACGTTTACCTTGAAGCGCGAGAGCAGGTCTATTTCGTGTTTCAGTTCGTCAAAGGGAATGAAAGAGCGGCCCACGTCGTGCATAAATCCACGCACCTTGAATGACGGCCAGTCCCGGATGGTAGCAGCTTCGAGCACGGCGTTTTGCCCGTCCGTGTCTGTGCCTTCGGCTAACTGGTTCAGCGTTTGTGCGGCGCGGATGACGCCAGTGTTGCTCAGGGCTTGGATGCGGACCTCGTTGGTCGTGACATTCAGGGTGTAGGCTTCCTCGGGCATATAGGGTACGTTGTGCAGGAAAGCACCTTCGATGCTGCCGACGATTTCTACCGTTATGGTGGGCGCCGTGGCTGCATCGGTCAGTGTGCAGCCGTAGGATTGCAGGATTTCTTTCAGCAGCGCGCAATCAGTCGGGTCGGTCAATCGAACGGCGCGTCCCAGCTGGAATGCTTCGCAGTCCATCAGTTCGAGGCTCTTGGGTTTGGGCAACAAGTCTGCGGGACCGGCATTTACCGGAGCCGGGATAGCCGTCAGCAGGCAGGCCGCGGCTATGGTTGCCATCGCGGAATGGCGGAAATGGTGCGTGTTTTTCATGGTATAGTAGGGTTCTCTTTGTTTTTCCTATGCCGGGATGTTTATAGCTTCACTTGGTGCAGGGTGTGGTCGCCCATGATTTTGCTGCGGTCCACGTTCCCCTTGATGCCCGGGATGCTGCCGGTCGATGTGTATTGCCACATGATGTAGTCCTTGCCGTCGTTGAGGACGGGACAGCTTTCCTGGTATTTGGCAATCATCCAGTGATAGTCGTTGAAGTGTCCTACCAAGTGGCGGTTGTAGAAGTTCTGGTAGGAATAGAGCAGTGGCTTTTTACCATAGTGTCGCTCCACCTGCAGGACAAAGGCTTTCAGGTCGGCGATAAATTTCTCCTCCGACACCTTGCCGCGGCTTTCGATGTCGATGATGGGCACCAGGTCTTGCGTCTCGGCTTTCACGTTTTCGGTGAGGTTGCGCAGCTGTTCCTGCCAGCTGACGTTGGGGCGATAGAAGTGGTAGCTGCCCACGCTGAGTCCCACGCGGCGTGCCTCGCTCAGGTTGCGGGCGTAGGTATCGTCCAGGAAGTTGGCCCCCTCGGTAGCTTTCAGGTAAACGTAGGAGATGCGCGAACTGCCTGCCACCTGGTCCCAATCGATCCAGCCTTGGTAGTGCGACACGTCAATGCCCTCGCGATAGCGCGAGTTGATGTTGGACTGCTTGGTAGTCATGGCTGTTGCCTTTTTCATCCTCGGTTCCTGTGCGGCTTTGGCTGCCAGTGCATCCGGTTCGATGATTTCCGACGACATAATGCCGCGGGCGCTCCGTTCCTTGCGGCGGGCGTTGGCCTCGGTGGGGCAGAGAAACAGTGCTGTCAGCGTGAGAAGTACAAGAAAGTGGAAGTATTTTGCGAAGTAGCTCATGGGCGTAAACAATTGTGCCTTGCAAAGTTAGATATTTTGCCGTAGTCGGAAAAATCTCTACGGACTTTTTTGTGGATTTTAACGGCGGGATGTGCTGTTTTCACGACTTTGTCGTAACGAAAGTTCGCAGACCGCAAGCCGGTCCGCGAACCAATTTCATAGGCATTGCCCTTGGGCAAGCCGGAGTGGGGGAGGGGTAGCAGCTTACTGCCTGCCGAATTTATCTTCCGGGTAGAGCTCTTTCCACCATTCCGGTTCATCCTTCAGCCAGTGGGCGAACCATGCAAATATGGCGTTCTGCCATACCATTCGCTTGTCGTAATCTGTAATTACATGGTTTTCGCCTTCCACCTGGATGTAGCTGACGGGCCGTCCCAGGATGCGTAGGGCGGTAAAGAGCTGCTGGCTCTCGTTTGTAGGTACGTTGGTGTCGGCCGTGCCGTGCAGCAGGAGGATGGGCGTGTGTATTTTGTCTGCGTTGAAGAGCGGCGAGTGCTTCACGTAGAGGTCGGGGTTGTTCCAAGGGTAGGAGCCGTACTGGGCCGTTTCGCCGTAGGTGTAGCCCCAGTAGCCGCCGCCCCAATAGCTGGCGATGTTCGAGATACCTGCGTGCGAGATGGCTGCGGCAAAGAGGTCTGTGCGTGTCTGCAGGTACTGTGTCATGAAGCCGCCGTAGCTGGCACCCATGCAGCCCACCTTTTTCGGGTCTACGTATGTATGCTCTTTCAGGAACTGTTTCGTACCCTCGATAATATCGTCGCCCGAGCCTTCGCCCCAGGTGTTGACGTGGCGGGCGGCAAATTCCTGTCCGTAGCCGATGGCTCCGCTGGGGTTGCACACATAGACCACGTAGCCCTGTCCGGCCAGCACTTGGAAGGGATAGTTGATTTCCAGCATTTTCGTACTGGGCGTACAGCCGCCGTAGTAGTAGACAATCAGCGGATATTTCTTCGTTGCGTCAAAGTCGGGCGGCAGGAAGTAGAAGCCGTGGATGCTGTCGCCGCGCGAGGAGAGGAAGTTCCAGTCGCGGCAGGTGCCGATGGCCACGTCGCGATAGAGGGCTTCGGTGTCGATTTCGCCCACTGCTTTTGTCCGGGGCGTGGTCGAACTGAGTTGGCACTGATACATTTGGCGGGCGCGCTCACCCGTTTGTCCGAAGAATACGGCCGCGGGCTTTTTCTGACGCAGGGCGATGGAATAGCCTTGCAGGCAGCTGACGGGCAGGCGGAATTTTTCCACCTGTCGCGTGGAGGGGTTCAGGCGGAACAGGCTTTGGTCGCAGCCGTCCGTAGCGCTGAAATAGATCAGGCCATCTGCGGGCGAGCACTCCACGCGGCCGACCGAGGGCAGGAAGCCCGGTAGCAACGGTGTCGCCTTTCCGTCCGCCGGATTGTAGAGGAACAGGCGGTGGTCAAAGCCCTGCGGCGTCTGGCCTGGTTTCACTTCGCTGCCGATGCCGCCGAATGCCGCCGGTGTCGCCTTGACAATCAGTTCGTCCCGTCCCGGCAGGAACCGTGCGTCGGCGATGAATACGGTGTCGCTCAGCAGTGTGTCCACCTGTCCGCTCTTCACGTCCATGGTCAGCAGCGAAGTGCGGTGGAAGGGGTGACGGTTCGGGTGCATGCGGCTGTAGGAAATCAGCAGTCGCCGGCTGTCCTCGGAGATGTCGCTTAGCCACACCGATGCTGCGCCGCAGGTCAGCTGGCGGTTGATGCCGTTTTGTATATCATAGAGCCAGAGTGTCGTACGGTTGCGCCAGCCCGGCATACGGTCGTCGGGGTCGTAGAGGCGTCGCAGGCCGTTGCTTTCACGTTTGCCTTCCTCCGTCTTGCTGTAGACGAAGTAGCTCTCGTCGGGCGCCATGGTGAAGCCGGTGGCGGGAATGTTTTCGGCCATCACCTCTTCGCGTCCCGTAGCGGGGTCAAGGGTGACCAGGTCTTTGCCTTGCGCGCCGTCGCGGGTATAGTAGAGCACTTCGCGGCGGGGCATCCATTGCAGGTCTACGAAGCTGTTTCGCTGTAGCAGCGTGCGGCCTGTTGCCGTCTCCGTCACCACGGTGCGGTAGTTGGATGTACCGTTCTTTTTCGTGTAGTAGTAGGTGGTCACATAGTATTTACCCATCGGCGACATACGGACACGGTACTGGTGGTCGCCCCAGAGCATTTCGCCCATCGTGTAGGGGCGTTTTCCTGTGGGATTTACCTGTATCCATGCTGCCATGTCGCCTGTCAGCGACAGGTTCAGGCTGTCGTGCCGGGTCGTGTCGGTCAGGGCAAGCAGCGTCACTTCCGCGCGCCCCGGTGCCAGTTGGATTTCTGTGCCCGACAGCTCTTTCTCGTCCACGTAGACCTTGTAGTCCCGCAGGGTCTTGACATTCAGTTGCACCTTGGCAAATCGCTGTGTCTCGACGGTAAACGAAAGTGTGGCCAAGGCAGGGGCTGCGCTGTGGTAGTCCGCTGGCAGCAGGGCCTCGCCGCTACGCAGCGTCTGTGTCCCTTTTCGGTAAATCCACCGTTCGTTGTCCTTCAGGAGCGACTTCACGTCATACTTTTCCCCCTTCATGTTTACGGAGTCCGTGGCGAAAGGGGCTATCATCTCCACAGGGCCGTTGTAAACGACTTCGGCCACGTGGATGGTGTCGGCTGTCGCCATCACGGGGAGGGCACAGACAGCCAAAGCGGTCAGTAATTTCTTCATATTGCGTAAGTGGTTGGTTTTTCAATGTGCGAAGTTAGTGAAAAACGGCCGACGTGCGAAGCAAAAAGCCCAAAATTCGCCAAGGGCTGTGCCGGAGGGGGATTTGTCGGGCAGCCGAGCGTGGCTTCCTGTGGGACCTTCTGTGGCCCCGTGGCCTTCTGTGGCGCGCTGGGTGCGTACGTGCTGAGCTGCAAGGCATTGGGGAAAAATTATAGGGCACTAAGCTTTCGGCCGGTACGAGCTCGCGGCGATACCTCTAATTTTGCTTGTGACTTCTCTCCTTTGGGAAACGTATTACCCACTTAATATAAAGCAACTATGGCAACTACAAAAATCAAGTTTCGTCCCTCGTCCGTCCCCGGCCGCGAGGGCACATTGTTTCTGCAAGTCATCCACCGGCGCGTGGTGCGTCAGGTCAGCACTTCCTACAGGTTGTACCCACACGAGTGGGACAGGGTGGGGCAGTCCGTGGTCGTGTGCGTGGTCGAAGATGCTGCGCGTGGCGAGGACGTTGCGCGCGGCCGTTATCTGCGGGCTGTGCAGGAGGGGCTGCGCGAGGATTGGCTTCGCATGCAGTTGATTATTTTCCGTCTGGAGCAGGGGGGCGGGGCGTACCGGGCCGAGGATGTTGTCCGCCTGTTCCGGCAGCGGGAACAGGTACGCGAGTTTTCGGAATTTGCCGAGGTGCTCATTGCCGAGAAGCGGGAGCAGGGGCGAGCGTCGTTAGCGACGAAGTACACGCTCTCTCTGAACAGTTTCCGCCGCTTCGTGGGCAGGGGCGCACCGGTTGCCATCGAGGGCATGAGCGCCGCGCTGATGCAGCGGTACGAGGCGTACCTGAAGCAGCGGGGGCTTTGTCTCAACACGGTCTCTTTCTATATGCGCACCCTGCGGGCCATCTACAATCAGGCAGTGGAGCGGGGATTTACGCCGCAGGCGAGGCCCTTCGCACGTGTCTATACCGGCATTGCCAAAACTAAGAAGCGCGCTGTCGATGTGGGCGATGTGCGGAAGATTCGGGAGGCCGCACTACCGCGCGGTTCCGCCGCGGCACTGTCGCGCGACCTGTTCCTGTTCAGCCTCTACACCTGCGGCATGTCGATGGTAGACATGGCATATCTGAAGAAAGGCGACGTCGTGGGCGGATACATCACATACCGACGCCGGAAGACGGGGCAGCCGATTTTGGTGCGCTGGGAGTCCTGCATGCAAGAGATTGTGGAAAGGTACGACACGGGGGCGTCGCCCTACCTCCTGCCCATCATTTCCCGGCCCGGCGTGGACGAGGTGCGGCAGTACCGCAACAAGATACGCGTGGTGAACAAACACCTCAAGCAGTTGGGCCATCGGTTAGGGCTTGCCGCCAAGTTGACTACCTACGTGGCCCGCCATTCCTGGGCAAGCATTGCCAAGGACCTGCAGGTGCCCGTCTCGGCCATCAGCGAGGCCATGGGGCATACCTCGGAAAGCACGACGCGCATCTACCTGAAGTCCTTTGAAAACGCTGTGGTGGACCGGGCCAATCATGCTGTGCTGCAGGGACTTGGCAGCGGAGAGTTGGTTCGCCGCCGCTAAGGGTGAGATTTAATATAAACAATGTTAAGAGGGCGTTTTGTGACCTTTTTTGTCACACCGCCTGCGACAGGCAAAATGCCCGGGTAGTACCCGGAAAAAACCAAGTGCCGGATAATTTTTCCTAAGTGCTGGGTAGTTTTTTCTAAGTGCTGGGTAGTTTTGCGCAAGTGCCGGATAGTTTTGCCCTCTGCCGGCTTACTAAAAAGGGGAAAGCCGCGGTGTGTCCGGCTTTCCCCATGGGTCTATGACAAAGTTACGAAATATTTTCAGGAAATCCAAATCCGCCATTCCGCGTTTTAACATTTCTCTTCTGCCTCTCCTCTCTCCGGGTTAGCGTGCCGTCACGTGGAAACAGCTTTGGCGGTATTCGTACTTCACATAGCAGGCACCGCGATTTCGCTGGTCGCGGATGACTTCGGCCAGGATGGCTTTCAGCTCGCCCGGCCATACGTCGCGTGTGAGGCTGTCGGAGGGGTCGATGACGCGCACGAAGCGGTTGTAGCAGATGTCGAACGTGGTGCCATATTGGTGGCAGCTGTTTTCCGAGGCATTGGCGTTGACACGGCGCAGGCGCTTCACGTCGGCTTCGGTACGCAGCACGGAGGTG
>SFCP01000065.1 GCA_004558535.1 Bacteroidales bacterium | reverse complement strand
GAAGCAGTGATCTCCCAAACTCGTGACGGAATATGTGATGCCATTATAAGTCACTGTTTCAGGAATCACTACGTCACCGGAGTATTCATTATACGAGTAAGGATCGTCTCCCTTAAAAGTGACTGTAGCCGTCTTGTTGGCTACATCCAGATTGTAGAAGATTCCATCTACCTCTGCTTCATGAGCCCGGGCAGAAAGGGAAAGACATAAACGACGGGCAAGGAGTAAAAAGTAATTTATAGGAACGGGCGTGCACCGTGTTAAACAATAGGGAGGCTTGAAGCCTCTGTCTAAAAATCGTTTGCCTTGCCGCCGCGCGATGGGCAGACGATGCGAAGGCATGTGCGTGCGTTGTAAAGTGTCTGTTTCGTAGAGGCGATGCAGCTTGCTTTAGGGCTGCGACAGCATGGCGCAGTATATTTTTATGGTAAGACATAGCATTCTCTTAGGTGGCAACCGGAAACGAACGAATGCGTGTCCGCCACCGATTCCGTCAAAATGCTTGTACGCATTCTAACCAATTGCAAAAATAGAGTAAAAACATCATACAAACAAAAAGAAGGGGCAAGAAGCATTTAAGCAACAAAAAAAGATAGTGGGAGAATACGGAAAATGCGCCTTGGGTGCGTCGGCTCCTGCCGCCATCTTCGCGGGCGTGGAGCCAGACTTTTGTCCTTAGCTTCCTTCCGATTCTCCTCGCGGTGGACACCGTTGCCTCGGACTATGCGCTTCCCGCTATCGGGGCGCGCTCGGGACTTTCACCCATTAGAAAAAGGAGGGCGCGCCTGCCTGGCACGTCCTCCTTTTTTATTATTCCCGGCGAGAATTACTTCACGAAAGTCTTCTGGCCGTTGATGATGTAGATACCGCGGTTGAGTTTACCGTTTACACTTACGCGACGTCCGTCGAGCGTGTAGACTTCGGCATCCTTGTCGATGGTTACGGCGTTGATGCCGGTCTTCTCTGTAACGACGAGGGTTACATCAACGATGTGACCACCATTGTTGAGGATGTGGTTGCTCGAGAGAACACAGCCGCCGGGATCCTGGTTGTCCCAGTCAACCTTCACGCGCATGCGGTATTCACCGGGTGCGGCATTTACCGTGAACTTCATCGGGCTTTGCGGAGCTACAGCATTGCTCACAGCAGCACCTTCGTTGTTGTAGCCGTCGATATAGGTCCAGCCGAGGAGCTCGGTACCGGTCTGGTCGCCACCCTCGTTGAAGCTGAAATGCTTGTCGTTGTCCAGGTCAACGTAGACGTAGCTGTGCATCCAGGAGCCGCTGTAGTTGGCCGTTACGGTCACTTCGTCACCGCTGGCGATGGTGAAGGTCTGCGAGGTCAAATCCTGGTAAGCCTTCTTCGTACCATCAAGCGTTGCGGTCTGCTGCACGCCGTCGCCGGCGGTCAGAGATACGCTGTTGAGGATACGTTCGCTGTGGGTCTGGTAAGCCTCCCTGTCGAAATTGACGGGATAATCAGATGCCACGATGGTGTAGGTCAGTGTAAATTCGGGGTTGTAGGTGGCGTTGCTGGTGTCTACCATGTAGAAACAGACGCCTATTTCGTGCAAAGTTATTCATTTTTTATGTCCTGTTTCACTGCCATCCGGCACCGCTCCCCGACTATTAGACGAAAGCACAAAACCTATCGATAAAATCCGAAATTCCATATACGAACAGGATTGGGGAGATTGCGCCTCACGTCCGCCAAAACACCGACATTCAATCCCTTACACACCGCAGCCGCAGTGGCCTCCGCCCGCGAAAGTCCGTCGCCACCGGGTATGGACTGCACTTCCCAAGCACCCGCACCGGACCACCCGGGAAAGGGCCTCGCGGCACATCCGCACCATCGCCCGGAAGTGCACAGAAGTGCACAGGCAGATTTAACCTAAACTTTCCTAAGCGACTATTTTGGTGCAAAAATTGGCAATCCGTGTCCGAGGAAAATTTCGCCATGTACAGCCCGAAAAAAAATAAGTCCGACTTATTTTCAACTGTCGCCTGCCTATTTTCAACTACCTCGGACCTGATTTTTTCCAAATCCTTGATAATTCTCCGCCGAAACAGGCACTAAAATAGCGGAGCAGGCCCTACAATACCGCAGCCTGCTCCGCTTTCTCGACAAAGATACGACCATTTTCAAAAAAATCCAAATCCACTTCTTCCCGTTTTAACATTTGGGCACCTACTGCCTCTTTCTACTGCATTTTTCCAGACACTGACGGGGGAGCACCATTTGATGCTGCCCCCGTCAGCTATTTTTGAGGGAGTATCAGACGGCAAGTTTTCTGTATTCAGACGGGGTCTTGCCCGTATGCGACTTAAAGAAGCGGACGAAATGCTGGGGATAGTCGAAACCGAGCTGCTTGCTGATGATTGTGACGGTCAGCGCCTCGTCGTTGAGCAGCTGTTTGGCTTGGGCAAGGACATGGTCGGCAATGATATCCTTGGCGGTACGCCCCGTTTCCACGCGCACCAAATTGCCGAAATAGCCGCTCGACAGGCAACACTTTTCTGCAAAATAGGCGACCGTCGGCAAACCTTCACGAAGGGCTTTTGTGGATATATAGTCATCCAGCAGCTCTATGAATTTCCTTACCACCGAATGATTGATTTCTTCGCGAGTGATGAACTGGCGGTCGTAGAAACGGAGGCAATAGTTCAGCAGCAACTCGATGTTGGAGACAATCAATTCGCGCGTATGTTTGTCGATGGCGCGGTGCAGCTCCTGCTCTATCATGGCGAGCACGCCCCGAAAGACATCCACCTCTCGGGCAGAGAGATGCAACGCCTCGTTGCTGGAATAACCGAAAAACTCGTAGCGGCTCATCTGCCTGCCCAACGCGGTGCGACTGAGGAGGTCGGGATGGAACACCAAAGCTGTGAAGCGCGCAAAGGGCACCTCGGGGTTGGGCTCCACCCTTACCACCTGCCCCGGCGCAAAGCTCGTCACAGTCATCTCGTCAAAGTCGTAAGGCGTGCGGCCATAAGAGAGTTTGCACCCCTTGTTCTCCTTGAGGTAGATGGCATAAAATCCATAGTGCATCACGCACTCCCTGATATGCTCCGTATTCTCCACATGCACCACGCTGACCAGGGGATGAAGCGTCTCCACCCCCTGATAGTCGTTGAAGTCTTGTATGGTATTGAGAAAAATCTCTTGCATATTATATTTGCATGATTTTTTTGCATTTGCCCAACTCCCTGGCGTCAAGGATGCCTTCCCCATGAGCTTGCCGAAAAAAAGTTGGATTACTCTATAGATGCTGAAACCCAGTCTGCAATTTCCTTCTCACTGACACGATTCAACAGCTTCCCCGTCTGCCACTCGATCTTCGGGTAAGACTTCTTCAGCTCGGCAACACTGTTGGCTATGCCGCTGCTTCCAGACGTGGCGAAAGGAATCACGGCCTTGCCTGTCAAGCCTGCCGCCTCAATGAAAGTGTTGACAGCCCTTGGCGCGAGGTCCCACCAGATAGGATAACCCAGGAAGATGTAGTCGTATCGGCTCACATCTACCGAAAGAGGATTGATCTCGGGGCGAGCAGCAGGATTGCCCATCTCCACCGAACTGCGCGACTGCGGATTGGTCCAGTCGAGGTCGGCACCGGAATATGGCTTCACCGGAACTATCTCGTAAATGTCGGCATCAGCAGTGGCTGCAATTTGCCGGGCCACCTGTTTGGTTGTTCCCGTTGCCGAGAAATACACGACCAGGACTTTCTTCTTTTCCATATGCTTCATTTCATTGCTTTGTGAACAAGCCGATGCGGACAAAACTGTCAGCATGGCCAACAGCAAGAATTTCAGATGATTCATAATGCCAATAATGTGTGGGATTATCTTCCATTGACTTTCTCGTACTCAGCGTCCGACACAGGCTCCAGCCACTCATTGGCTGCATTCTCCCCCTCTATCTCAAAGGCGAGATGCGCAAACCAACTATCGGCGGCAGCTCCATGCCAATGCTTCACACCAGCGGGGATGTGAATGACTGTTCCCGGAAGAATTTCCTGCGCGGCCTTTCCCCATTCCTGATACCAGCCACGTCCGGCCACACCGATCAGCATCTGTCCGCCGCCCTTGGTGGCACGATGGATGTGCCAGTTGTTGCGGCAGCCCGGCTCGAAGGTGACATTGGCAATGGGAACCTGTTCGCCGGAGATACGCGCCAAGTAACTGTTGCCAGTGAAATACTGGGCATAGGCTGTATTGGGCTCGCCAATGGGGAAAATCATCTCCTGCTGAAATCGTGTCTTTGCATCTGCCAAGGGGGCTTCTTCTGTCCAAACCTCCTTCGCCTGACGGAAAGCTGCCCATGCCTTGGGCCATCCTGCGTAGAAAGCAATATGCGTGATGATTTCCGCTATTTCCGTTCGCGTGACGCCATTCTTCTTCGCCTCCTGCAAGTGGTAGGTGAGCGAAGAGTCGGTGATGCCCTGACTGATGAGTGAAGTGAGTGTGACAAGGCTGCGGTCGCGCAGGCTAAGCAGGTCATTGCGGCTCCACACCTCGCCGAAAAGAATGTCGTCGTTGAGGTGGGCAAACTCGGGAGCAAATTCTCCCAACTGCGTGCGGCCTGCCGTCTGTTCAATCTTCTGCTGTGCCATGGCGTTGCTTGTTAAATAATAATGTGCACCATAAAACCCTCTTCATACACGACTACCCATTTCGTAAGCCTCCTGCAACTTGCCGTTGCCCTCAATCTCCTTAGCATCGGTTACACCTCCGCAAAACAGGTGCCCCTTGAGTGAAGACTTGCCGTAGCAATCTATCCATCCCGTCAGTCCCATCTCGGCACGTCGGGGTGTCTCCTCTTCGGCTTCGGCCGCTGTGGTGAGCAGATAAATGTCGCGGAAACAGTAGTCCTTCGGGTACATGGCATTCATGCGGTCGATGAGTGTCTTCATCTGTCCGCTCATCTCATAATAATAAATAGGAGTAGCCCAGCAGACCACATCGGCATGGAGCACTTTCTCCATGATGGCGGGCACATCGTCCTTGGTCACACAGGCTCCGGTGCGCTGGCAACTCAGACAGCCTATGCAAAACTTGATTTCCTTTCCGCGAAGGGAAATCTTCTCCACCTCATTGCCCGATGCCTTGGCACCCTCGGCAAACTTATCAGCGAGCATGTCGCTGTTCGACCCAGCACGAAGGCTGGTGGAAATCACTATTACCTTTTTCATTTTGTCAATGGGATTGCTATTACTTTCAACGCGCCGTAGCGCCATTCTATCCCTCGGCCCTACCCTCTACAGGCAAGCCTTGAAGATGTCGAGGATGTCCTGCTCGTAGAGCGGCACCCATGCCTGGTCGAGGCCTTCGAGTTCGGCCACGTGCCGGGCCATCTCGCCCAATCGGCTTTCGTCTATGCCCACTTCCCTCAGGGTCATGGGAATGCCTATCTCGCGGTAGAAATCATGGATGGCAAGGATGGAAGCCTCGCAGCCCTCGGCACCGAAGACGTTCTTGCCAAACTTCTCGATTCGCTCCACCACCTGTTCGTGCAGTTCCCCGCTCGCGTGTGTCAGGATATGGCGCATCCATCGCGGCGTGAGAATGGCCAGGCCCTCACCGTGGGTGATGTCGTAGTAAGCCGAGAGCGCATGCTCCATGGCGTGCATGGGCCAGCCGCTGGGACTGTTGCCCAAGCAATAGATGCCGTTGCAGCCGAGTGTGGTGGCATAGAATATCTCTGCGCGTGCATCATAGTCCTCCGGATTTGCGAGCACCCTCTTCACGTTCTTGGCCAGCGACCGCACGGCTCCCTCCATGAAAGCATCGTTCATGTCGATGTGCTCGGCGCAGAAATAAGACTCCATGATGTGGTTGATGCAGTCGGCCACCCCTGCCAAGGTGTGTTTCACCGGCACCGAGAAAGTATAGGTGGGGTCGATGAAGCTCACGGCGGGGAAGACAAGCGGCGAGAAATAGGCCAGTTTGTCGTTGGTCTCTGTGCGCGAGATGACGCCGCCCATGTCATATTCGCTACCTGTGGCTGCCATGGTGATGATGTCAACGATGGGCACTGCCGCTGTGGTAGGCCGGAGCCCGCGGACAAGGTCCCAAGCCTCCTCCACATGGTCATACACCTTGCCCTCGAGCGTGCCTGCCACTCCGGCTATGGCTTTGGTGCAGTCGAGCACCGAACCTCCGCCTACAGAGAGGATGACGTCGATGTGGTGTTCCTGACAGAGGTGTACACCCTCAAGCACACTTGGATTGAACTTTGGGTTGGGTTGAATGCCGGGAAGTTCAAACACCTCTTTGCCGGCCAAGATGTCCATCACTTCGTCGTAGAGGCTCTTCGCATGCCCTGCGACCTTGCGCTTGATGCTGCCGCCTCCATAGGTGACAAGCACCCGCTTGCCATATTGGTTCATCACGCTTGCGAGTTTCTCATTCACGACGCCCTTCCCGAAGACCAGGCGTGTAGGAGTCTGATAATCAAAATTCTTCATGCTATATTATTATATATATTATTATTATTCGTCCGTTGTATTCGATGTATTTATATTCGTTTCCAGGAACGCTCCGAGCTGTTCCCAAGGAATTTTGTTTTTCGCTTGGCCCCTGCCCTCCGATTCGGTATAACCGCCGTCGTAGAGGTCGCAATGGCTGGCGTCCGGGATGATGAGCAGCACCTTGTTCCCAGGTACCGGATTGGGCTTGCGCACTGCATCATATCCGGTGGCCTTGCCCTCTACCATGTATTGATAAGCAGACTCACCGAAATAACGGGAATGAGCTTTCTCGCCGTGCATGATGAGTACCGCCGAACGTATCTCGTTGATATAATAGAGGAAGCGCGCGTTGGAATACGCCTGACAACCAAAGGTGTGCCAACCATCGTTGCTGTTGCCCGAACGGGGATGGTATCCACGACGCGTCTTATAGTAATCATAATAGTCCTTGACAAACTGCGGCGCATCGGCAGGCAACGGATCTACCACGCCCCCACCCTGCGTCAACTGGCCCGTCCGCGCAGCCTTGGTGCGTTCGGCAGCCATCGCCTGACGCGCTGCATAACGAGCTTCCTCGCTATCGCTCTCATCAAAATAGCCGTTACCATTCACTCGGCACATGTCGTACATCGTGCTCGCCACCGTAGCTTTGATGCGTGGGTCAACAGCAGCCGCATTCAGCGCTATGCCACCCCATCCGCAAATACCGATGATGCCTATCTTCTCCTCATCTACATCGGGCAGACAAGATAGGAAATCCACTGCGGCCAAGAAATCCTCAGTATTGATATCGGGGGAGGAAGTGCGTCGAGGTTCGCCGCCGCTTTCGCCCGTAAAGGAAGGGTCGAAAGCACAAGTAACAAATCCTCTCTCCGCCATCTTCATGGCATAGAGCCCGCTCGACTGTTCCTTTGACGCACCAAAAGGCCCGCACACCGCAAGCGCCATTCTGTTGCCCCCACTTTTGGGCGTATATAAATCGCCCACAAGGGTAATGCCATACCGATTGCGGAACTCCACCTTCCGGTGATTGACTGTCTCGCTCAATGGGAACACCTTGTCCCACACCTCTGTCTTTTTTTTCTGCACTTCCTGTGCAGACGAACTGGTTGTAAGTGTCATCGCCATCAAAATAACTATTAATCGTAATACGCTCTTTGTCATGATCACTTTGTAAATAAGTCTTCGGATGCAAAAGTACAACAAATGGAATGATAAGGCGATACCCGAATCATGGAAACAATTACCATTACTGACGACTTCGCCACCAAAATCCAAAAGAGGAACAATCGCAGACCCGGGCATCAGCTCAAATTCTCAACGCCAGCGGAAGAGTCCCACAAACATTCTTCTTAATATTGCACTTACTTGTTGACTCCATACTATAATAGAATGAAACTTGGGTGACAATATTCAAAAATTCGCCTTTCCGCTTTGCCTTTCAACTGGCATTCTGTACCTTTGCATAGGGTAGGCGCAATGTGCACCGCCCGGCAAGTCCCCACAACGGCCGGAACTGCTCAACGAGGGCAGGACTTCGGTCCGACGTGACGCGGAATGGCCCGCCCCACCGCTCTGCCCGTAAACGGGAAAAGGCGCAGAGCGATGCTTCCCGAAAAACATACATATAATATTACATAACGAAATGACAAAAGGAAAAGTAGATGCCCTGCTCGGCATTGTGTTCGGCGACGAAGGCAAAGGAAAGGTGGTGGATTTCTTCACCCCCAAATATGATGTAGTGGCACGCTTTGCGGGCGGCCCCAACGCCGGCCACACTATTATCTTCGAAGGAAAAAAATTCGTGTTGCGCTCCATCCCGTCGGGTATCTTCGACGAGGGCAAGCTCAACATCATCGGCAACGGCTGCGTGATTGCCCCCGACCTGTTCATGGCCGAGGCACACGAACTCGAGGTTGCCGGCTACTCGCTGACCGAGCGCCTGCACATCAGCCGCCGCGCCCACCTGATACTGCCCACCCACCGCGTGCTCGACCGCGCCTACGAGGCTGCCAAGGGCAAAGCCAAAGTGGGAACTACGGGCAAAGGAATTGGACCCACCTATAGCGACAAAGCGGCACGCATCGGCCTGCGCGTAGGCGACATCCTGCACGATTTTGAAAATAAGTACGCCATACTCAAGGCTCGCCACGAGCAAATCCTGCGCGACCTGCACTTCACCGACTACGACATCGCCGAGGAGGAAGCACGCTGGATGGAAGGCGTGGAATACATGAAGAAATTCCAACTGACCGACACCGAAGTGGAAATCAACCGCTACCTGCGCGAAGGAAAGAGTGTGCTGGCCGAGGGCGCACAAGGCTCTCTGCTTGACATCGACCACGGCACATACCCGTTTGTATCGTCTTCGTCGACCACGGCTGGCGGCGTATGTACGGGACTGGGCGTGGCACCAAGCTCTATCGACCGCGTGTTTGGCATCTTCAAGGCCTACAGCACCCGCGTGGGCGCCGGCCCTTTCCCCGTAGAGCTCTTTGATGAGACGGGTGAGGAAATCCGACGCATCGGCAACGAGTTTGGCGCCGTCACGGGTCGCAATCGCCGCTGCGGATGGATAGACTTGGTCGCACTGAAGTATGCCATCATGATCAACGGCGTCACCGACTTGGTGATGATGAAGAGCGACGTCCTCGACAGCTTCGAGACCATCAAGGTCTGCACCGCCTACACCAAGGACGGCATCACTACGACCGATATGCCCTACGACACCGAGGGATGGCAGGCGGTCTACGAGGAACTGCCCGGATGGAAGACCCCGCTTGACAAGCTGCGGCGCGAAAGCGACTTCCCCCCGGCATTCACCGCCTATATCAACTACTTGGAACAGGCGCTCGAGACGCCCATCAAAATTGTCTCGGTCAGCCCCGACCGCGAGGCTACTATCATCCGATAGCCCACTCCTCCCGAGGCAAGTACACACAGCGAAAGACCGGTCCGGGCATACCCTGCCCCACCCCGGACGCAAGGACCATCCACCACACACAAAATACCCTCCCCACAGCCATGGCCGCGGGGAGGGTATTTTGTGTGTCGTCGCAGAGACGTTATTTTTTCGGTGTACGCTCCAGAGTGGCGAGCACAAAGCGGTAGTACTTCTCCACACTGGGGATATAGCAACGCTCGTTGGGCGTGTGCGGGCTGCGCAGGGTCGGGCCGAAGCTCACCATGTCCATGCCGGGCGTGTTGGCACCGATGACGCCGCACTCCAAACCGGCGTGGATGACCTGCACATGGTTCTCCGTACCGAAAAGGTCGCGATAGACATTCTTCATCAGCTCCACAATTTCACTATGCGGATTGGGCTGCCAGGCAGGATAGTCGCCGCTGAGCTCCACCTTCATGCCGGCCATAGCGAAAGCGCTTTCCAGCGTCTCGGCCAAGGCTTCGCGCATACTGTCACGCGAGGAGCGGATGAGCACCTTGAAGAAAGACTCACCACCGCCGATTTCCACGATGGCTAAGTTGGAGGATGTCTCGACAATGGCGGGTACATCGGGGATGAAACGGAACACGCCGTTGTGGCAAGCACAGAGGGCATTGATCAAGTTGTCCTGCACCTCTTCGGGCACCTCGAGAGCGGGACGATCCGTGTCGACAACCTCGAGCGAAAGCTCCTGCTCGATGCAGCCGTACTCGGCCGTGAACGTATCGCGCCATTCGGCCACTGCCTCCTTGAGTGCGGGCACGTTCTCCTGCGGCAGGGTCAGCACCACCTCGGCATCACGCGGAATGGCATTGCGCATATTGCCGCCCTTCCACGAAGCCAAACGTGCCTCGAAATTGGCCACGGCGTCCTGCACCAAGCGCGCCATGAGTTTGTTGGCATTGGCACGGCCCTCGTTGATTTCCAATCCGCTGTGGCCGCCCAGCAGTTTGCTCAGCGTAACCTTCACAGCAGCGTCGGCAGCATCCGTCTCCACCTCCTTATACTCCAAAGTGGCGGTCAGGTTCACACCGCCGGCCGAACCTATAATCATTTCGCCTTCGGTCTCATTGTCAAGGTTCAGCAGGATTTGTCCCTTGAGCAATCCGGGCGCCATATGATTGACTCCATACATGGTAGTTTCCTCGTCGGCCGTGATAAAGCCCTCGAGCGGGCCGTGCTTCAGGCTGTCGTCCTCCATGATGGCCATGATGGTGGCCACAGCCATGCCGTCGTCGGCGCCGAGGGTAGTATTGCGGGCTTTCACCCATTCGCCGTCGATATACGTTTCGATGGGATCGGTCTCGAAGTTGTGCGGACTGTCAGCAGTTTTCTGCGGCACCATATCCATGTGGCCCTGCAGGGTCACCACCTTGCAGTCCTCCATGCCCGGCGATGCTGCCTTGTACATCAGTACGTTGCCGGCACCATCCAAGTGGGCATCGATGCCCTTTTCCTTGGCCCAGTCCAGGAGGAATTGCTGAATCTTCTCCAGATGGCCCGACGGACGGGGCACCTGGGTAAGCAGGTAAAAGTTTTTCCAAATAGCTTCGGGTTGTAAATGCTTGATTTCGCTCATGACAATTATTTGTTAGATGAAATTTTTCTACGCTTCAAAAGGGTCAGGTCTGCCCAACCATACACGCCGAGCAACACTACCTCGAAAGTCTGGATGGTGTGTACGACCAGGGCGAACAGAATGGCGGGCTGCTCGGCCACACCATAGATGACGAGCATCGTCTTCACGGCAAAATGCCACGGTCCGGCACCATTGGGCGTGGGTACCAGCACGGCAAAACTGCCTATACAAAATATCAGGAAAGCCGCCGCGGGAGAAATGCCGGCTGTAAAGTCAAAACAGAAAAACGCTAAGTAAAAATGCAGGAAATAGCAGCCCCAAATGGCAAAGCTATAGAAGATGTAAAGCGGCAAATGACGTATGTGGCGCAACGAAACTATACCGTTCCACACATTCCTCAGCAAGTCCTTGCCTTTATGAAAAACAGAGAAGTTATGAAGCAGCCACCCTAAAAGCATACAGGCGGCTACGATGCACAGCAACGTAACTAAATAACCGGTGCCGGTAAAACGCTGCAAAATACTGTCGACATCGGTGCCCGAAGCGGTGAGAAAACGCAACAATGTGGGCAACTGGCTACAAAAGGCTACCGCGGTGAGCAACAGGATGACCAATGAGTCAACCATACGCTCGGTGACCACCGTACCAATTGCCTTGGAAAACGAGGTGCCGTCGCACCGCTTCAACGTGCCACAACGCGCCACCTCGCCAATACGAGGAATGACCAGACTCGACGCATAACTCAGGAATATAGCATCGACACAGGTGCGTCGCCGGGGCAACTCGCCCAGCGGAGCTAAGGCTATCTGCCACCGCCAAGCACGCATCATCTGCGGCAACACGCCAAAAACGAGCGACAGGATCATCCAGCCCCAATTCATCTGCGTAGTGACAGCCTGAAGGAAGCCTCCCCAATCCGTGCCACGGTACATCCACCACAAAATACCCACGCCAAAGAGGATGGGCAGCAGTACTTTCACTATGTTACGAACGATAACCGACAAAATAAAATGGGGCTATACGAAAAAGAATTACTAATTTTGCGACAAAATCCTGCGCCACGAACTCTGCCGAGCGCATTGAGCCACCGCAAAAGTATAAAAAAACTGCTATATGAGGTCTGTACGCCCTAAAAAATTTCTTGGACAACACTTTCTGACGGACTTATCCACAGCCCGCGCCATCGCTGATACGGTAGACGCCTGTCCCGAACTGCCTGTACTCGAAGTGGGACCGGGAATGGGGGTTCTGACACAATTCCTGCTACCCAAGAACCGCCCGCTGAAAGTGGTGGAAATAGATTTCGAAAGCGTGGCGTACCTGCGACGGAACTTTCCGCAGCTGGAAGAACAAATCATCGAAGACGACTTCCTGAAGATGCACCTTGAACGCACCTTTGGCGGACAACCCTTCGTACTTACCGGCAACTACCCCTATAACATCAGCAGCCAAATCTTCTTCAAAATGCTCGACAACCGCTCGCTGATACCCTGCTGCACGGGAATGATACAAAAAGAAGTGGCCGAACGACTGGCAGCGGCTCCGGGATGCAAAGCATACGGCATCCTAAGCGTACTGGTGCAACTATGGTACGATGTAGAGTACCTCTTTACCGTGGAACCTGGCGTGTTCAATCCACCACCCAAGGTAAAAAGCGCTGTGGTCAGACTGACCCGCAACGAACGCAACGATTGTGGTTGCGACGAACGACTGCTGAAACGTGTGGTAAAGACTACCTTCAATCAACGCCGCAAGATGCTGCGTGGCTCCCTGCGTCCTTTGCTCTCGCAACTGACCGCAGAAACAGGACTACAGCCCGACACAACCGATTTTCTTAGTACAGAAAACCTGACCCGACGCCCCGAACAACTCTCCGTCAACGAATTTATCGCATTGACCAACGAAATAGCACAACTTTACGACTAATTGCTCAGCATATTCTGCTTGCGCCAACGTGTCGGCGAACAACCCTCCTTCTCATTGAATATCCGTATAAAATGACTCACTGAAAGGAAACCTGATTGCTCTGATAACTCCCGAATTTTTAACTGGGGCTGCTGCCTTATCACACGCTTGGCATACTCCACCCGCAAGTAGGAAATCCAGTTGCGGAAACTCAACTGATAAACGCTGCTAATATATTCCGACAAATAGGTACGGTTGGTGGCAAGCTGCAACGCTAAATCATTCAACGTAATGCCCGGACTGCGATACCCCTCACAGTCTACCCAGTCCTTGAGCCGACGCTCCACCTCTGAATGTACACCGGGAACATCCTCACCTTTCATATCGCTTTGCAGGACTTCTTTCTCCTCCGAAATTACAGCATCTTCCATTAAGGCCAGCTCCACTTGCTCGTGAAACAACAGGTAATTCTGGTAACAACAATATAGGTAGATATAAAACGGGATGGACGATAAAATCCATATAAACACATATTTACTGGGCAAGAACGTCAACAGACTGCAACTCAAACCAAAACAAATTGCCCAATAAGTAAATATAGAAAGCCAACGAATATACGCACCTATGTCATCCGAATGTGTATTCTCGAACATCCGTATGGCCTTCTTGTAAGTACGAAGTAAGCGAATTGCTGACACCAAACCATACAACAACAACCATGCCGCAAGAATCAACATAGCACATAGCTGAAACGTAACTGCTTCATCATAGAGCGAAACAAGAATTGCCAACAAAGAATATACGACCCAACGGGCAATATGTCCCAGAAATCGCTTCCGAGTAATATAACGATTGTTGAGCAGCGTCATCATAGCAGAACTGAACAGCCAATAACATAGGAAATAGGTGGACAAATTCATCAAAATAGTACCACGCAAATCCTGCACCCTGATGGTAAAGAACAAATGCACTGAGTAATTGGCCGCAAGAATCAGTAACGCAGAACCCATCAATCTACGCGACAGCAAAAAATTGGCAAAGATCTGCTTGTCAGGAGTCCGCGCAAAAAGCATGTGAAAGCCGAAAAACAACATCAACGGCAAAGAAAGAAATAGCGAATAGATATATAATGATTGGTCCATGCTATGCGTATAATAAAACAAACACAAAAGGGCAAATGGTTTTTCGCGGTAAAAGTACAAAGTAAATCGCAATTGCGCCTACTTCCCCCATAAAATTATACAACAACACCAGTATTTATACAACAGCGTTTACACAACAGTAGTAACCATCCGAAACAAGCCGACTTGACATGGCCGAAAAAAAAGAAATCGCAGGGGATTATCCTTGCGATTTCTTGTAGTAATAAGGCAACATCTGTCTGACTTGGTCAGGGGGAGTGTCGTCGTGCAGGTTGTCCAGGACATCAGTGAGCCACCGGAGCGGTTCGATGCCAACGATGTCGCAGCTCTCTATCAGCGAATAGAAGATGGCATTGTCAACTGCTCCGCTGTCACTTTTGCTGAACAGGTAGTTCTTGCGCCCCATAACAGATGGACGCTGGGCACGTTCTACCGGATTG
>SFCP01000064.1 GCA_004558535.1 Bacteroidales bacterium | reverse complement strand
GAGAGATGTTGCCTTATTACTACAAGAAATCGCAAGGATAATCCCCTGCGATTTCTTTTTTTTCGGCCATGTCAAGTCGGCTTGTTTCGGATGGTTACGTAAGTTAGGATTACTTCTTGAAGTAGCGGTTGAAGAGACCTTCGAAGCCGCGGCCGTGGCGAGCTTCATCGCGTGCCATTTCGTGAACGGTGTCGTGGATAGCGTCCAAGTTCAGTTCCTTGGCGCGCTTGGCGATACGTGCTTTGTCTTCGCAGGCACCAGCTTCGGCGTTCATGCGCTTTTCCAGGTTGGTCTTGGTGTCCCAAACGACATCGCCGAGGAGTTCTGCGAATTTGGAGGCGTGTTCAGCCTCTTCCCAAGCATAGCGCTTGAAGGCTTCTGCCACTTCGGGGTAGCCTTCGCGGTCGGCTTGACGGCTCATGGCCAAGTACATACCAACTTCGGTGCACTCGCCCATGAAGTGGTTGTTCAGATCCTTGATCATTTCTTCGTCGCAACCTTTGGCTACGCCGATTTCGTGTTCTGCTACGAAATTGAGAGCAGCTCCTTCGGTCAGTTCTTTGAACTTAGAGGCGGGAACACCGCACATGGGGCACTTTTCGGGAGCTTCGTTACCTTCGTGAATGTAACCGCAAACGGTACAAACGAATTTCTTTTTCATAATGTTGAGTTTTTAAGTTGTTATGGTGTGAAGTTGTCTAATCTTTCGGATTAGGCGGATTTAGGCTTCTGTTTTTTGTGCATTGCATCGGTGACAGCATCCTCGCAGGTAGAGTGCTGCGCTCTCGGCTTTCATTCCTGTCTTCAGGTTTGTGCATGAGAGCAGTCGTTCGTGGTCTTCGGGTAAATCATAGATGTGACCGCACTGTGTACATAGGAAGTGGGCGTGCGGATCCGTCCTGTAGTCGAAGTTAGCACTGCGTTCATCGATGGTTAGCATGGTTGCGGCGCCATGCTCTACGAAGAGGCGCAACGTGTTGTAGACTGTCGTCTTCGAGAGGGTAGGGAGCTTGCGAACCAAAGCACTGTGAATGACATCAGCTGTGGGATGGGTGTGATGTTCCAGCAGGTACTGCATCACAGCTATGCGCTGCGCGGATAAATTGATGCCGTGTGCGGTCAGATGTTCACAGGCTTTTTCCATAAGTCCTTATCTGTAATAGTTACAATTTTGTTGGCATTGCAAAGATAGTGTTTCCGTAGTTTCCGACAAAGTTTTGCACTTCATTTTTCGTACAGGTTTTGATTTTTTTTGCTTCTTGGCCCCGCAGGGTGGCTTTCTGTTGGCATGGAAAACGGCTATCGCGCAACTTTGGTGGGGTGAAATCGCCGCTTTCCAAGGGAATTGTCTAACTTTGCGGAGCAAACGGGACATTTTTCCTATGACCTACAAACAAGAAAAGATAAAGCCATACGGCGAAGAAGGCGAGAAAGGGCGTCAGGTGGAGCACATGTTCGACCGTATTGCCCACAGCTATGACTTGCTGAACCATTGCCTTTCGCTTGGCATTGACAAACGTTGGCGGCGGGCGGCGATAAATTCCCTGCGCCCCTATGCGCCGAAAAAGATGCTGGATGTGGCTACGGGTACGGGAGACTTTGCCCTGTTGGCAGCCCGCACGCTGGGGCCTGAAAGCCTGTTGGGCGTGGATATCTCGGAGGGGATGCTGGAAGTCGGGCGCAAGAAAATTTTGCAAGCCGGTTTGGCGGATGTGGTAAGCTTTCGTCGTGAGGATTGCATGGCTCTGTCGCTGCCCGATGGCGAGTATGATGCTTTGACCGTGGCTTATGGCATCCGCAATTTCCAGGATTTGGACCGCGGTCTCTCTGAAATGTACCGTGTGCTGCGTCCCGGTGGTCGTTTGGTCATCATCGAGTTGACTGCGCCGCGCCGTTTCCCGATGCGTCAACTGTTTTGGCTATATTCTCATGTGCTGATGCCGTTGGTGGGCAGGTTGGTGTCGCGGGATAGCAAGGCCTATTCCTATTTGCCGGCCACGATGGAAGCTTTTCCTCAGGGAGAAGTGATGCGTGAAATCCTGCAGAAGGCCGGTTTCCGGGAAGTAGAATTTCGCAGGTTTACTTTTGGGCTGAGTACGCTTTACACAGCTTGTCGTTAGTCCTTTCCAGTTTGTTTTTATGCGCACATACCCTCCTCTTCATACTTTTGGATTGCTGGGTTTCCCTTTGGGACACAGTTTTTCCGCCCGCTATTTCGCCGAGAAGTTTGCCCGCGAGGGCATTTCGGCGGAGTATTTGAATTTCGAATGTGCCTCGTTGGCGGATTTCCGCATTCGGATGGAAGGTGAGTACCCCCATTTGCGTGGTTTCAACGTGACCATTCCCCACAAGCAGGCCATCATGCCTTTGCTGGACGACTTGGCCCCCGAGGCTGCCGCGATTGGTGCTGTCAATGTGGTCTGTGTGGAGCGCCGGGCCGACGGCAGTACGCGCTGGGTGGGACATAATTCCGATTATATCGGTTTCGAGCGTTCCCTGCGACCGCTGTTGCAGCCTTGCGACACGGATGCTCTGGTGCTTGGCACAGGTGGTGCTTCAAAGGCCGTCCTCTACAGCCTTGCCCGTTTGGGCATTTCTGCGCATCCGGTGAGCCGTAGCCGTCGCGAGGGGGTGATGGCCTACGAAGACCTGACCCCGGAAATCATGCAGCGTTGCAGTGTCGTGGTCAATTGTACTCCGCTGGGCATGTCGCCCCGGGTGGATGCCTGTCCGGCCTTGCCCTACGAACTGTTGGGGCCGCAGCACCTGCTTTATGATTTGGTGTACAATCCTGCCGAGACCCTTTTCCTCCGAAAGGGCAGTGAGTGCGGCGCAAGGACCAAGAACGGCGCCGAGATGCTGGAGCGTCAGGCGCTGGCAGCCTGGGAAATGTGGTGTGCCGGCACTCCTATACTGAATAATCAACCTTAACCACCAGAATAGTCATGCTAAACAGAAAACTGAACCTTCTCGCGCTCCTGTTCTGCCTGTTCGCGAGCAGTGTCTTTGCCCAAGCTCCCGACGGCTACTATTCCGCCGCTACGGGAAAGAAGGGCGCCGCCCTCAAGACGGCACTTTATGGTATCATAGCCGACCACACGGTGCGCAGCTACGCCAATTTGTGGGACGATATGCGCAAAACCGATGTCCGTGCCGATGGCAAGGTGTGGGATATGTACTCTGCCATTACCAATTATACCTTTGGTGACGACCAAGCCGGATCTTATCGTAAGGAGGGTGACGTCTACAACCGCGAGCATTCTTTTCCGAAGAGCTGGTTCAATGATGCTTCGCCCATGTACACCGATCTGTTCCACCTGGTGCCCACCGATGGCTATGTGAACGGCCGCCGCAGCAACTATCCCTATGGCGAGACGAATAATCCCACCTGGACTTCGGCGGAGGGCTTCAGCAAGCTTGGCCCTTGTTCGCTGAGTGGTTACAGTGGGGTCGTCTTCGAGCCCAATGATGAATACAAGGGCGACTTTGCGCGTAATTATTTTTATATGGCCACGGCCTACGAGGACAGGATTGCCTCGTGGAGCAGTCCCATGCTGAGTGGTGATGCTTATCCGGCCTATACGGATTGGGCCATCGCCATGTTGCTGCGTTGGGCGAAGCAGGATCCTGTCAGTGAAAAGGAGATTGCCCGCAACAATGCCGTTTACGGTATCCAGCACAACCGCAATCCCTATATCGATTACCCCGGACTGGAGCAGTATGTATGGGGCACGAAGACCTCGACAGCCTTTGACCCCGACAACTACGAGGGCGGCAGCGGCACTGACCCCGACCCCGTGGTGCCCGAGGCTCCTGTCTTCACCCCCGAAGCCGGTGCGGTGGCTGCCGGTACCACGGTGAGCATCAGTTGTGCCACCGAGGGGGCCTATATATATTATAGTGTCAATGGGGCAGAAGAAACCGCCGCCTATCCCCCCGTCGAGCTGACCATCAACGAGCGCACTTCCATCACGGCCTACAGCCTGCTGGGCGCAGAGCGTTCCGAGCCGGTTTCTGTCGTCTACACCATCATGGGCGAAGCACCCGATGGCAGCGGTACCTATCATAAGGTCCTTTCCGACACAGAACTGCTGACCGGGGTCAATTATTTGATTGTCTGCGAGCCTAAGTCTGTGGTCTTGAGCGGTATCACCGGCTCTGCCGGCGACATCCGTGCTGCCGCCGAGGTCGAGATTTCCGCCGAGGGCACCATTACGACCGAGGTGGGGCGCGAGGGCTTGCCCTACAGCCTGTATCTGGGCGGTTCGCCGGGGCGTTACACCCTCTATGATGCCGTCAACAATGGCTACCTCTCGCTCACGGCCAGCCAGAACAAGCTCTACCTCTCACCCGAAGCCAATAGTGAGGACGAACTTTGGGATATCAGCATTGCCGAGGATGGCACGACGCAGATCATCAGCGTCAGCCGCGACACGCGCCGCATCCAGTACAATGCCTCCTCGCCGCGCTTTGCCTGCTACACCAGCAATCAGCAGGATGTATGCCTTTATCGTCAGGAAATGACTGAGAGCGGCATTTCGGCTGCAGCTACAGGCGCCGATGCAGTCTTTAGTGTCTACGGCATGGACGGCCGGTTGATCCGTACAGCCGGCAGTTCGCACGAAGCCCTGCGCGGTTTGCCCCACGGTATATATATTCTCAATGGGAAAGTCATTATCAAGTAATTCGGTCGCACCTTAATCGTCTTCATCATGCGTTATTCCATTGTCATCCCCGTCTACAACCGTCCCGACGAAGTCAACGAATTGCTGGCAGGCCTCTGCGAGCAGACCTGTCGTGATTTCGAGGTTCTCGTGGTCGAGGACGGTTCCGCCGTCCCTTGTCGCGAAGTAGTGGAAAGCTATGCCGGCCGCTTGGACCTGCATTATTACGAGAAGCCCAATTCCGGGCCGGGACAAAGTAGGAATTACGGCGTAGAGCGGGCGAGTGGTGCGTATGTGATTATCTTGGACTCCGACGTGGTCCTGCCCCCCGATTACTTGGCAGCCATTGACGCCGAACTGGCGGCGGATCCCTGCGATGCTTTCGGCGGTCCGGACCGTGCGCACCCCTCGTTCACGCCGATGCAGAAGGCCATCAACTACGCCATGACCTCCTTTTTCACCACCGGCGGCATACGTGGGGGCAAGAAGAAGCTGGACAAGTTCTATCCTCGTTCGTTCAACATGGGTGTTCGCACCGCTGTCTATCGCGAGTTGGGCGGCTTTTCCGACATGCGCTTTGGCGAGGACATCGATTTCTCCACCCGTATTTTCCGGGGCGGATACAGTTGCCGCCTGCTGCCCGAGGCGTGGGTTTGGCACAAGCGCCGTACGGACCTGCGCAAGTTTTTCAAGCAGGTGCACAATTCCGGCATTGCGCGCATCCACCTTACGAAGCGCCATCCCGGCACACTGAAGCTGGTTCACCTGCTTCCTGCCGTCTTCACCTTGGGTTGCCTGCTTTGTCTGCTTGTGGCGCCGTTTTGGCCGTGGAGTCTGTTGCCCTTGCTGCTGTTCAGTCTGATTGTCTTGGTCGATGCTTCCGTCCGCGAACGCAGTGTCGGTGTAGGTCTGCGGGCTGTGGCCGCCTCGTTCGTGCAGTTGACAGGTTACGGCAGCGGTTTCCTGCGTGCTTGGTGGACACGCTGTGTGCTGGGTCGTGGCGAGTTTGAAGCCTTTCGCAAGAATTTCTACAAATAGCCTATGGAGACGTCCCCGTCCAAGCGAAGCATCAGCGAGATGGAGGAGTGCGAGCGTCCACGCGAGCGCTTGTTGGCCTTTGGTCCCGCCGCGTTGTCCGATGCGGAGTTGTTGGCCATACTGATTGGCTCCGGCTCGGCCACCGAGAACGCCGTGGAGCTGATGCGTCGCATCCTGCGGAGCTGCGAGGGCAGCCTGAAGCAACTGGGACGGATGGACGTGGCCGACTTCTGCGCCTACAACGGCATTGGTCCGGCCAAGGCGCTCACACTGATTGCCGCCTGCGAATTGGGCAAGCGCCGGGCAGCCGAGGGCGCTCCTGCGCGTCCCTCGTTGCTGAGTTCGGCGGACATGTATCGCTACTTGTGTGATCGCATGACCGACCTCAGTACCGAGGAGTTCCATGTGTTGTTGCTCAACAACCGGCTCGTCCCTCTGAGCATGCACTGCATCAGCCGCGGTGGTCTGGTCGGTACGGTGGTCGACGTGCGTCTGGTGCTCCGCACTGCCATTATGGGCAAAGCCACCGCCATCGCCGTGTGCCACAATCACCCCTCGGGCGACCCGCGGCCCAGCGTCGACGACGACCGGCTGACCGAGCGCCTCGGCAAGGCCGCCAAGGCTGTGGACATCCGCTTTCTGGACCACATCATCGTGGGCGCAGACCGGTATTACAGCTATGCCGACGAGGGGAAACTATCAAATTGATTTTCCAATAGCCTAATTACTCCATAAAGATGACAGCCGAAGAGAAACTGAAAAAGGAGGAGCGCATCATCGAAGTGCTCAAGACCGTCTACGACCCCGAAATTCCCGTTGACATCTACAATCTGGGCCTGATTTACCGCATTGATTTACAGGACGACGGCCTGTTGGAAGTCGACATGACCCTGACAGCACCCAATTGTCCCGCCGCAGATTTCATCGTCGAGGATGTGCGGCTGAAATTGAACGGCATAGAGGGTGTCAGCGAGGCCAAGGTCAACCTTGTCTTTGAGCCTGAATGGGACAAGGACATGATGAGCGACGAGGCCAAGCTGGAACTGGGATTCATGTGATGGCAACTTACGACTATGAAGAATATTTATTTCCTTTCCGACGCGCATCTGGGTAGTCTGGCCATACCGCATCCGCGTATGCAGGAGCGCCGCGTGGCCAACTTCCTGGACAGTATCAAGCACAAGGCCGCAGCCGTCTACCTGCTGGGCGATATGTTCGACTTCTGGCACGAGTACAAGACCGTGGTGCCCAAGGGCTACACCCGCCTGCTGGGTAAAATCAGCGAGTTGACGGATTTGGGCGTCGAGGTCCACTACTTCACGGGCAACCACGACCTGTGGATGAACGACTACCTGCAGCGGGAGTGTGGCGTGACGCTGCATCCGCGCAGTTCGGTGGTCGAGCTGTACGGCAGTGTGTTCTATCTGGCCCACGGCGATGGTCTGGGCAGCACGGACCGGAAGTTCAAGTTTCTGCGCGCCGTCTTTCACAACCGTTTCTGCCAGAAGCTGTTTGCCGCCATTCATCCGCGTTGGGGCATGGCATTCGGACTGGAGTGGGCGCGCCGCAGCCGCTTGAAGCGCGAGGACGGGAAGGAGCCGCCCTATCAGGGCGAGGACCGCGAGGAGTTAGTGATTTTTGCCAAAGATTACCTGCAGTCGCACCCTGACATCAACTATTTCATCTTCGGACACCGCCATATCGAGCTGGATTTGATGTTGCGCCGCAGCACCCGCCTGCTGATCTTGGGCGATTGGATTACGCAGTTCAGCTACGTCATCTTCGATGGCGAGCACCTTTTCCTCGAAGAGTATGTCGAGGGCGAGAGCCAACCCTGATACTGCATCAATGAGTCGGGCGGGGGCATGCACAGCCATCTCGTCCGCGCGCCGCGGGTTGTGACAACCCGCGCTCCATGCCAGCCTTGTCGTGCTGATGAGGGGGGACATGGAGGACTTTTGGGCGGTATGACAATGTGAATGCCTGCCCCGCGAAAAAATCCCGCAGCATCATTCCTAATTCCTAACTTCTAATTCCTAATTACACAAGATGTTTCTCAGCGCAAAGCATATAGTGAAGCGCTATGCCAATCACACAGCGCTCAACGACGTCAGCATTGACGTGCCCCGTGGGCAGGTCTTCGGTTTGCTGGGACCCAACGGTGCCGGCAAGACAACCCTGATCCGCATCATCAACCGCATCACCGCTCCCGACAGCGGACAGGTCTTTTTCGACGGCCACGAGTTTTCTCCTGAGGATGTCAGCAAAATCGGCTACCTGCCCGAGGAGCGTGGCCTCTACAAGAAGATGAAGGTAGGCGAGCAGGCCATTTACTTAGCCCGTCTCAAGGGTATCGGTGCCGCCGAAGCCCGCACCCGCTTGATGGCCTGGTTCCGGAAGTTTGACATCATGGATTGGTGGGACAAGAAGCTGGAAGAGCTGTCCAAGGGTATGCAGCAGAAGGTGCAGTTCATCATCACCGTGCTCCACGAACCGCCTTTGCTTATTTTCGACGAACCCTTCTCGGGCTTCGACCCCGTCAACGCCGACCTTTTGAAGCGCGAGATACTCCACCTTCGCGACAAAGGGCACACCATTATCTTCTCGACCCACAACATGAGTTCTGTCGAGGAGATTTGCGACAATATCGCCCTCATCAACCACGCCGAAGTGGTGCTCAGCGGAGGTGTGCAGGAGGTGAAGCGCGGATTTCGCACCGGTCTCTACGAGCTGATCACTCCCGACGAACTCGCGCCGCTGCCCGAAGCGTATGAAATCCTGTCGGGCGAGTTGCGCGGTGGCATGCACCACTACTCCCTGCGCAAGGTCGAGTCGACAGACAATGCCGCTTTGGTCCGCTGTTTGGCCGAAAAGGTCGACATCCGCTCCTTCTCCGAGAAAGTTCCCACGATGCACGACATCTTTGTTAAAGTAGCCACACAATCTGCCTCATGAACAAGATTCTCATTATCATACAGCGCGAGTTCCTTACGCGTGTCAAGAAGAAATCCTTTATTCTTCTCACCATCCTGATGCCCTTCATCTTTGCGGCATTGATTTTCGTGCCCGTTTGGTTGGCCTCCATCAAAGGGGGCGAGCAAAAGACCGTCATGCTGGTGGACCGTACGGGAAAATACGCTGCCTGCCTGCGCGACACGCCCAGCTATCGCTTCGAACCAAGCGCGGAAAACAAGGATGCGTATTATGCCGAGGACAGCGAGGTCGAGGCCGTGCTGAGCATCAGCGGCGACCTGCGCGAAAATCCCGAGGCCGTCACCCTCTACTCCTCGCGCGAAGTTTCGCCCGAACTGCTGGGCTATGTCGAGGCGTGCCTCAACGAGCAGGTGCGGCGCGACAAGCTGTCCGCCTACGATATGCCGGGACTGGAAAACATCATTGCCGACGTGGGCAGCAGCTTCTCCGTGCCCACCGTGAAGCGTGATGCCGAGGGGGCCGAGTCGGCCTCAAACACCTACATTGCCATGGCCGCCGGTTTCCTGTTCACCTTCCTTATCTATATGTTTGTGATGTCCTATGGCGGCATGGTGATGCAGAGCGTGATGGAGGAGAAGACCGGCCGCATCGTCGAGCTGATGGTGTCGAGCGTCAAACCCTTCCAGCTGATGCTGGGCAAGATTATCGGCATAGCGCTGGTGGGCTTCCTGCAATTGCTGATATGGGGCGTGCTGCTCTTCCTGATACTGATGGCCTGCTCCACCTGGTTCGGTCTGTCGCCGGCCGAGGGGGCAAATCCCGCCGTGGGCGCGGCGGCAACGGCTGCACCGGGCACCGAGATATTCAACGCGCTGATGGGTCTGCCCTATGCCGAGATGGGCACATTGTTCGTGCTCTACTTCGTGGGCGGCTACCTGCTCTATGCTTCCTTCTTTGCCGCCGTGGGCGCCAGCATCAATGCACAGGAGGACAGCCAGCAGTTCGTCATGCCCGTCGTGCTGATCATGCTCTTCGGTCTCTACGCAGCGATGTACAGTGTCGAAAATACCAACGGCCCTCTGGCATTCTGGGCCTCGCTCTTCCCCCTGACTTCTCCCATTGTCATGATGGTGCGCATTCCTTTCGGTGTACCTTGGTGGCAGGAGGCACTTTCGCTCGTGCTGCTTTATGGCACCTCGCTCCTCTTCGTCTATGTGAGTGCCCGCATCTACCGCATCGGCATCCTGATGTACGGCAAGAAGCCCTCCCTGCGCGAGATGCTCAAGTGGGTACGCTGGAAATAGCCTTGGCCGTTTGGCGTACTTGCCCCAAGGGCAGGGCCGGCCACAGG
>SFCP01000063.1 GCA_004558535.1 Bacteroidales bacterium | reverse complement strand
GCCAAGGGGGCAGACAGCCCCCGTTGAGACATTCACTTACGTCTGTTTTAGCCATAGTGAGCGGCTTCTCGTTGCAAACATAGTAATTTGTCTTTTCCGCGGACACAGGGACGAAACGGGACGAACACGGGGCAAAACGGGACGGACACAGGGCGAAACGGGAGTTCCATAGCCATCTATGCCTCTGTCGCTCCAAGCTTATAGCGGACAGCAATAATACACACCTTAGGCGGCGCGGCAACCGGAGCATACTCTATTGGATTTCCCGCCGAACGGCTTCATTCCTAATTCCTAATTCCTAATTCCAAAAGTCTTCCCCCAAAAAAGAAGGGAAGTGGAACACCGTCAGGCCTTACAGCACACCTCCCGGTATTCCACTTCCCGCTATTCTGACGTATTGCTGCAAACGCAGGAGCGAATGGCACGTCAACCATGCCTACTTTGCGCTCCTGCCTGTGCTGACGAAAGGCAGGCTTATAATCTTACTTTCTTCGACTTACCATCGGCCGTCATCAGGATGTAGACGCGGCCCTTGACGGGATGCAGTTCGCGCACACCCTGCAAGTTGTAGAGCACAGCTTTGCCGTCGGCAGCAACCACGCAACCTATGCCCGTATCCTGATTGTACTTCTCCTGTGCAGCCTGTGCGTCGGCCAGCAGAGCGGCTACGGCCGCGCTGATTTCGGCCAGCGTGTCATCGTAGGAGCTTTCAGCCGTCAATTCGCCGGCCTCGTGCTTAGCCTGCAGTTCAGCCGACAGCGCATCGAGGCTACCCTGGATTTCCGTACCGGGGAAGTCGGCGGCCACATCGGCACAGGTCTCGGCTATCGTGGCGAGAGCAGTGTCCAGTTCGCCCTGTACCTTGGCCACGTCGGCCGTCAGGCGCTCGTAGGCGGCATGGTTGGCCACGAAAGCAGCCTGTGCAGCCTGTGCGTCGGCCAGCAGGGCGGCTACGGCCGCGCTGATTTCGGCCAGCGTGTCATCGCAGGAGCTTTCAGCCGTCAATTCGCCGGCCTCGTGCTTACCCTGCAGGTCAGCCGACAGCGCATCGAGGCTACTCTGGATTTCCGTACCGGGGAAGTCGGCGGCCACATCGGCACAGGTCTCGGCTATCGTGGCGAGAGCAGTGTCCAGCTCGCCCTGCACCTTGGCCACGTCGGCCGTCAGGCGCTCGTAGGCGGCATTGTTGGCCACGAAAGCAGCCTGTGCGGCAGCGGCATCCGCCAGCAGGCTGTCGATGTCGGCCTCCAAGGCGGGAGCGGGAGCCATGATTTCGGCCATTTCGGCGGGCAGGGTGTCAGCCTCGTAGGCAGCCTGCAGCGCAGCACGGATTTGGTCGATAGCAGACTGGATGGCGGTCTGCGCTGCCACCAGTTCCTCGTTGTCCTTCACGTCGGGAGCGGTCTCAGCCAGGGAGGCTGCGGCCTCATCGAGCTTTGCCTGCAGAGCATCCAGGGTGGCGACGGAGGGATCGTAGTAGACGGTCTTGGCGTTGGTCACGGCCGTATGTACTTCGCCGCTGACCTGAAATACCATGTCGTCCTCGCCGGACACCTCAACCTCGCCAAAGACGATTTCCGACTGAGCGGGAAGGGCCTCGTCGGCCACTACGTCGAAAGCAAAGAGCAGTCCCTCGGAGCCAAAGTCGCCGCCGGCCATACTGGTCACGGTGAACTTGCCCGTCTGCTCGTTGACCGTCACGACGGCGTCCTGGGGCAGACGGCTGCCGTACTCGATACTGATGCGGCCACGGTCGTTCTTCACCCAGCTGAGGCCTTCGGGCAACGTCAGGCGGCCCGACAGGCCGTAGACGGTGACCTTGTTTTGGAGCGTCACCTCGATGCGCTGCGTCCGGCCCGGACGGATGGTAAATTCATGCACCGACAGATCCGCGCTACCGGCGTCGGGCGAAACATGGACGGTAAACGGGTCCTGGTCGTAGCGTACGGAGGAATTCAGGTCGCCTGCGTGGATGGCATCGAAACTGATGTACGCGGACGTGCTAAAGGACTCGGCCGCACGCACGGTGAGATAGACCAGCGCACCGTCGCCGCCGGGAATGGCTTCGCGGATGCTCTGGAGCACCGTCAGGCGGTAGGAACCGTCGGCCAACTGGTTGACGGAAGCCGTGTGCACGCCACGCTCGATGCGGTCCTCGTTGTTGCGAAATCCCACGTAGGTCAGTCCTTTGGGCAGGGTGAAGTCCGCCTGTAGATTGACGATGCTGTTGCCGGCATCGTCGAAATTGATGGCTATCTCTTGTTCCCCGCCGGCCTGCACCGAGAAGTCACTCACAGAGAGCTTGGGCTGGGCCAAGGCATAGCCGGCCTGCATGAACAGCAGGGCCACAAGCCACAGGGAAGCCCTGCGCAAGATATTTTTTTCAGAGTTATTCATTTTTATGGTAGTAAGGAAAAGGTGGATAATGTGCTTTTGTAGTCAAAAGAACGGCGGCAGGCAGCGCGTGGAAGTCCCTGCAATAAAACAATTACCGACTCGCAGATGTTCCCACGGCTGCGTGCCGCCTCTGGGAGAGCAGGCGGGGAAGCGGGGAAGCTTCCCGCCTGCAACTGTTCAAAAAGGAGAGTGTCTGTGCCGGGCCGCCGGTAGGCTGCACCGACGACACAGACGCTTTTATACACGGCCCGCGAAATTACTTCACGATGACCTTTCGGGATGTACCGTCGCTGCCGCGGAGGATGTTGACGCCGCGCTTCAGTCCATCCATCAGGATACCGCCCAGGTTGTACACCTTGGTCTTCCACTCCTCGGTGAGCGACACGCGTCCTACGCCAGTGGCTTCACCGTCGGCCGGAGTAGCCAGCGCATAGGTGCGGGCAGCCTCGTCGGCCAAGAGGACGTTGGCCACGTCGAAGCCCTCGCCGCTGTAGCTGTGGGAAACTTCCACCTCGAGGTAGAGCAGCACGCCGCTGCGGCCCATCAGGGTGCCTTCGGGCGAGCTGAACAGCACGCGATGCGCGCCATCCTGCAAGTCATTCGACTGTAGATTCAGGCCTTCGGCAGCCTGTCCCAGGGATTCGCCCACCAGGGTGACGCCCTGCGGCAAGCGGATGTCGAGCTGACCACCCACGTAATCACGGCTGCCGTCCAGGCTGATGGCAATGCGCTGGCGGGTTCCCGTACCCTCGGCTGCGAAGCCCAGGGCGTCGGTTACCTGCTGCATGCCGGTACGTGCAATGGCACGGACACCCTGTGCGTTCTCGCCACGCAGAATTCGGGCCACAGCGGTGACGTCGCCGATGTTGACACGTCCGTCGCCGTTGATATCGGCAGCAAGGAATTCCACGCTTCCCGGCTCGTAAGTCGTGTATTCCAGCGCGACATCCAGCACTGCGGAGTAGTCGTCTACCAGGATTTCACCATCTCGGTTGACATCACCAGGGGTGTAGGATCTCTCCTCTACCTCCGTCTGCAGAGCATCGAGCTGTTCGCTCAGTTCAGCAAGGCTGTCGCGGACAGCAGGTACCACTACCGTACAATATTCTTCGACAGAAATCACTCTATCCTCGTCATAGCTGTAACCCCTGTAGGCTTGATTATGCGTATCACTTATTTGCCACAAAGCACTGCCAATCTCGCTTATTTTAGATGCCAACTCGCTACGCGTTTCCTCGTCATATTTGAGTAACATGAAGCTATTGTACACCTCACTATGGCGTCCAGAGATTTTGTTGATGTAGCCGTTGCCCTCATAATACGAATACGTCTTGTCCAGACGCGTAAGAGCATTCTCTACACCGCTGCAACCAGTCAGCGTAGAGTGTTCATTCAGCATTTCGTCCACTTCCGTGGCATTGTGAGCGGCTTCCAGGGCTTCTGCTGCAGCAGTCAGTTTATCGTACACCTGACTTTTCATCTCGCTATCGAAGCTTTCCTGGTTGATATAGGCATCTCCGTAGCTATGGATACGCTCGGCCACAGAATCAGCAGCGGTTTTGTAACCCTGCAACTCTTCGGTGAGGCGTGCGTAAGCTTCATCGTTGGCCACATAGGGGGCTTCGGCAGCGGCGATGTCGGACGTAAGATCGTTCAACTGCTTCTGCAGGGCGGCTACCTCGGCCTTGCGATTGTCGGCATAGAGGATGAGGGTGCTTGCGGCCTTGTCGGCATCGACGGCAGCCTGTGCGCTCTCGACGGCAGTGACGATAGCGGCCAGTTGCTCGGAGAACTGATCCTGTACGGGCTGGTGCATGGTGGCCAAAGTATCAGCTGCTGCGGCCTGCTGCGTACTTACTGCCGTGATGGCGGCACACAGTTCGTTGTAAATGCCGTCTATTTTTGCCTCGTCGTACAGGGCAACCAACTCGGTCTTGGTTGCGGCCATTTCCTTCTCAAGTGCGATGAACGCGGCATGACGTGCTGCGGCGTCCTCCGTTTTCAGGATTTCCCCCATTCGCGTGGGATAAGCCTCAATCGTCTCCTGATACTTCTCGACGGCATCTGCTTCAAGCTTCGGAGCAGCCGATACGAAGTCAATCTTGATGGAGTTCCACACTTGCATAAGTTCACGGAACTCCTCCTGGTCTACTGCTTCGTAGGCAGCAGTAATCTTGCTTTCAGCGTCTGCGCAGGCGGCCAGCAAGCCATCCTTGGCGCTCACAGCTTCACCTAAGAATTTTGCATTATCGGCATCGGCAAGAATATCGTCGAGCTGCTCCTGAATAGGATTGACGTAATCGCTGCCATCCACGAAATAGCCATCAGCATAAGCTTTCAGGGCATCCAGCTTTTCCTGTGTAGCAGCCAGCGAATCCTTGATCTCGGCGTATGCAGCGAGACTCTTGGTATTTTGCTGTGCGGCAGCCACGGCTGCTGCGTAGCCGTTTTTAGCCGTGAAGCTACTGATACAAGATACCACGTAATTATATGCGCTGTACATGGTGCCGGATTCTACCGCAGCGTCACCGAATGCTTGTGCACCGTTTACAATCCAGTGTTCCCAAGCATTATTGTAAGTCTCAAGGAATCTATCCGATTCCGTTACCTCGGCATATTTGAATTCGTAGCTCAGCGAGTCCACTTGGGCGTCATGCAGCGCCGTCAAATCAGCCATGGTGGCGGCGTACCAGCGCTGTGAAGCATCTTCCTTGGCTGCAGCCACCGAATCGGGTACTGTATTGAGGTTCGTAATCAGCACTTCCACCTTGGTGGCCAGCATTTCGTCTTTAGCAGGTTCGTCAACGTAATTCTCATTTAGTACTGCGTACACACCGGCGAAGACTTCGTCCAGCATCTCATAGCCGTATTCTCTATCTTCGCCCAATTCCACCAATGCCTCCTCGATAGTTTTATTGGCATTGTCCCAAGCTTTTGCGTACTGAGTAGTGGCAGAGCTGTTGGCCTTTGTCAGGAAATCTGCGTAGGTAGCATCCATTTGCTCGATAATGCTTGATGCTTCCGCTGTATAGGCTTCTGTCGGGTCGTAGAGCGTACGTGGAGGCAGATTTGTGTAATCTTCTTCGGCCGTATTCTTGAGTTCGATAATACGACGGCTGAACTCGTAAAGTTCATCTTTGGCAACCTTGATAATATCCGCTTTGTTCTCGATGTATTCCTCGCTGACGGCGTTGAACTTCTCGATATTGCCGGCCACTTCGCTGTACTTAGTCAGCGCCTGATTGTAGGCTTCGCAGAATGTCTGGTAGCGAGCTGCGTTGTCCTTAGCGAGTGTTTCATCGTATTCGCCGTCCCATGCTGCTTCCTTGTTCGTTATTTCTACCTTCAAGAGGGTCAGGCTGTTTTCGTAAGCCTCCTGGGCGGAAGTACCTGCGGCGAAAGCTTCGCTGATAAGGTCTTTCAGCGCATTGATGCGCAGTTGGAAGTCGGCCATGTCGCTCAGATATTCCTGTTTCTTCGAGCTTTCGTCTTCTGCCGAGAAGCGGTTGTAAACGCGGGTCCACTCAGCCTGCACTTCCGTCAACTTATTCGTCTGCACGGTGTGCACAGAATCATTTGCATGGGCGAGCGTGGGCACGGCCTTGATATTTGCGATCAACTGCTGGGTCTTGGCGTTGACTTCTGTAGTATGTTCGGCAGACTTACCCTCACCATACCAAGCATGGATGTTGCTGATAAGGGTGTTTGCTTCCCCTTCATATCCGGCTAATACGCCTTTGAAGTGGGCGCGGCCGGCACCTGTGCAGACTTCGTCCTTTTCCAGTTCTGCGGCGGCAGCCGTCAGGTAATCGGCAAACTGCGCCGTGTCCTCCTGTGTCGTATATGCTTGGAAGTTTTTCTCTACCTGGTCGGCCTTTGTTACGTAACCGGCAATCGTAGTTTGGATATCCGTCCACTCTTTAGCCAGGTTTTTGTTCCAATCAGCCTCCAAGGTTTCAGCGGCATAGGCAACGTCAATTTTACCTTGGAATCCGTCCAGCAGAATCTTTGCGTTAGCCTTGTCAGCAGCCACTTCGGTTTCTTTATCCGGGTCGGTAGTGGTAATTTTGTCCAGCTTTTCGCGCTCTGCCGCCACGTCGGCGGTGCGGGCGTCGTAGAAATTTTTGTTGGCAACCACTTTGCTCTTGATAGTCTCGGCATTGGCAGCCAATGCATCGATGTCGGCGGATATGGTGTCAAGTTTTTCGGAGATTTCTTCCAATTTGGACCTCCATTCATCCGCGGTAACTTCATCCTTGATAGCGCCTTCAGCGGGCAGTTTGCCCTTTTCGGTTTTCAGTCTGGCGTCCAGATCAGTCTTTGTATCCACAAGCGTTGCCCAGCCCAAGCCGTAAGCTGCTTGGTTCTTCTGCAGAGTGTTCCACAGGTCGCTCAGCTTTTTCTCTTTCTCCGTCACCTTGCTGCTTACCGTTGTGGCATACGTCTTTGCCGCGTCCACTTTGTTCAGCTTGTCGTAGGCAGCCTTGTCGCTCTCGTACTTGGCCTGCGTGATAACGGCGATTTCGTCCAGCAAAACGTCATCCAAATCCAAGGAAGCCAATGCAGCGGCCAGTTCTCCGTCTGTATTTTCCGCCATCACCGTATTCAAAGCGGCGGTCACGGCATCGATGCGGCCTTGCAGGCCATTGATGACATCTCCATAGGTTTGGGTTGTACCGCTGCAGGGCACAATTGGATTCTTTACGTACTCCTTGACAGCGTCAAGTGCCTCCTGATAGCCAGCGATGGTGTTTTTGGCATTCTTATAATCCGCGAAAGCCTGTTCGACCTCGGCTTTATAATTGGCTACAGCGCTTTTGGCAGCGTTGATGCTACCCGAAATAGTGCTTTCCTCGACCGCACAATCTCCTTCTCCGTAGTGATTGTCGATGGCGGACTGACAGGTTGCTACTGTATTTGTCAAACTCGTGACGGTCTCCTGCCAAAGGGCTTCTCCATCGAAGCTGCCTTCCTTGCAGAGGGCGGCAGCGGCTTTGGCAGCCTCGAAAGCTGTCTGCAGCTCCGTCTGCTCGGCCACCAAGCGCAGTTTGGCTTCATAATTGGCCTTTTCGGCAGTGGCGGTCGTGCTGAGGGTGGTCAGCGCCTCGTCGATGGCAGTTTGCTGCTCCGTATAATTCAGCTCGTCAATCGTATGCGCAGCATTGGCTTCTTCGATTTTTGCCGTCAAGGCGTCGATGAGGCCCTGGATGTTGTCCACATCTTCGGTGTGAGGCTTGGTCGGATCGACCAAGAGCTTCTTGACGTCAGCGAAGCGCGTAGTAAAGCCGGCCACAACGCCTTTAGCATCAGCGTAGGCCTTTTCGCAGGCTTTGAACTTATTGATGGCTTCGTCCTTCTTGGCTGTAATGCCGGCTTTGGCGGCGTCCAATGCAGCCAGGTTCGCTTCTTTCTTGCCGGCTGCGCCTTCGTGTGCCTCGTCCGTGCCGTTGTTTTTTCCTACCGCCACGATGGCTTTATAGTACTCAGCCAACTCTTCCTGCACCTTGGTTCTATAGTCCGTCCAGACGGCATTTCCGAGTGTTTCGACGACATAATCCACAGCCTCGTTGTAGGAAGCGGTGGCATCAGCGACTGCTTTCACCACCTCGGCATAGGCATCATCGTCTGGCGTAGCCCCGAGTGCCTGCGCTGCAAGCATTCCGGCTTCCGACAGGTGTCCCGTCTGTCCCTCGGCCGTCAATTTGTGGGCGTCCGAAGCCTCGACTTTAGCGGACACATCGGCATTGGCCATCGCTCCCATGGGAACGGCCGTTGCCGTGAGGAGAGAAATAACAACTTTGTTTCTCATAATTCCCTTTGTTTTTGGTTTATATTATATTGTGTTACTTTTCAGCGTGAACTCAGGCCGGGATAGAGTACAGGCCGGCCCGCTTTGGCACTCGCTTTTACCATGCAAAAGTATATGTAGGGCTGTTAAAAGCTTTTACCTGCACAAGTGGTTTTCGCGAACCCTGTCTTTTTTTTCGTGAAATTCCTGCGGCTTCCTTTTTCTCCCACAAAAAAAGGGCCAACGCGGGAGTTTTCGGTTCCTGCGTTGACCACATGCGCGCCTTGAGGTTCTCCGGCCTTGAATGGCGGCCTATATTTCAAATCTATGATGTTCGCTCGTCCGGCTAACTGCCAGTCGTGATGTCCTCGTGGCTCATCGTGTGGATGAGCGCGCGCAGTACGGGTTTCGGCAGGGTGAGCGAATGGTGGGTGCCGTGGTCGTCGGCCACTTGCAGCACTTGCTTGACGACATTGATATGGAAGACGCGCCGCGTATTGACGATATACTTCCGTCCCAGCCGGAGCAGGTAGGACGCAGCCTCAGGAAATTTCTCGCTGATGGCTGCCTCCATCTTCGAAAGTCCGAAGGGCACCATAAAATGTGTGCCCGAGGCATAATATACATGGGTGTAATGGTCATCGGCTTGGAGGTACATCACCCTCTGGAAGTCAATCTGATACATTTCCCCATAGACGCTGAGACAAAGTATGGTCTGCATAAGATTTACGCCCGCCGCGAATTTCGGTACGGGGCTTTGCATGTCAACCATAGACTGGCAGCCCGGAACTGACGGCTCCAAGAGAGACCGCGGCTGCGTGAATACAACGAGTGAAAGGTCGCGACATACGCTACGAAAAACGTGGAGCCTTCCAAGCATTCTTCCATTTCACCCGCTAAGGCCTTCACACTGCCCGTAAGATAAAATGAACAACGCCAAAGCCCCACGTGTGTATGTACACACACTCCATTTATAGACCCAATCAGGCCGGAGAACCTTGCATGGTCTATAAATGGAGCGTTATATAAACACTCCATAGGACGTTCCCGTTGCTACGTGCTTTGTATCTTACTCTAAAGTGTGTGAAGTTTTAGCGAGTCAAAACAGCGACGCTCAGGTACGCCTTTACGTACGAATGTCCGTGCCATCTATTCCCTTACAGAAAAGGATGAACGCACTATTTTTGGCAACAAAATTACTATTTTTTTCACAGAACTGACAAGGCGACTGTACGATTTTCGGGAAAATTCCGATTTTCTGCGTGAAACCTACAATTTTGCGCGTAAACAATACTTCGAGAAAGAGCTTCGGAAAGCGGCAAACGGCCCGCGCGGGCGAAATGTTAAAACGAAAAATGGCGGATTTGGATTTCGCGAAAATATTTCGTAACTTTGTCGTAGACTCATAGGGGAAGCCGGGCACACGCGGGCTTTCCCCTTTTTAGTAAGCCGGCAGGAGGCAAAATTACCCGGCACTTGCGCAAAACTACAAAGGACTTAGTTGAAACTACAAAGCACTTAGGTAAAACTACTCGGCACTTAGTTTTTCGCGGGTGCTACTTGGCCGTTTTACCCTTCGCAGGCGGTGTGACAAAAAAGGCCACAAAACCGCTCCTTAACATCATTTATATTAATAATGGGAGTGGAACCATCCGGCCTCTCCCCTTGCCCTGTGTCCGTCCCCGTGTCGCCCCTGTGTCCGCGGGGCTGCGCCCTGCTGTCAGGCTTCCGCTTTGGTCTTATAAGAGCAAGCTCTTAACGCCCAAACCGAAAGCCCGACAGCACCTTCTTACAGAAGGCATCCATCCTCTGCAAGGCGATAAACAGAAATAAACCTTTCAACTTCAAAAAAGGCGGGAGTATTTTGCGCCGCCACAAATAAATAATTTATGAAATAATTCATGGGCATTTATGAACATTCATGTATACAACACGAATTTCCACGAATTATCCATAAATTAATCAGAAATTATTGCTGAGCCGCAGCCCGTAATATGTAATTACAGTGCAAGGCGAGTGCAGAAGGCAAGTTTACTTGGATTATGCTGAGCCGCAGCCCGTAATATGTAATTTAATCAGAAATTATTGCCGCCGCTAATTTATAATTTGCGTGACTTCTGTAAACGGAGTTTGCTGTTCCCTTATTGTAAGAGGACCACGGATTAAACGGATTGCGCGGATGGATTGAGTGGATTATCATTTTCACTGAGGAAAGGTTTATTTTTGTTTATCGCCTTGTGCCGGATGCAAAACCCGATAGGGGGATGATGTAGCCGTTTGAAAATACCCGAGCTTGCTCGAGGGATTTTCAGACGGATACAGC
>SFCP01000062.1 GCA_004558535.1 Bacteroidales bacterium | reverse complement strand
GCTCCATGACAAATTTATCATTACGGCCATCAAGGGTATTGTGCCCGAGGAAAACCTTGTATGCTCCGAATTCTTCCGGCAAGTGTACAATGTGCCGGATGACCAGCTTGCAGTCCTCGGCGGTCCCAGCCATGCCGAGGAGGTGGCGCTCGGTCGCCTTACCTATTTGACAGTAGGGTGCACCAACAATGATCGCGCCCGGAAAATGGCCGATATCATTGCCGGCAGTTATGTCAAGACCACCACCAGTTGCGACGTCATCGGCATAGAGTACGCCTCTGTCCTGAAGAATGTCTACGCCATAGCAGCCGGCATCTGTCATGGGCTGAAATATGGCGACAACTTTCAAAGTGTTCTCATGAGCAATGCGGTACAGGAGATGAACCGTTTCCTGCGTGCTGTCTATCCCGTAGAGCGAAATGTCTATGACAGTGTCTATTTGGGCGACCTCCTTGTGACGGGCTACTCCAACTTCTCGCGCAACCGTGTCTTTGGTACCATGATCGGCAAGGGCTACTCTGTGAAATCGGCCCAAATCGAGATGGAAATGATTGCCGAGGGCTACTATGGCACAAAGTGTATGAAGGACATCAACCACCGCTACCACGTCAATATGCCCATCCTCGACGCCGTCTACAATATCCTGTACGAACGTATATCGCCGGCTATTGAAATCAAGTTGCTTACCGACTCTTTCAGGTAAGGGGGCGGCTATTGGTTTCCATAAAAGTGAACGCCTTGTATCATCTCTGTCGGAATGAGGTCATTACGATTTCCCTCTTCTCACAGCCATCCCGTATGGATGCTCATCGTGTTGTCCTGTCTGTGTTTTACCGAAGCAAGGGCGCAGGGGGACCCTGTGTACAGGGAAATATATTGCACATGGGAGGATTTCGTAGAGGACCACTTTTCCGAAGACAAGGTGTACAGCGAATGGACGGAGGAGTATAGCGAAAATTACGAGCGGTACCGTGAACAGGAGCTGGAGCGGCTGGAAAGCATCCGCCACGCTCCCATCAACTTGAATACAGCGACGCGGCACGAACTGCTGCGTTTGCCGTTTCTATCCCCCTCACAGGCTGATTCGTTGCTGGTTTATCGCGAAAGGTACAAGCGTTTCTACACGTTGGGCGAGCTGCAGTTCGTGCGCGGCGTGCCCTATGAAACCCGCCGCTACCTTTCGCTTTTTGTGTATGTCGGCGACACCCTGCGCGCAAAGCCGACAGCCCGGCAGCTGCTTCGGACCGGCAAGCACGAAGTGGTGGTGCGTACGGACCTTCCCCTGTACGAACGCGCGGGATTTCAATCGCACACGCCGCAGGACTTTGCCGCCTCGCCCAACAAGTACTACCAAGGCGGCAAAGTGGCCCACTCCTTGCGCTATCGCTATACTTTTCGCGACAAAGCCGCCTTTGGTTTCAACCTGCAGCAGGACAGCGGTGAGCCCTTCGGCTGTGGCAAGAACCATCCCTACGATTACACGTCTGCGCATCTGTATCTGCACCCTCATTCCCGTCTGCGCCTTTGGTTGGGCGACTACGAGCTGTCCTGGGGTGCAGGTTTATTAGTGGGCAACGCTTTCTATGCCTCGCGCCTGCAAGCTGTCACGTCGCCGTCCCGGCAATCGACCCGGCTCCGGCCACACACGGGCATGTCGGAGTCAGGATTTTTTCGTGGGGCAGCCACTTCGTTCCGCTTTCATCGCGACTGGGAAGTGACCGCCTTTGCTTCGTTCCGCCGCGAAGACGCCCGCACGCGAAATGACACGGTGACCTCCTTTCGCACGGACGGGATGCACCGCACCTTGAACGACATAGCTTCACAGCGGGCGGTTGGTGTGATAAGCGTGGGCGGTCGGGTGAGCCGACACTTACTACTGGGCGAAGTGGGCGCAAATATCTATTACGCCCGCTACGACAAAATAATCTGGCCGAAGTTGCACGAATATAACAGGTACTATCTGCGCGGTCGCGAAGCAGCAGGCGGAAGCGTTGATGTCGTACTCAGCGAAAAGGACTGGCACTACAAGGCAGAACTGGCATTCGACCGCTTCGGCCATCCCGCCACTACGCACCTGTTGCAGTACGCACCCCGCTCGGCGCTCATGCTGACGCTGCAGGGCCGCTACTTCTCGCCGCAGTTTGTAGCTCCCTTTGCCCAAACCCTGCAAGCGGGGACGCACACACAAAATGAGGCAGGCGTGATGCCAGGCTTGACATGGACGCCCGGTAGCAGGTTCACACTGACGGCCTACGCCGATTTTTTCCGTTTTCGGCGTCCTGTTTATCGTGCAGACAGGACTTCGCAGGGGCTGGCTACGGCGGTGCAGGGAAAATACTGTCCGGGAGCGTCCTTTTCCCATATACTGCGTTATTGTTGGAGCACCCGGCAGCAGAATGTGACGGGACATCCGGACCTGATGCAGTACATCGGCACGCATGCCTGCCGCTACGCGCTTAGTTTCACCTCGGCGCGCTTCAATTGTCATGTGGCCGTTGACTTCCGGGTAGCTACGCAGCAGGTCAAGTCTCCCTCCTATGGTCGTATGCTGTCTCTGCGCGCCGGCTACACCCCTTCGCCGGCCTTTCGTTTGCAGGGCTTTTTCGCCCTCTTCCACAGTGATGATTACTCCTCGCGGCTCTATGCCTACGAACCGCAACTCCGGTATGGCAGCAACTTCCCTAATTTTGCCTACAAAGGACTGCGTGGCATCGTGCAGGCACAGTGGCAGGTGTGCAGCTTTGCCGGCATCGCGGTGCGCTACGGCATCCTGCACTACTTCGACCGCGACAGTATCGGGAGCGGCACAGAGAGGATTGCCTCCTCCACCAAGCAGGACATCAGTGTACAGGCCATTTTCAAATTCGGCGGCAAGCGTTAGCACTTGTGACCTCCTGCAGCGTATCCCCCTGCAACGTATACGCTCCCCCAGCACCAAACTCACCAAACTCACCAAACTCACCCAACTCACCCAACCCAACTCACCCAAACTCACCAAATTCAGTGATAAATCCATCCAATAAAGGGAACGAATTTACCCTTTTTTAGCGATTGCGGGGACTGAAGGCCCGATGTAACTTTGCACCTGAAAATAAATTAACCAACAGATGCAAAGATCTTCTTATTTCTTACGTAATTCTATTTCCCTGCTCCTTTGCCTTGCGGGCACACTGTACGTTCATGCCACCGAGCCGGCCGACTCCGCTGCTTCGGGCAAGCGTCGTGCCACCTGGTCGCAGCGGTTGACGCTTGGCGGTTACGGCGAGGCGGTGATGAGCAGGAACTTCTACAGCGACAGTTACCTGCGCTACACCGATGCTGCGGCCAAGGCGGATGCCAAGAGCCACGGCCGTTTTGACCTCCCCCACGTGGTGCTCTACGTGGGCTATGATTTCGGCCACGGATGGTCGATGGGCTCGGAAATCGAGTTTGAACACGGCGGCACGGAAAGTGCCTATGAGATCGAGAGCGAGGAGGGCGGAGAATACGAGAGCGAAGTGGAGCGCGGCGGCGAGGTGGCACTGGAGCAGTTCTGGATTCAGAAATCGTTTTGTCCGCAGGCTAATTTGCGCCTGGGACACATCATTGTGCCGGTGGGGATGACCAACCAGCATCACCTGCCTACGGAATTTTTTGGCGTGTACCGTCCCGAGGGCGAAAGTACGATAATACCCTGTACATGGCATGAGACCGGCCTTTCGGTCTGGGGAAAGACGAAACTATGGAACCATGAGAGCAGCCTGCGCTACGAGCTGGTCTTTGTCAGCGGACTGGACAGCGAACGCTTTGGCGCACAGGGTTGGATCAGCGGCGGCAGCGCCTCGCCCTACGAGTTCAAGATTGCCAATACCTATGCCGGTGCACTGCGATTGGACTTCACGCCGCTGCGTGGCCTGCGTTTCGGACTGAGTGGCTACCTGGGCAACTCCTTCCGCAATACGTTGCGCGAGACGGACAACGAGAAGAATGCCGGTGTCAAGGGGCGTGTCACCCTGGCAGCATTTGACTGCTCGCTAAATCGCGCCGGATGGGTGCTGCGCGGTAGCGCGCTCTACGGCCACCTGACGGATGCTGCCCACATCTCAAACTTCAATCGCACGATGCCGAGTGCTTCACCCTCGCCCCGGCAATTCGTAGCTTCCGATGCCTATAGTATGGGTGTCGAGGCCGGCTACGATTTCTTCTCGCTCTCCCGGAAATTGCGCGACCGCCAACGGCTGTATCTCTTCGGCCGCTACGATGCCTACGACTCGATGTGGAAAATGGAGAAGGGCACACCCTACGATTGGTGTGGCCGACAGCGCGTGGCCATAGGCTTCAACTACTACCCCCTCAAGGAGATCGTCATCAAGGGGGAGTATGCCCGCGGACTGCTGAAAAGCAAATACAACGATGAACCAAGCATCTCCATTGGCGTGGCCTATGCAGGCTTCTTCCTCTGAGCATGAATTATCAACTCTATAATATTATAAGGTATGAAAAGTTTTCATCAACTGATTTTTGCCCTGCTGCTGGGCTGTGCCACGGCCAGTCTGATGGCCTGTTCCGACGACGAACCGACACAGGACCCCACGGGGCTGACTGAAAAAGAGCAGGCATTGCGTGCAGCCGTCATCCCCTACGTAGATAACACCGTGTTGCCCACTTACTGCGGTATGGCCGATGCCGCCGTAGAACTCTACGAACAATGCCTATCCATTCGCGAGAAATTTGCGGCCGGCACACTGACCGAGGCCGATGTGGCCGAAGCCGGCAACACATGGAAACGCTCGCGCAAGTACTGGGAACTCTCCGAGGCTTTCCTCTTCGGCCCGGCCAACACGCACAATATTGACCCGCACATCGACTCCTGGCCGCTGGACAAGAACGCGATGGACGCTCTGCTCAGCGACATCCGCTCCGGTAAGCCCTGGGACATCGCCAACAACGCGGGCTACGGCCTGTTAGGCTTCCATAGCATCGAGTATGTGCTTTTTGAACTCTCCGAGGACGGCAACACCTCACACCCGCATAACCCTGCGAACTATACTGCCGAGGAATTGGAATACCTCGTGGCTGTCGCCAAGGACCTGCGAGACCAGTGTGTGCTGCTGGAAGCCTGCTGGGCCGGCACGGAAAACATTTCTGACGTAAAGCAGGCCATCCTGGAGGAAGCCGACCTGGACTATGGCGAGAATTACGGCGAGATGATGAAGGGCGCAGGCCAAGCCGGCTCTATCTTCAAGACCCATCAAAGTGCGGCCGAGGAAATCATCCAAGGGTGCATCGACATCGCCGACGAGGTAGGGAATACCAAAATCGGCCGGCCCAATACCGCCTCAGGGCAGGAGGACCGCAACTATATCGAGTCTCCCTATTCGCTGAACAGCATCGAGGATTTCCAGGACAACATCCGCTCTATCGAAAATTCCTATTTCGGTTCGATAGCCGGCGACGCATCGATTTCCGACTACATCCGTAGCGTAAATCCTGCCCTTGACGCCAAGGTGCGCCAGTCCATCGACGCTGCCCTCGCTGCCATAGGCCGCATCCCCGAGCCCTTTGCCAAATATGCCACCGGACCCGAGGCTACCGAGGCCGTAGAGGTGGTGGGCACGGATTTGGTGAACACACTCAACCTTGTGATGAAAGAATTGGGTAAATAACAGACTAAAGAAACAAGTATCAGCAGTATGAAAATCGCAAAATTTACCATGTGGAGCATGGCCGCCCTTGCGCTGGCAGCCTGCTCGGACAGCGAGGAGATTACCGACGTGCCCGTCGATGAAGCCACCAAACCGGAATGGTACTATACCGGCGGAGAACTGGGTACGGCCTACCTGACCACCGCCAATGCCTACGAACAGCCTACGCCGGCCGTGGAAAATGCAGGACTAATGACTTCGTTCCTGAATGGGGAGGCCCTTTTCGAAAAACCCTTCATGAGCAACCCAACGGGCGTGCGCAGCGGACTCGGTCCGGCCTATGTCCGCTCCTCGTGCATGCACTGCCATCCCGGCTATGGCCATGGCAAGCGCATCCCCGAAGGACATTTTGACACGAAAGACCCTGGCAACGGTTGCCTGCTGGCTGTCTACAATCCCGAAACCAACGGATATGTGACGTGGCTGGCCGGTATGCCGCAAAGCCATGCCGTCGCACCCTTCAAGGCGCCGCTCGACGAGCGCAAAATACAGGTGAAATGGCTCCCGGCCACCGACGAATGGGGCAACAGATTTCCCGACGGCGAAACGTATGACTTGCAGTACCCCGAAGTCACCCTGCCTGCCGAGGCTATCTATGTCTACAATCAGGGATTTCGCGACCTTGGCCCCTACGAAGTCCGCCTGGAGAGTACCATTGGCATCTACGGCAGCGGCTTGCTCGATGCCATCGACGAGGCGGACATTGTGGCGGAGTGGGCCAAGCAGGAAAGCGACGGCTTCCTGCCCAATGGGTTGAACACTGCGATGTTTGAAAACGGCACGTGGAAGAACTTCTACACCAACAGCCTACAGGGAGATGGGACGCCCTATGTGCGGCGCTTCACCTATGCCATGAGCCGTGGCCCGCTGCTCGACGGTGCCGGTGCCAACGCCATCTGGAACATTACCAATGTGACCCGTTCGGACCGACGCTACCACTATTTGGATGCGGCCGGCACCTATGCCACCTATTCGGCCCGCGATCCCGAGGTACAGGAGGGCTTTGATGCCTACATCGCCAAGGTGGACCCCGACAAAGCACACGCGTCCTGGTGGAACGGCACCATGGAGGAGCGCATCCAAAATTACCTGACGGCCAAGGACCTGCCGGTCGAGATGACCGACGACGAGTTCGTAGACCTGCTGGTGTGGCACCGCGGACTGGCCGTGCCGGCTGCGCGCGACGTAGACAACCCCGAGGTACAGCGAGGCCGCCGGCTGTTCGAGGAGATTGGGTGCGCCTACTGCCACCGTCCGTCGTGGACCACAGGCGAAGATGTGGTGGCCGACCCCAACATTTTCGGCGGCGGACAGGCTGCGCAGATCATGCCGCGCTATCCGCACCAAAAGATTTGGCCCTACACCGACATGGTGCAGCACAGACTGCACATGGTCAATGACATCCGTACGGGATGGTGCCGCACGACACCGCTTTGGGGACGTGGCCTGCACCAGAAGTGTACGGGAAGCACCACAGCCGACCGCCTGCACGACTGCCGCGCACGTACGGTCATCGAGGCCATCATGTGGCACGGCTACTCCGACCGTAGCGATGCCCGGTATAGTGTGCTGCGGTTTCGCGAGCTGGACAAGGCCGACCGCGACGCCATCTGCAAATTTATAGATGCCATCTGACGGACAGCACACCGCCTCCACACACCTACCGTCCTCCTCGGCAGTCTGTCCCGTCTGTCGGGGAGGACCGCGTGCAGCAGGGCCGTGCACGCCGCAGCAGGGCTTGTCCGTTCCGCCAAGGCATTGGGGCATTGCCAAGTCCGACTCAGTCGTCGTGTCGCGCCCGCGGCACGCGCGTTCCGCGCCCGTGGCTCGACCGTTCCGCACCTGTGACACGCGCGTTCCGCGGTCGCGGTCCGATGGCCGGGTGCTTTCCGGAAACGGCGGAGTGGCTTTTGGAAACGCCTAAACACCTTTTGAAAACGTCCAAGTGCCTTCCGCAAAGCTTTTCGCCCTATAAAATCCACGGTCCAAGAAATCTGTCGCACCAAAGTATAAGAAGCCGGATGAAACGGATGCCCGTCAGCCAGAGAAACCCCCATCCGTCCTATCCGTAAAATCGCAGTCAGAGACCCCCCATCCATCCTATCCGTAAAATCCGCGGTCGGAGAAACCCCCATCCGTCCTATCCGTAAAATCCGCGGTCAGAGAAACCCCCATCCGTCCTATCCGTAAAATCCGCGGTCAGAGAAGCCCCATCCATCCTATCCGTAAAATCCGCAGTCAGAGAAACCCCATCCGTCCTATCCGTAAAATCCGCGGTCAGAGAAGCCCCCATCCGTTCTATCCGTAAAATCCGCGGTCAGAGAAAAATCCGCGGTCAGAGAATAAAAGCCCGTGGGTCGGCAGCCGTAAGGAGATAGGTGCCCCCTGCAAAAAGAAAAAATCACAAGCTTTCCGTAAATAATTCTTAACTTTGCCCCGCATTCGGCGCTTGCCGTTCCTGCTTTTCTGACCGCTTCACATATACCTACCTTTCGTAAAAAAGAAGCTCCCGCTTGGTTGCAAAGGCTTCGGTCGGCCGCAGGTGCCACTTGGGAGTTACTTTCAGATGACCACTTTCAGATGACCATGAACACCGAAGAAAATCAGCCGAAACCACCTGTCAAACACGCAAAGTTATATAGCATACTGGAGTGTATACTTGCCTTCCTGATTGTAATAGGCTTACAGGTGTATCAAGACATGGAAGCAGAAGAAAAAATGCAAGAAATCGAAAGGATGAAGCAAGAGTACTTTGAAAAAACTTACGATGAATATTGCAAATACTGCAAAAAAGAGTATCTCAAGGAGAGGGAACTCTATCGGGAATACGTTGACTCTGTTGTCGCCGCTGACTCCTTGGAAAGGCTGACCCACCAACGGTGATCATCAACAGAGGTATGGGAAAGCATGGATTTCCATGTGTCCTGTCGTCAGCATCCCTCGGAACCGGTTTCCTACGAATGATTTCCTGACTCCCCATTCCCCCCAATTATCATGAAGAAATCCTTTCCCTATATAATATTGGCCTTGCTTACGGTCCTGCTGGTCGCCGCAGGCTTCGTGGAATACGGCTGCGGCACGGAGGTGGCGCACCGATGGTGGTACGCCGCGCCATGGACCATCGCGCTGTGGGCCTTGACCGCGGTGACCGGCCTGTGGTGGGTGTGGCGGCGCAGAAGACAGGTGGGCCTGCCGGGCCTGCTGCTCCACGCGGCCTTGGCCCTCATCCTCGCCGGTGCCCTGCTGACGCATTGCCTCAGCCGGGGCGGAACGGTAGAGCTGGTCGAGGGCGCTGCTCCCGTGGATGGCTACCTGACAGCTGAGGGCGGGGTGGGGCACTTCCCTTTTAGTGTGCGGCTGCTCAGTTGCGAAAGCCCCTGCTACACGGGCACACAGACGGCAAGCGACTATGTAAGCCACGTGGAATGGCGCGACACAGACGGCACGACCGGACGCGAACGGATTGCGATGAATGTCGTGATGCGTCACCGCGGATGGCGGTTTTACCAAACGGGAATGCGCCCCGGCGTCTCCACGCTGACCGTCAGCTACGACCCCTGGGGTATTGGGGTGACCTACGCCGGCTATGCGCTGTTGCTGTTGGGCTGGACAGCCACTCTCCTGCGCCCCGGTGGAGGTTTTCGCCGGTTGCTCCGATCGCCGCTCTTGCGCCGCACGTCCCTGTGTGCCGCCCTCCTGTTGGCAGGTGCGGTGAGCGCGGTGGCCGAGACCGTGGAAGCCGAGCCGATGCCCCGTGTCCTGCAGCCCGGCGTGGCCAAGACATTCGGCCGCCTGTACGTCCACTACAATGGCCGTATTTGCCCCATGCAGACCTTGGCGCGGGATTGCTGTCTGAAACTGACCGGCGCGAGCTCCTATCGCGGCATGACGGCCGAACAGGTGCTGACAGGTTTCCTGTTCTACTACGAAGATTGGCGGGGTGAACCCTTGGTGCGCATCAAGGACAAAGCCGTGGCCGAATACCTCGGTGCAACCGACGGACGGGCATGCCTCGCGGACTTCTATGCCCCGAGCGGATACAAGTTGGCGAAGGCGCCGGAGCAGTTGTCCCGCCGTGCCGTCCGGGAAGCCGATGAGCAGTGTCGGCTGATAGAAGCTGTCGCCACCGGTGCACTGTTTGAAATCTATCCCTGCCGCGCGGGAAGCCCCGCAGCCCTGCGCTGGCTGTCGTGGGTGGACGCCCTGCCGCAGGACCTTTCGGTGGAGGACCGCAAGTTTATAAGGGGGAGCATGGCCTACGTAGCCGAATGCCTGCAGGGCGGGCGCAACAGGGCCGCCAACGAGGCCCTGCTACGCATCCGCGACTTCCAGGAAAGCAGGGCCGGTGCAGACGGCATACCCTCACCGCAGCGTTTCCGCGCCGAACTGCTCCTCAACCGCATGGGTCAGGCAAGGCCCGTGGCCATAGTCTGCGTGGTACTGGGGCTGATAAGCTATGTCGTGCAGCTGCGCCGCCTACGCCAATCTCGACCTACGCCAGCACCACGACGGATGGACCGGGCAGCGCGCTGGCTGTCGTGGGCGGCCTTGGCAATGGCGGGGGCATGGACCGTCGTCGTACTGACACTGCGAGGCATCGTGGGTGGCTACTTCCCCGTGAGCAATGGGTTCGAGACCCTGCTGTTCATGGCCGCACTGGTCTTTTTCGGCGCGCTGTTGGGGCGGCGCAGGTGGGCGTTGCTACCCGCTTTCGGCCTGCTGTTGGGCGGACTGGCCCTCGTGGTGGCCGGACTCGGGCAGCGCAATCCGCCGGTGGGCCACCTGATGCCCGTGCTATCCTCCTCACTGCTCAGCCTGCACGTGGCGGCCGTCATGGCCGGCTATGCCCTGCTCGGACTGATCGCGCTCAATGGCGCTACCGCCCTGCTGCTGACAGCGCTGCACCGATGGCGGAGCGGGCAAAGGGAGGAAGAGAGGAGCGGAGCAGCGGCGCCCCGGGGTGCGTGCGTCGAAAGCGGGACAGGGCTGCGGATGTCGGTGCGGATGTCGGTGCGGAGCTTGGCAGCCGTCAGCCGTCTGTTGCTTTATCCCGCCGTATGGTTCCTTGGCGTAGGCATCTTTCTCGGTGCGGTGTGGGCCAACCAAAGCTGGGGGAGCTATTGGAGTTGGGACCCCAAGGAGACTTGGGCTTTGGTGACTTTACTGATTTACGCCCTGCCGCTTCACAGCCGATCGCTGGGCGTATTCCGGCGGCCGCTGCTGCTCCACGCGTACCTGCTGGGCGCCTTTCTCAGCGTGCTGATGACCTATTTCGGTGTAAACTTCCTGCTGGGCGGCATGCACAGCTACGCCTAAAGCGCTATCCGCATAGGCAGCCCCCCGAAAATAGGTGTTTCGTCGCTCTCCAAACTGAAAAAATGAAGGGGACAGATTGGTAATTACGTCCGAAAATGTTAACTTTGCGGCTCAATCGGCTGCAAAAACATGGCAAATATACTTCACATCGAGACTTCGGGCGAAACCTGCTCCGTAGCACTGAGTTCCGACGGACTATGCCTGACGGAGGAAATCGACACCCACGGACGGGCACACGCCGCTGTACTTCCGGGCTTTGTCCGGGAGGTCCTCTCGTTTGCCGACAGCCACGCTCTGCCCCTCGACGCCGTAGCCATCAGCAGCGGACCGGGCTCGTACACGGGCCTGCGCATCGGTCTGTCTATGGCAAAAGGGCTGTGCTACGCGCGCGATCTGAAGCTGTTGGCCGTACCCACGCTGCAGTTGCTCTGCACGCCGGTGCTGCTGCAGCACGACCCCCTGCCGGATGATGCCCTGCTCTGCCCCATGATTGACGCACGGCGGATGGAGGTCTACACGGCCCTGTACGACCGCGCGCTACACCCCGTCGAGGACGTGCACGCTTGCGTGGTGGAGCCCGGCTGGATGGACACGCACCTGACACAGCACCCCATCTACTTCTTAGGTAGCGGTGCGGGGAAATGCCGCGACATCCTGACACATCCCAATGCCCACTTCCTGGACAACATACGCCCCTTGGCGCGCCACATGTTCCCCTTGGCGGAACTGGCGCTGGCACGAGGGAGGACGGAGGACGTAGCCTACTTCACGCCTTTCTACCTGAAAGACTTCGTGCCGGGCAGGGCGAAAGACCCGTTCGGCCGCAAGTGATGCATCAAACAAAAAAAAACAAACAAACGAAAGCAATCCCTATGCAAGATAACGCTGCAATAGCCATCCCCTATAACACCAGCCACCCCCAACTGCGGTTGCCGGAGTACGGACGTATGGTGACGGAAATGGTGGAACGCTGCAAGCAAATGCCGCATCGCGAAATGCGAAACCTGTATGCCCGGCAAATCATCCACGTGATGGAGGGCATGAACGAGGACCTGCGCGGCACGGAAAACTACAAAGGAAAACTGTGGGACCACCTGGCCCTGCTTGGCGGCTACGAACTGGACATCGACTACCCGCAGCCCATCCGGCGCGAGGAGGGAGAACAGCACGTCGAGAAACTGAGCTACCCAGGCAATAAAATACGGTTTCGCCACTACGGCTGCATGGTCGAGAAAATGCTGAAACGCATCGAGGAACTGCCCGAAGGCGTCCTGCGCGACGAACTGGTGCTGTCGGCTGCAAAACGTATGCGGCTGGACCTGATAGATTGGCGCGGCGACCGGGGCAACCTGGACGAAAAGGTGGCAGGCGACATCGAAGACTATACCGCAGGACATGTGAACCGCAACGATGTGTTGCACCTGCTGGAGCGGGCGCCCCGCACACGAGGCCGCAAAAAACGCAACGGATACTAACCCCACACAAACACGACCCGGCAAAAAATGGCTGCTTTTATCATAGAAGGAGGGCACAGACTGCACGGAGAAATCCATCCACAGGGAGCCAAGAACGAGGCCCTGCAGGTGATTTGCGCCTCGCTACTCAGCAGCGAAGAGGTGCGGCTGCGCAATGTGCCGAACATCCTCGACGTGAACAACCTCCTGCAACTGCTTCGCGACATGGGCGTGGAGGTAACCCGGCACTGCCCGGGAGACTATACGCTGCGTGCGGCACAGGTGGACTTGAACTACCTGCACAGCGCGGCCTTCCTGGACCGGTGTAGTCGGCTGCGGGGCAGCGTGCTGCTGCTCGGACCGCTGTTGGCCCGCTTCGGCCGGGCCGTCATCGCCAAGCCCGGCGGTGACAAGATAGGCCGCCGCCGACTGGATACCCATTTCTGTGGATTTCAGAAACTGGGCGCCACTTTTTCCCACGACGAGGAAAAGGGCACCTACGAGATATGTGCCGACCGGCTGACCGGCAGCTATATGCTGCTGGACGAGGCTTCGGTGACGGGCACCGCCAACATAATCATGGCAGCCGTACTGGCCGAGGGGACCACAACCATCTACAACGCAGCCTGCGAGCCCTATGTGCAGCAGCTCTGCCACCTGCTCAACGCCATGGGAGCACAAATCAGCGGCATCGCCTCGAACCTGCTGACCATCGTCGGCGTGCGGCAGCTTCACAAAGCCGAGCATACCATCCTGCCCGACATGATTGAAATCGGCAGTTTCATCGGCATGGCAGCCCTGTGTGGCGATGGGATTACCATCAAGAACGTAAGTTTCGGCGACCTGGGCATGATACCCGACGCCTTTGCCCGGCTGGGCATCACCATCGAGCGTCACGGCGATGACCTGTATATCCCCCACCATGCACACTACGAAATCGAAAGTTTCATAGACGGTTCGTTCATGACGCTGGCCGACGCCCCCTGGCCGGGACTGACCCCCGACCTGCTCAGCGTATTCATCGTAGTGGCCAGTCAGGCCAAAGGCACCGTGCTCATCCATCAGAAGATGTTTGAGAGCCGCCTCTTCTTCGTCGACAAACTTATCGAGATGGGGGCGCAGATTATCCTGTGTGACCCCCACCGCGCCGTAGTCGTGGGACACGACCACCAAATCAAACTGCGCGGCCGACGCATGGTAAGCCCCGACATCCGTGCCGGCATCGCCCTGCTGATAGCCGCTCTGAGCGCCGAGGGAAACAGCCGTATCGAAAACGTAGAACAAATCGACCGCGGCTACGAGAACATCGAGGAAAGGCTCACCGCACTGGGCGCAAAAATCGTACGTGAACCATGATACGCGAAGAGGACACCTTCTATATAGGTAAAATCAGCAAGGTGCGCGGACTTTGCGGCGAAGTGGAATTGCTCTTTACCGACGATGCCTTCGACCGCGGTACTGCCGAATACCTGCTACTGGAAATGGAGGGACTGCCCGTGCCCTTCCATTGGACGGAATACCGATTCAAGAACGACAGGACGGCCATCTTCCAATTTGAGGACGTCGACAGCGAAGAGGCGGCCCGCCGACTGGTCGGTGCAAAAGTCTTCTACCCCAAAGCAGCACTGCCCGAGGAGGAAGAGGAAGCCGAATTGTCATCCTGGCAGGCACTGATAGGGTTTACGCTGTACAATCGCGAAGGACGCATCATCGGCGTGGTGGAAAGCGTCGATGAGAGTTCCGCCAATATCCTGCTCACTGTGAGGAGCGAAGACGGCGAGGAATGCTACCTCCCCCTGCACGAGGATTTCCTCCTTGAACTGCGCCGCCGAGACCGTGTATTGATAACGGACTATCCCGAAGAACTGCTGACACTGAACCAAAAGTCATAAATCGGCAGAGCCATCCCGAAACGGCACGGGAGTACAGCGGGGCATTACCCCTTTTTCCCCAACAAGAGACGTATGAAGCAATTAGCCATATTGGGCTCCACCGGCTCCATCGGCACACAGGCCCTGGACGTAGTGAGAAGCCACCCCGAGCGATTTTCGGCCCACATACTGACGGCGGGCAGCAATGCAGAATTGCTGATCGCACAGGCACGCGAATTTCAGCCCGACACGGTCGTCATAGCCGACGAGCGCAAGTACGAACAAGTGCGCGATGCCCTGGCAGACCTGCCCATCAAAGTGTACACCGGCGAGGAAGCCCTCTGTGATGTAGTCGCCATGCCCTCCGTCGACATGGTCCTTGCAGCAATGGTAGGCTTTGCCGGTCTGCGCCCTACCATCGCTGCACTGGAAGCCCGCAAGCCGATTGCACTGGCCAACAAGGAGACGCTCGTCGTGGCCGGCGAATATATCATGCAGCGGGTGAGGGAACAGCAAGTCCCCCTGCTGCCCGTAGACAGTGAGCACTCAGCCATCCTGCAGTGCCTCGTCGGAGACTTCGGCAATTCGGTGGAAAAAATACTGCTGACGGCTTCGGGCGGACCCTTCCGCCGCAAGGATGCTGCCGAATTGCAGCACGTCACACCCGCCGACGCCCTCCATCATCCCAACTGGAAAATGGGTGCCAAAATCACCATCGATTCGGCGACCCTCATGAACAAGGGATTTGAAATGATAGAAGCCTGCCACCTGTTCCACCTGCGCCCGGAGCAAATCGAGGTGGTGGTGCATCCCGAAAGCGTCGTCCACAGCGCAGTGCAGTTCTGCGACGGCGCAATCAAGGCCCAATTGGGCGTGCCCGACATGCGCTTACCCATCCAGTATGCCCTTTCTTATCCCGAGCGGCTGGGACTGAGCGGCGAACGGCTCAACCTGTTTGCCTTGCAGAAACTGACATTCGAACCGGTGGACATGCAGAAGTTCCCCTGCCTGGCCTACGCCTACGAAGCCGCACACCGCGGCGGCAACCTCCCCTGCACGATGAATGCTGCCAACGAAGTGGCCAACCTCGCCTTCCGGCAGGGGAAGATTCCATTTACCCGAATCGGCGAAATCATTCGTGCCACAATGGATGCCGTGCCCTTTGACAACCAAGTCGCCCCCGACGTCTACTTTGCCACAGACCACGAAGCACGGACCGTGGCAGAACAACTTATATTATAAGGAGCAACTTATACAACACAGGCTTCATATTCCAATCACACAGAATCCAATCAACTACTTGGGGATTTCGCCCAATCGAATCAAAAACAAGTAAAAATACACTCAAAGCCAATGGAAGTTTTCCTGATAAAAGCATTGCAACTCATCCTCTGCTTCGCCATCCTCATCCTGCTGCACGAGGGAGGGCATTTCCTGTTCTCGAAGATCTTTGGCGTCCGTGTCAAAAAGTTCTGCCTCTTCTTTGACCCCGCCATCAACCTGGGTTTCCACCGCTTCAGCGGCACACTGAAACTCTTCACCTGGCGCGGTACCGACTACCACTTAGGGTGGCTACCCTTGGGCGGCTATGTCAACATAGCCGGTATGGTGGACGAGAGCACCTCGGCCGAGGATTTAGAAAAGGATGACACGCCGCAGAACCAAATGTTCAAGAACAAACCCGCCTGGCAGCGCCTCTTGATCATGGTGGGCGGCGTGCTGGTCAACTTCCTGCTGGCACTCTTCATCTACGCAATGATTTTGTTCGTATGGGGCACACAATACGTACCGATTGAAAAGTACACCAAAGGCTTTGCCTACAACGAACAGGCCGAAAAGTTGGGCTTTCGCGACGGAGACATCCCACTGCGAACCGAAAAGAGAACGTTCAAGGCCTACGACGCAGACCTCTTTCGCGACATCTCGGAAGCCCGGTCAGTCGTAGTCCTGCGCGAGGGAAAGGAAGTGCAGCTCTCCCTGCCCGGCGATCTGAACCTGCTCGACATGCTGCAGGACCAACCGCGCTTCATGGAAGTCCTCGCCCCCTCGCTGATAGACAGCGTGGCCAAGGGCAGCCCCGCAGAACAGGCCGGAATTCGCGGTGGCGACGTACTCCTGTCGTTCAATGGCAAGGAACTCTCCACTTGGAACGAGTTTGATCAAGAAATGGGCAAGATACACGATGTGCTCAGTGCAAAAACCGAAAGCAGCGGCGGACTCTTCAGCTGTTCCTCTTCGAAACCCGCAGGCTGCTCGCCCGCCGACAGTGCCAAACTGCGTGCAGTTTCCGTCGTAGTGAGACATGCCGGCAAACAGGAGACCGACACCCTGCACTTCCGCATGGACCCCGACTTCCGCATGGGCATTTACAAGCACAGCCCCATGACAGACTATGTGAAGCAGTCCCTTACGACCGAGCAGTATGGTTTCCTTGAAAGTTTCCCCGCAGGTATTGCCCATGGTTGGAACGTACTTTGCGGCTATGTTGACGACCTGAAATACCTCTTCACCGCTGACGGCGCCAAGAGCGTAGGCAGCTTCGGTACCATCGGCAACCTCTTTCCCGCCGAATGGGATTGGCTGCGCTTTTGGGAACTGACGGCCTTCATCTCCCTGATGCTCGCCTTCATGAACATACTGCCCATACCCGCCCTCGACGGCGGCCACGTGCTCTTCCTGCTCTACGAAGTTGTGACGCGCCGCAAGCCCTCCGACCGCTTTATGGAGGTGGCACAGGTGACCGGCATGTGGATCCTGTTCGCCCTTATGGCCTACGCCATCTTCAATGACGTCGTGAAGTTCATCTTCTGATATAAATAATACACAAAAAGGGGTAAGGGGTAAAAGTCCAAATTCCCAAGAGCCCCAAAAGGTCCAAGTTCCCAAGCTTCCAAAAGGCCCAAGTTTCCAAAAGGTCCAAGAGCCTCAAAAAACAAAAACCAAAAACAAAAAAAACACGAGGGGGCACACGCTTCGCCTCCCCCGCATCTGATTTCTCATTATCACATACACCACACACGATATGGAAATAAAAATACTGCAACCCGCCTATTTCACCGAATGCGGACAAAAACCCAACCAAGAGGACGCCCTCTTCCCCCGCGCGGGAGAAGCCACCACCAACCATCGCATCTTCATGGTGTGCGACGGCATCGGTGGACACGAAAAAGGCGAAGTGGCCAGCAACTGCGTCGCCGAAACCATCGGTGAAAACCTTGCCGACGCACCCCTGTGTAGCATCGAGGAAATGAAGGAGTATTTCCAAAAAGCACTCACTCTCACCTACGATACCCTCGATCAGCTCGATGCCGACAACACCTCGCGCCGCAAGATGGGCACCACACTCAC
>SFCP01000061.1 GCA_004558535.1 Bacteroidales bacterium | reverse complement strand
GACGGCCTGCGCCGCCTTGGTCCTCCTGTTTTTCCGGGACATCGTGGCGCCGATGCCCATCACCCCGCAGGCCGGCGTGGCGGAGAACGCCCACAGTGCCCTGCTTCATCTCTCCGGCACGGCATGGACGCTGCTCATAGGCTGCTTCGTGATTCTCCTGTTGGCCGAGAGCTGGCTGACGGCGCGCCTGTGTCTCTGCCAAAAGCGTCGGCAAGACGCTGCCCCCGGGCCAGAGGCCGCCCCCGAAAAGTCTCTCGAAAAGCCACGCCCAGACAAGGGCGAAAGCCCCCAGTCGGACACGGAGAGCGCGGAAAGCACCGGCCCGGCCCCCCGAAGCGGTCTTCTGGGACGGGTGGGCAAGGCGTTTCGCGCCACGGCCCCCTACCTGTGCCGCAGCCTTGTGGCGAACGCCATCTGTGCCGTGCTGTTCTGCGGCCTCACGGCTTTGGTCGCATGGGGAGCCCACTTCTACGCATGGATTGCCTTCGCCGAAATCCCGGTATGGATGTGCTGTGGCCAACTGCACACCCAGTTGCGCATCAACTGGATTTACCGCCCCGAGGTGGGATGGCGCGCGCTATTCCAAGGCTTGGGCGCCCTTGTCACCGTGAATGTCGTCAGCACCGCGGTCCTGCTGTTTGTGGCTGCCCTCGTCCTGATGGCGCCGCTCACGATGTTGTGCGCCGTCACAGCCGATGCGATGACGGTCAGTCTGGGCGAACCCTCGGGCCTGCCGCCCATTACCCTTGCCCTCTACCTGTGCCTGTCATTCTGTGGCGCAGTGCTCTTCAATGTGGTGCGCTCCATCACGACACGGGCCGCCCTTTTCCTCGCTGAATAGGGCACGGAGGGGCATACGGCGTCTGCACGCCGAAAGTGTTAAAAGGGAAAATCGACGATTTGCTTTTGGCAGAAAAATGTATTAACTTTGCCGTAGGAAGAGGAGGGTCTCCGTTGACGCGGACACCCTCCTTTTTCGCAACCACCCCGTTTTCAGGCATTTATTTCCCTTGTATCGTTGCTACTACAAAGGACTTGGTTCAAACTAAGTCCTTTGTAGTTTTTACTAAGTCCTATGTAGTTTGAACCAAGTCCTTTGTAATTTTCCGCAGCTGCTACTTCGACAAAATCGGGCAGGCGGACGAAGTGACAAATCAGGCCATAAAACCGGCTTTTATGGTTTTTTATATTAAAAGTTAGGTATCTACCCCACCCCTTCTGCCGGCTTTGTAGGCGGACGAAGCACTGACGAACAGCACCGACGTACGGCGCGGCGCGACGCCCGGCTCCTGCTGCCGCCCCCGCCCCTACTTGATGCCGCGCGCATTTAGTGCGGCGCGATACCGGCGGGCATTGGCCATATGCTCGTCGTAGGTGCGGGCAAAGTTGTGCGTGCCGGAAAAGTCCTCCTTCGCACACATATACAAATAGTCGTGCTGCTCGGCACGGAGCACGGCCTCGATGCTCTGCAGGGAGGGCAGGCAGATGGGACCGGGCGGCAGTCCCTCGTAGCGGTACGTATTGTAGGGGCTGTCGACGGTGAGGTGCTCATGGAGGATACGCCGCAGGTCAAACCGGCCGAGGGCGAATTTCACCGTCGGGTCGGCCTGTAGCTTCATGCCGGTGCGCAGGCGGTTGAGGTACATCCCTGCCACGCGGGGCTGCTCGGCCGCAGCGGCCGTCTCCTTGTCGACAATGGAAGCGAGGGTGACCACCTGGGCCGGTGTCAGTCCCAACCGCTCGGCCGCAGCACGGCGCTCGTCGGTCCAAAAGCGGTCGGACTCCCGCTTCATGCGGCGCAGGAAGTCAACGGGAGCGATTGTCCAATAGACTTCGTAGGTATTGGCCAGACACAGGCCCACGACATTGGCCGAGTCTGTGCCGAGCTCGCGCAACAAAGCGGCATCGGTCATGGCGTCGGCCAGCGCAGCGGAGTCCGCCATCAGCACCCGCGAGAGCCGTCCGGCCAGATCCTGACTTCGCCACACGCAGGGGATGGTCAGGCGCAGCGGCGACTGCTGCCCCCGACGCAGGCGGCGCGCCACGTCGAGCACGGACTGGCCGGAACCTACATCGTAGCGTCCGGGCCGTACGCCGGCGGTGCCACTTTGTAGCAGCTGTACGCCCCGCAGGCTGAGCGAGGAGGAGGCACGACCCTCGTCGAGAAGTTTCGCACGGAGCGAGTCGGCATCGTCGTCGGCATCGATATACACATAGACGGGCTCGGCGGCACCGTTGAAGGACCTCATGAAAAACGCACAGGCCGCGCCCCCTGCTACCAACAGGAGCAGCAGGACCGTCAAAATCACAATACGAACGCGCCGGGAGCGCAGAAAATCAAGCTGTTTCATCGTGTTCTACATTTCGCTTTTTCGAGGCAGCCGGCAGGGGGAAACCATGGGCTGCATTGTTTTTATGGACAAAAATACAATTTTCCCTGCGCCACCGGCCCGCCAATCCAAGGTTTTTTCTTACTTTTGCACAAAACTGAGTGGGTTGTGCGAAAAATCATCCTCCACAAGCCACGTATTTACCCCTGTATCATTCATGGAAACCTACTCAAATTTTATTTCCTACATTGAGGAAAGCATCAAGGAAAACTGGGACCTTGACGCGCTGACGGACTACGAAGGAAGCACCCTGCAGTATAAGGACGTGGCCCGCAAGATTGAAAAATTGCACATCCTATTTTCCGGCGCCGGCGTAAGGCCGGGTGACAAGATAGCCCTGTGCGGACGCAACAGTGCCAACTGGGCAGTGGCCTTCATGGCTACACTGACCTACGGCGCAGTGGTGGTGCCCATCCTACACGAATTCAAGGCGGACCAGGTACACAACATCGTCAACCACTCGGAGGCCAAGCTGCTCTTTGCAGGCGACCAGGTGTGGCCCACGCTCAATGCCGACGCAATGCCTGCACTCGAGGGCATCATAAACATCCCCGACTACTCGCTACTCGTGTCGCGCACGGAACCGCTGACCGAGGCGCGCGAACGGCTGAACGAATTTTTCGGCCGAAAGTACCCCAAGTTCTTCCGCAAAGAACACGTGGCCTACGCATACAGCCCGCAGGCCGACGACTTGGCCATGATCAACTACACATCGGGCACTACGAGCAACTCGAAAGGCGTAATGGTCCCCTATCGGGCCTTGTGGTCGAACCTGCTATTTGCCCGCGAGAAAATAGGTCTCAAGGTGAAGCGCGGAAACTCGGTCATATCCATGCTGCCCATGGCCCACACCTACGGCATGGCCTTTGAGTTCATCTTTGAGTTCATGCAGGGTGTACATATCTATTACCTGACGCGCGTACCCTCGCCGAAGATTATCTTCAAGGCTTTCTCGGAAATCCGCCCGCACATTGTCATCTCCGTGCCGCTGATTATCGAGAAAATCATCAAGAAGGCGGTGCTGCCAAAGTTGCAGACACCGGGTATGAAAGTGTTGCTGCGCATGCCCTTCATCAACCAGAAAATCCGCGAAAAGGTGCGCGAACAACTGGTCGAGGCTTTCGGCGGCCGCTTCTACGAAATCATCATCGGCGGTGCGGCCTTCAACAGCGAAATCGAGCAATTCCTCTATAAGATCGGCTTCAACTTCACCGTGGGCTACGGCGCCACGGAATGCGCCCCCATCATCAGCTACGAGGACTGGCAGACATTCCGCCCCGGATCATGCGGAACGGCCGCCCCGCGCATGGAAGTCCGCATCGACAGCCCCGACCCGGCCAACGTGGTGGGAGAAATCCTGACGCGCGGCGCCAACGTGATGCTGGGCTACTACAAAAATCCCGAAGCTACCGCCACCACGCTCGACAAGGACGGATGGTATCACACGGGAGACCTGGGTGTGATGGACAAGGACGGCTTCCTCTACATCCGCGGACGCTGCAAGAATATGCTGTTAGGCTCGAACGGACAGAACATCTACCCCGAGGAAATCGAGGACAAGCTGAACACACTGCCCTACGTGAGCGAATGTATCGTTATCCAAAAGGGCGACAAGCTCTACGGCCTCATCCATCCGGACTACGACGAGGTGGAAAAAGCCGGACTGGACGCAGCGGCACTCAACGAGGTGATGGAGCAAAACCGACGCGACCTGAATACGATGGTCAACCACTACGAACAACTGTCGGGCTTCAAAATTTTCAAGGAGGAGTTCGAGAAGACGCCCAAACGAAGCATCAAGCGATTTCTCTACGAAGATACGGAAATCTAAGTCCGACTTCGTCTCACCAAAAAAGCGTTTGCTTCATCCTGTCCACAGCCTGTGGGGGATGAAGCAAACGCTTTCTTATCCACTTCACGACAACCGATCAGTGGTTGCCGGCATACTTCTTGCGATACTCCGAGGGCGGCAGGCCCAACTGGTTCTTGACGTACTTTCCAAAGAACGAAACATTGGGGAAATCCAACTTTAGTGCAATTTCCTTGATACTCAGATCGGAATACTTGAGCAAGCGGGTGACATCGCGCACGACATACTCGTTGATCCACGCCGAGGCAGTCTTTCCCGTGAGCTGCTTGCACACGGCACTCAGGTACTTGGACGTGACGCACAGGCGGCCGGCATAGTCGCTGACCGACCGCGAACGCACCTCGTCGCCTACGAGCAATTCCATGAAGCTCTTGAACAGCCGCTCGCCCTGACGGACGATGCGTGTATCGTCCTTTCCTCCGTCCATGCAAATCATGTTCAGCAGCTCGTAGAGCATGGCCTCGAGGATGGCCTTCACGATGTCGGAATGGTACTTCTCGGTGGGATGCTCATAGCGGAAGCGCAACAGGCTGAGATACTTGGCAAACTGCTGCTTCGCAGGGCTGCTGAGCCGCAGCACGGGATGTTCGTGCACATAGAAGAAATCGCGCAGCGACTGCATGCTACTGTGCATGATGTCGCGCACAAAGCCCGTGTTGAGCAGGATGACGGAGCCTTGGAAGTCGGGCGTCGGGCTATAATCGTGCACATACTGCCGCGGCAGGCAGAGGAGTATCTCATCGGCCTGCAAATCGTGGTCCACCCCGTCCACATTCAGATGTATGCCGCCCTTCAACACTGTCAGGAAGACAATCTTGTCGATCTGCGTGTTCACACTTTCGTTCTTGAAGTCCTCGATGTGGTCGACAATAATGAAATTCTGGTCTTTGTAGATAATATTTCTGTCCATGTGCTTGGGTATGCTATATAAATAGGTACGCAGGAAAAAACTACTCGCCGATGTCGAAGACGCGGGTCTCGGCCGCCCGCTCGGTATGGGGGAAGACGGAACGCGCCTCGGCCAGCAGCAGGTCCTCGTCATCGTAGCGCGAAGAAAAATGTCCGATAACCAGGCGAGTAGCACCGGCCAATTCTGCCATACGTGCTGCCTGCATGGCCGTAGAGTGGTTGGTCTCGACAGCCCGAGCGGCATCCGATTCGGCAAAAGTGGACTCGTGGAAAAGCAAGTCCACTCCACGAATCAACTCCGCACACCGGGGGCAAAACAGGGTGTCGGAGACGTAGGCATAAGCACGCGGCGGACGCGCCGGCACCGTCAGTTGCTCATGGGAAAACACACGACCGTCGTCCGTCGTCCAGCCACCGCCCTCCTTGATGCCCATGATAGCGTAGTGGGGAATGCCGAGAAAATCAATCATATCGCGCCGTATGTGCGGCAAACCCGGCTGTTCGCAAAACAGATAGCCACACGTGGGCACCCTATGCTGCAAAGGAATGGTCGTGACACGCAGGGCACTGTCGGAAAAGACCTCCTCGGAACGATCCGTAGGCACTTCGTGAAAAACAACTTGGAAGCTCATGCCACGACAAAAGTAATCAATCTGCGGCTGCAGGACTTCGCGCAGTCCGGCCGGCGAATACACATGCAAATCGGTGGGACGGCCGTGCAGGGCAAAGGTGGACATCAATCCCATCAGGCCGAAGCAATGATCGCCGTGCAGGTGAGAAATAAATATATGGTTGATCGAAGCAAAACCAATCCTGCACCGCCGCAACTGCAACTGCGCCCCCTCGCCACAATCCACCATGTAGGACCTTCCACGCAGCGTCAGCACCTGCGCAGAAGGGAAGTGACGCACCGTAGGTGTAGCACTGCCACAACCTAAGATATGTAGCTGAAATTTTTCCATAACATTAGATAATTTTGCAGAGCTTCCATTTCCGACAAGTCGCCCTCTAAGGGCCACTGACACCCCGACAAAATACCATATAACACCTGCAAACTTACACAAAAATTCGACGGCGGCAATTTCGCAGTGCAAAGTTTCTCCAAATTGCGCGTCTTTTACCCGCTTTTTGCCTCATTTTCCCCACCTGCTCCTATTTCGGCCTGCCCACAAAGCACCCCGTGACGCCCCACCCGCACCGAGTACGGACAAAGGGCTTTTCAAAAAAAACGATGCCGCACTCGCAGATATTGGCACGTCCCTTTCGCCACAATCAAATAAAATACCTACTTTTGTATCATGGATGTAAAATCTTCTGCCGCCCGGATAGGCAGATACTTCCACCCCGCATCCCAACTCCCACTGCCGCCCAACGCGGAGAGAAAGCCCTCTCTCCCACCCTCGACGGCCCTGACAATCCAATTCATTCCCGCAAAACCAACACCATCGTGGAGCAAGATTTCATCACCATAACCCCCATAGGACTTACCCGCGGCGTCTCAATCAGCGATGTCTATATCCTCATGCTAAAGTCGCAGACAGAACCGCGGATTTTCCCTGTGCTCATCAGCAAACAGGACAACGCTACCATCCTGCGCGCCATGCAGTTGCACGAATACCCGACAACGCAACTTTTCTCGCGTCTGATGCATACCTACGGCGTCGAATTGACCGGTATATGGCTGCGGTTTCCACACAGGGGGAACGTCTGCGCCTGCCTGATGCTCAACCGCGACGAAGACCGGCAGAAACTAACCACCGACGTGGGCAACGGGGTGGCGCTCTCCCTGTCTGAAAATGTCCCCCTGCTGGTGACGACCGAGGACTACGCAGCCCTGACACGCCAACAAAGGCGAGAGGGAGAAGTAGCCCTGCCCCTGACGGCCATGAGCAGGGACTTGCTGCAAGAAGCCCTCAACGAAGCGGTCAGCAGAGAGAACTTTGAACTGGCCTCGGCACTGCGTGATGAAATCAAACTACGAGACAGCGAAAGCGAAACACTACAACCGGAATAAGCCCTCCCTACACACATTCCCCCTGATATGAAAGAAGTACACCTGTTCTACGCTCCCGGGCTGCCCGAATGCGCCGAACTGCCGGCCGAAGAAGCTGCCCACGCCGTCCGCGTGCTCCGCATGAAAGCCGGCGAAGCCCTGCTGGCCACGGATGGGCGGGGTTCGTTCTATGAATGTACGCTACAGTCGGCCTCGCCCAAGTCCTGCTCCCTGCACATCGACCGGGTCATTCCCGGCGAAAAGTACTGGCACGGAGAAATCCACTTGGCAGTGGCGCCTACCAAGAACATGGACCGAATGGAATGGCTGGCGGAAAAAGCTACGGAGATAGGAATGGACGGCATCCACTTCCTGCTGTGCCACAACTCCGAACGCCGCGTGCTCAAGACCGAACGCGTGGAGAAAATCGTGGTAGCCGCTACCAAGCAAAGCCACAAGGCGTACAAACCGACAGTCGCCGAACTGACCCCCTTTGCTGCATTCTTACAGCAACCGGGCACCGGCGCAAAATTCATCGCCCACTGTCTGGCCGCCGAGGGCGAACTGCCTTTCCTCTTCGACCTGCTGCCCGCCCATGGCGACGCCACCGTTCTGATTGGACCCGAAGGAGATTTTACACCCGAGGAGGTGGAACGCGCCCAGGCCGCCGGCTACCAGCCTGTCAGCCTGGGACGTAGCCGGCTACGCACAGAAACAGCGGCCCTTGTAGCCGTACAACTGATGAACCTCAAAGCGAGAATTTCCTAAAGCCTTTGTAAAACGAAAAAACCGGCACCCGCACTGACATACAGCCCCTCGACATAGAAATACAAAGCACTCACTCCTCACTGCCTCGCCAGAAAACCATCCTATGAACTGCATCCACCTACATCAAGTCACGCCACACATTTTTGCCGACCGCGACCTGTCACACAGCGACGTGTGGCAGCAGGATCTCATACTGGAAAAGGGAAAATCCTACCTTGTCGAGGCCATGTCGGGTACGGGGAAATCCTCGCTGTGCAGCTACCTGTTGGGCTTTCGCAACGACTTCACCGGCACCATCCTCTTCGACAATACGCCCACAAGCAGCTTCAAAGTCCGGGACTGGGTGGAAATCCGACGCTGCCGGCTGAGTCATTTGTTCCAGGAGCTTCGTCTATTCCCCGAACTTACTGCCTACGAAAACATAGAAATCAAGAACCGACTGACGCACCACCTCCCGCCTCAACGCATCAAGGAGTGGTTTGAACGGTTGGACATTGCCGACAAACTGCAATCACCCGTGGGACGGCTCAGTTTCGGCCAGCAGCAGCGCGTAGCCCTTGTGCGGGCCTTGGCACAACCCTTTGACTTCCTGCTTGTGGACGAACCGGTCAGCCACCTCGACGACCACCGATCCGCCATCATGGGAGCCATCATCAGCGAAGAGGTACAGAAACAGGGGGCCGGGCTTATCGTCACCAGTATCGGCAAACATATTCATTTACCCTACGACCGGCAGCTGCACCTCTGACCCGCTCTCCGCAACGGCCTTCTCCTTAAATCTTTTTTCATCTCGTCCATGCAACTCCTCCTGCAACTCTACAAGCAATGGCAAGGCTGCGCACCGCTCAAAGTGGAGCGCCTGCCCAAAGCCGGCAGCAATCGCGAATATATTCGCTTCTACGCCACAGATGGCGGAACTGCCATAGGCGTAATCGGTCCCGACACAAACGAAAACCGCTGCTTTGTCTACCTGAGCCGACACTTCACTGCGTGCCACCTGCCCGTACCTGAAATCTACGCATGCAGCCCGGACGCCACACGATACCTACAAAGCGACCTCGGCAACCGCTCGCTCTATCAAGCACTCAGCCACGGCCGCGAAAATGATGCGAACTACAGCGACGAAGAGCGTCAACTCATCCGCCGTACTATCTGTTGCCTTCCTCATATCCAGGTGGAAGGAGCTGCCACCCTCGACTTCGACCGCTTGCTTGCCCCTACTCATTTTGACGAGCAAGCTGCCATGTTCGACTTCAATTACTTCAAATACTGTTTCCTGCGCACCACCGACACACCCTTCGACGAGGTACTGCTGGAGCGCGACCTGCACGCCATGGCTACCGACTTGGCAGCAGCTCCCGGACCGCGACCTACCTTCCTCTATCGGGACTTTCAGGCGCGCAATGTAATGCTTGATGCCACCGGCCGGCCCCATTTTATCGATTTCCAGGGAGGACAGTGCGGACCCCTGCACTATGATGTAGCATCCTTCCTGTGGCAAGCTTCGGCGCGCTACTCCAACGCCCTACGCGAAGAGATGATAGCTGCCTACATCAGCGAACTACAGAGCATCACTGCCGTCGATGAAGAGCAATTTCGCGCAGATCTGCGGCTTTTCGTGCTGTTCCGTCTGCTCCAAGTGCTCGGTGCCTACGGCCTGCGAGGCTATTTCGAACGCAAGAAGTACTTCATCGACAGCATTCCCCCTGCCATCCAAAACCTGCGACGCATGCTGCTCGATGGTACCTGCCTGCCCTACCCCCACCTGGAGGACACACTGAAGCGTATGGTCGACCTGCCGCAATTCAACGAGCCCGCCCCCGTCCACGGCGAGGCGACCCGATCACCCTACGACGGCAAAGGACCGCTGGTCGTGCGCATATTCAGCTTCAGCTACAAGAAAGGCATCCCCAACGACGAAAGCGGCAACGGCGGAGGCTACGTATTCGACTGCCGCAGCACACACAATCCGGGCCGCTACGAACCCTACAAAAAACTCACGGGACTGGACGCTCCCGTCATCAAATTCCTTGAGGACGACGGCGATATACTTCCCTTCCTCGACAACGTATATCAACTGGCCGACGCCCACGTCACACGCTACCTGCGGCGCGGATTTACCGACCTGATGTTTTCGTTTGGCTGCACAGGCGGCCAGCACCGCAGCGTCTACTCCGCACAACATCTGGCCGAACATCTCCACCGTTCGGCATCGAGGTACGGCTCTGCCACCGCGAACAAAACATCAAGCAGACGCTGCCCGCCCGCAAAAACGAAGCAGAGGGATAGCCACGGCCTCACAAATGCCTGTCTAAAATAAATTCTAATGATTTATTCGCTCTTCTATACTACTTTTCCCTACATTTGCAGGCAAAAGCTCTACTTTTATGAATTTTATGTTTAACTTAATTCCTATCAACACTATGAAAAAAGCATTTTTCGCCTGCAAGTACGCCGCTCTGTTCCTCGTTCTGACCATTCTGGCTTGCCCGTTTGCACTTACGTCGTGCAGCGATGATGACGAAGGTGGTTCTGTGAGCAACTCCAACGTAGTGGGCACCTGGGTAGGTGACGACTATGACACATTCTACTCGAATGTAACCATCACTTTCAACTCCAACGGCACCGGCACAGCTACCATAGATCGTGTCGGAGGCTACACCTCTATCCGCCGCGGCCAATTCACGTATAAGGTAAAAGGCAATACGGTAACCACCAAAGGCACCTTGGCCGGTGCTAACTCCGACGGCGATGTCAGCTCCCAGACTTTCAACAATACCTACGAGCTGAATGGAAATAAACTCATCGTCAAAAGTGGCAACGTTTGGTACACGGAGAGAGTACACTCCTACAGAAAGCAGTAACACACGGCAAGCATTGCCCCGACCACGGCTTTTACCACAAAATCCATCGGACCGGTGTTCCAACCATCGGACCGATGGATTTATCATATCCGAGCGGTGGCAAAGCATACGGCTGCCGATGACGGCTACCTGGCGACCCCCATTCGCCCCCGCGCGCATATACGTATTTTATAGCCCCATTTTTTCTGCCAACTATACACCAGGCCCCATATATAGCTGCATGACAAATAATTGCAGGGTGTATAGTTTCTCTGCCAACCATACACCAACTGTACACCAGCCCTCGCCGCAGCCGGTCATCGCCGTTCATTCCATTTCCTGCTGAGCAATTCGGTGCAGCCCACCCCATCGCCGGACCATCCGGGGGAAAAGTCAACGTGAGGGGTCGGTGAGGGGTTGTGAAGAGTTTTCGGGAGAAACCCTTCACACCGAAGCGGCTGAAACACAGGTGCGCAGCCGGACAGTGAAGAGTGTGGAGCATTTTTCGAGAGAAGAAATGCGTATAAGGACAGTGGCTATTTTCATGCGCATCCCGGCCGAAAAATCAAGCATGGCGGAGGCCGAAAACTAAGTAGCACTTAGAAAAAATTACAAAGCACTTAGTTTTTTCTACAAAGCACTTAGTTTTCGCCAAATCAGTAAGTAGTTTTCACCGAATCAGCACTTAGTTTTTCCTATCATCCGGCGACTTTGCAAGTACCCATGCCGACATGATTCCGCAAAGCCGAAAGGGCGAAATGCGCAGGTCACACTGCCCCTCTACACCCTACCTCGCAGAACCAAAAAAGTAAGTCAATCGTGTCTACATCCAAAAAAAGTCGTAACTTTGCCGCGATTTTGAGTCCGAAGGGGCTGGAAGAAGAGGTCGCGAGCCATGTGTCGTGCACCCGCCTCCCGGAAAAACCCGTTTAATGTATTTCAAAAAATGTACGCAATCGTAGAGATTAACGGTCAGCAGTTCAAGGTCGAAGAGGGAAAGAAGCTTTTCGTCAACCACATGCCGAATGTGGAAAACGGCCAGACTGTTGAATTTGAGAAAGTGCTGTTGGTAGACAACGACGGCAACGTTACGGTCGGTCTCCCCACAGTGGAAGGCGCCAAAGTGGTATGTGAGGTGAAGTCGAACCTCGTAAAAGGCGACAAAGTGCTGGTTTTCCACAAGAAGCGCCGCAAAGGTTATCGTAAACTGAACGGTTATCGCCACCAGTTTACCGAATTGACAATCAAACAAGTAATTGCTTAACCCTAAAAATCAGAAGAAATGGCACACAAAAAAGGTGTAGGTAGTTCTAAGAACGGCCGTGAATCGGCTTCACAGAGATTAGGCGTTAAGATTTGGGGTGGACAGAACTGCATCGCAGGCAACATCATCGTGCGTCAGCGCGGTACGGTGCACTATCCCGGCAAAAATGTAGGTATGGGCAAAGATCACACGCTCTACGCGCTCGTTGATGGCACGGTGGACTTCCAGAAGCCTAAATTAGTTTGAACCTAAACAAAGCAGGGCGCTCGCTTCCGGCAACAGTCGGCAGTGAGCGCCCTCTTCGTATGCAGGCCTCTTGATGTCATTACGGATTTATCTTGCACTGACTTTGGATAAGTCAGGCTGCGCCTCGGCAATGAGCGCAAGCTTATTGTACGCACCTTGCTCCGACTTTGATAAATCAAACTGCGCCTCGGCAATGAATGCAAGTTTATTGCGCTCACCTTGCACTGACCTTTGCAACCGGGTTGCAAGAGAATATTTCTACCTTTGCCGAGAAAAAATGAAATAACATGAATTCCTGTCACTCCCACTCCCCAAAGACAACGAC
>SFCP01000060.1 GCA_004558535.1 Bacteroidales bacterium | reverse complement strand
GACAAGGATCAAAAAGTTCCTTGTCGCTTTTTCTTGTCACTGTCCAACACAAGATGACGTACCTGAGTAGGCGGACAAAAGATAAGCGGCAGAGAAGGGGAAGGTGCTCCGGCACAGTCGCGAAAATATTCTTTAGATGAATAATTTCTCATCAAAACTGTTGTTTATTTGTAAAAAAATATTGAAATTGTGGGTGGTTTTTGGTACTCTTCAGGAAACTGTTCTATGAGTTTTTTTTCCTGGACGCAATCACATGACATAAAGCTAAAGACATGACATTTAAAAAGTTAATCATTCGGTTTTTCTGTCTTTTATTGTTGGGAATGCCGCTGGCATTCTCTTCCGCATTTGCCGGACCGGCCAGACCCGGGGTCGTCACTGTGAGGCAAAGTGACGGCACCACGATCAGGATCCGCGTCCATGGCGACGAGTTCCACCACTATGTCACCTCCGAGGAAGGATACTCTCTGGCGGCTGACGCCGACGGTGACTGGGCTTTCGCCAGACTGGACGAGAAAGGGAGGCTGGCACCGACTGGTGTCAAGGCGAAACCCGTAGCGAGACTGACTGACTCAGAGCGCCGGATCCTTGGATCCTCGCTGCGGAAGGGACTCCTGCCCAGAGAACAGGACGAGTGGCAGAAGCGCCTTGGGACGTGGACATATTCAATCCCCACCCGCTCCGGATCCGGGCTTGACGGTGCGCCGCCGTGTCTGGGGGGCACATCATGGAAGCCGGTCGGTGACAAGAAGATACTGGTGCTTCTCGCCGAATTTCCGGATCGGCCGTTCACTCTGGGAAACGCCGCGGCGTTCAACGATCTGCTGAACTCGGAGAACTACACAAAGGGCGGAGCTACGGGAAGTGTCGGGAAGTACTATTCCGACAACTCCAACGGAAAGTTCAAGCCTGAGTTCACCGTAGCGGGGCCGTACAGACTCTCAAAGAAAAGGTCATGGTACAAGGACAGACCGCAGGACATGGTCTCCGAGGTCGCCAGACTAGCCGACAACGACGTGGATTTCAGCCAATTCGCCGAGAACGGCAGGGCGCGCGACATTTTCGTCTACTATTCGGGAGGAGCAAATAGCGACGGCGACCCCGAAGGGATCTGGCCTCACAGAGGCCCGCTGAGCGGACTGTCCCTCGACGGTGTCACCATCCAAGGCTATGCCTGTAGTTCGGAGCTTGAACCGGCCTCGACAGGGGTGAACATTCTCGCCGCGATAGGCTCTTTCTGCCATGAATTCGGACACATTCTTGGGTGGCCGGACTTCTACGACACCATCGGCGGCAACGATACCAAATGCGAAGTCCCCGGCAACTTCTCTCAGATGGCATACGGAACCTACAACAACGAAAGCCGCACCCCGCCAGCTCTGAGCATACTCGAAAGATGGATGATGGGATGGGCGGAGCCTGAGGTGCTGGAGACTTCCGGCAACTACACATTGCCGGCGGTCACCGAAGGCAAAGGCTACCTCGTCAAGACGGAGACAGAGGGTGACTACTTCCTGCTGGAATGCCGCGGGGCAGGAAAGACCGTATGGGACAAGAAAGAGTATCTTGACTACTACGGACGCGGTTCCGACTGGGGGCTTCTTGTCTATCATGTAATAAACGAGAGCAACAGCTGGCTCGGAAACACTGTGAACATCGCAAAAGGGAACGAGCGCTACAGGATCATGTACTCCGACCCGAGTTCCAAAGGCGATTACGCCCCTGTGTACCTGCCGACCCATTGCTTCTTCCCGGGCGGCAGGAAAGTGACAGCCATCTACACCGGCACGGAATCCGGCTTTCTGGCGGCGAGCGGCAAGAAAACGATGGTGGAACTGCCGTCTATAAGGCTGAATGCGGCGGAAGGCTCCGTGGAACTGTCCGTGAGCGAACGAGGCGGCGACATCAGCGAAATCAAATCCACCGCCTTCCAGCACGACATTCTGCTCAGTTGGAAAGATGATGTCTCCTCATCGTGGTCAGTGGTCTGGAGAACCCCGGGGAGCGCGGAGGCCGCCGGCAGCCTCACAGGGCTGAACTCCACGGAGGCGCACATTCCTCTTCTTAAAGATGGCCAGGACTACGATATCACGATCACCGGCAACAAAAACACAAAAATGACTTTGACCCTGGAGACAAAAAAAACAGGTAGCGGTTTCCCGAGAATAGGGCTTTCCAATGCCAAGCCGACATCCGGGGACACCTTCCTCATGATGCTTGTGGACTGCGGCGAGGTGAGCGACATCCAATGGACCATCGACGGAGCGAAGAGCGACAGCTACACCAGACTGGGCAAGGGCGAGCATTATGTCCAGGCCGTTCTGACAACGCCGGACGGGGGGAAGGAATATTTCACCAGATTCATCAACATCATACTATAGCAAACCCTTGAATATTCATAGATTATGAGATCATCTCTTAAATTGCTCACCGCTCTGGCGCTTGCCGCCACACTCCTTGCCGGATGCAAGGGCGGCAAGGAAGAAGACCACTCGCGGGACGAGTTCTCCGCCACCGTAGGATTGGGAATATACAAGGACGGCAATCCTGTGTTCACCTTCCTTAAGAACACGCACCAGTACTACTGCAACCCTCGGAAAGGCATCCTGCGGATCTCCGACAACGAAGGAACCAAGGACGTGACCGTGAAACTCTGCGCCATGCCATCGTCTTCCTCCGGCGTTGACGGCACAGTGTCAGGCAACATGGGCGTGGCCGGCTTCAGTTTCAGCGGACTCCAGGTCGTCAGGACCGACAGCAGGACAGTCTGGCTGTGGTCAGACAAGGACAAGGTGGGGTTCATACTCCCGTCAGCCGGAATGACGACAAAATCCGACTGATCACAACATAATAGACAATCAACAACACTAATATCGATCAACGTATGAAACGAAAAATCTTCGTGTTCTTGTTTATGTTTTTTGCCGCGCTACAATTCGCGTCGGCCCAGAGCATAGACATAAAAGGTACCGTCATCGACGAGAACGGGGAACCGGTCATCGGCGCTTCAGTGATGGTAAAAGGCACCCTGAAGGGAGAGATTACGGATGTGGGCGGCCATTTCACCCTCGGCGGTGTGAAATCCTCCGACAAGCTGACCGTCTCCTGCATCGGCATGCTCTCGGTCGAACTCGACCCTCAGCCCGTGATGACAATCAGGTTAAAGACTGATCATCAGCAGCTTGACGAGGTTCTCGTCGTTGCTTTCGGCCAGCAGACCAAATCCTCCTTCACCGGCTCCGCGGCAGTAGTGAAGAGCGAGACCCTTGAGAAGAAGCAGCTCACGAACGTGATCAGCGGACTTCAAGGCCAGGTGGCCGGCCTTCAGATGACCAACAGCTCCGGCTCCCCTACCGCCACCCCTTCGATGGCCATCCGGGGATTCAGCTCCATCAATGCCGGGACATCCCCTCTGATCATCGTTGACGGAGCTCCTTACGACGGAGGCTGGAACAACTTGAATCCTAACGATGTGGAGAACATCACCGTACTCAAGGACGCCGCCTCCAACGCCCTTTACGGAGCCAGAGGAGCCAACGGTGTCGTGATGATCACCACGAAGAAAGGCAAGTCCGAAAAGGCCACGATCACTCTGGACAGCCGTTGGAGCGTCAACAGCCGCGCGACAATCGACTACGACTACGTGAAGGATCCGGTGCAGTACTACGAGATGCACTGGTCCGCCCTCTACAACTACTACATGCGTGACCGTGGAATGACACCTTACGAGGCTCACAGACAGGCCAACGCCAACCTTGGCGGGGCGACCGCCGACGGCGGACTCGGCTACCTCACCTACACCGTCCCGGACGGGGAGTATCTCATCGGAACGAACGGCAGGATGAATCCACACGCCACAAAGGGAAGAAGACTCTACTACAACGGCAACGTCTACACGGCGGCGCCGGACAGTTGGCTTGACGAGGCGTTCAGGCACAGTCTCCGTCAGGAGTACAACCTCAGCCTCACAGGAGGCACCGGGAATCTGAATTTTTATGGTTCCATAGGCTACCTCGACAATCAGGGCATAGTCTACAACTCTGATTTCAAAAGGACCACCATCCGCCTCAAGGCTGACTATCAGGCCAAGGACTGGCTGAAAGTGGGAGCGAACATGAACTACGCCCACAGCACCTCCGATGATGTGGACGAAGGCTCCGGCACGTCCCTGTTCGGGATCACTAACACGATGGCGCCGATCTACCCTGTCTACCTGCGTGACGGGGACGGAAACATCATGACCGACGAGAACGGAAAGATGTACGACTACGGCTCCGGTGAGCTCGGCGGACTCAACCGTCCGGTTCTCTCCAGAAACAATCCATTGCAGGAGAACTCCCTGAACACCAACAGGACAATCGGCAACACCTTGACACTCACAGGCTATGCGGACCTGACTCCTTTCGAGGGTCTGAAAGTCACCGTCAACGGCACTGTCACAAGCGGAGAGTCACACTACACATCCACCCAACAGGGATTCTACGGCTACGGCAAGACCGCCTACCCGGGCGGTTATGTCTACAAGTACAACAGCATAGTCTACGCCCTGAACTTCCAGCAGATTGTGAACTACACCAAGCAGTTCGGACGCCACAATGTCTCCGTGATGGCCGGTCATGAGAACTACGACTACCGCGACGAATGGATGAGCGGCGACCGCGAGGGACTCTTCTCCTATTTCAACGCGCAGGAACTCAGCGCGGCCATCAAGATCAAGGAGAACGCCGGATCTTCCAGCAGGTACAATACCGAGGGTTGGTTCAGCAGGGCCATGTACAATCTGGACGAGAAATACTATCTGTCCGCATCCTACCGCCGCGACGCGTCATCACGCTTCCATCCTGACCACCGCTGGGGTGATTTCTATTCGGTCGGAGCGGCCTGGATCGCCAGCAAGGAGGATTGGTTCAATGTTTCCTGGATCGACATGCTGAAAGTCAAGGCTTCATGGGGGCAGCAGGGCAACGACTCCATCGGAGACTACCGCTACACCGACACCTACTCCATCAACTACTTCAACGGTGAGCCATCCTTGGCCCTCAGCACGATCGGCAACAAGAACATCACCTGGGAGACCAACAGCAACTTCAACGCCGGTGTGGAGTTCGACATATTCAAAGGCCGCCTCACCGGTAGCGCCGAGTTCTTCAGCAGAAAGACCACCGACATGCTGTGCTTCGTCTATGTTCCGCTTTCCGGCGGCTACGGCGGCTCCTACGACAATGTCGGAAACATGCTCAACAACGGTGTCGAGCTGGATCTGAGTCTGGACATCATCCGCAAGAGAGATTTCAGCTGGAACGTCAACCTTAACGCGACACACTACAAGAACAAGATCACGATGCTGAACGAGGACAACAAAGGTTCTGTCCTGGACGGTCACGCAGGGTATGTCAACGGGGGTTACTTCCACGGAGAAGGGCTTCCGCTGCACACTCTGTACTTGAAGAGATACGCCGGGGTCAACGAGAACGGCCAGTCCCAGTGGTACGTCAGAAACAGTGAGACAGGAGAGCTGACCAAGACCACAACCTTCAGCTACGGCACGGAATTCAACTGTGGCGACGCCGACCCGGATCTCTACGGAGGTTTTGGCACGACACTGACATTCAAGGGATTTGACCTCTCCGTCAACCTCAACTACAGCATCGGGGGCAAGGCCGCCGACTATGGCTACGCCGCCCTTATGCGCAACCCTAACGTACAGAACACAGGCAACAGTTTCCACAAGGACTTGCTGAAGGCCTGGTCTGAGACAAACACCGACTCTGACATCCCTCGGTTCCAGTTCGCCATCCAGGATGTGGATGACAGTGCCAGCTCGATGTCAGACAGGTTCGTCACCGATGCCTCCACGCTCACACTCCAAAACATCAACCTGGGCTACACCCTTCCGGAAAAGCTCGTGAAGAAGCTAGGAATGAGCAAGATCCGCGTCTACGCCGCCGGCGAGAACCTCTACTACTGGAGCAAGCGCAAGGGATTCGACCCGCGCGGAAGCTTCTGGGGCACGACGGCCACCAGCGCCTACGCTCCTGTGCGTATGATAACAGGAGGAGTCACGTTACAGTTCTAATTAAAAGGAGACAATGAATATGAATAATAACATCATCAGACTTCTGGGAGCCCTCTGCGCAGTGTCCTTGACCGTCCTCACCACAGGCTGCATCGAGGAGACCTTGCCAAAGACAGAGGCCACCCCGGAATCCATAGAGAAGTCAAGCTCCTCGATGGAGTACATGCTCAACGGCCTTTCATCCTTCTACATGGACTACGACACCTGGGGGTCATCCGGCAACACAAACGACTGGGGCTATCCGTGCCAGCTGTTCATGCGTGAGGTCATGGGCGAGGATTTTCCTGTCTACGACTCCGGCTATGACTACTGGAGTCACATCGAGAGCGGATCCGGACTGCGCTACGCCGCCTACTACTCATGGTTCTACTACTACAAGTTCATCAAGAACACGAACAACGTCATCGCCCTTGTTCCTGATCCGGAAAACGCCGGGAAGAAGGCCGTACATTGTCTCGGACAGGCTCTCGGACTCCGCGCCATGCTCTATATGGAGCTCTCCACATGCTTCGAGTACCGCACGACCCAGGTCGAGAGCCTCAACTCCGAAGCGCAGTCAATGGGAGTTGTGGGGCTGACTGTCCCGATTGTCAACGAGAAGACCTCTAAGACGGATCTGAGCAACAACCCGCGCGTTCCGTTCTACACGATGTACCGCTTCATAATGACAGACCTCAACCGCGCGGAGAAATACCTTGAAGGCTATGAGCAGGCCACCAAGGCCCACATCAACCGCCCTGTTGTCTACGGACTGAAGGCACGTCTGTGGCTTGACCTGGCAAGCCGTTTCGACAGGGAGCCTGACGCTCTGGCCAAGCAGATGAGTGCGGAGGGCGCATCCGACGGCTACGACGACCTCGGAATCAACTCCGCCATGGACTGTTACGCAAAGGCCGCCGAATATGCCCGCAAAGCCATCGCCGGCGGCAACACTCCTCTCACAGAGGATCAGTGGATGAACTCAAAGACCGGCTTCAACACGCCTCAGTCCTCCTGGATGCTCGGGACTTACGTCACCTCCAAGGAAGAGGTCAACACCGGCTACTACTACTGCACGTTCATCGCCCAGATGACATCCGAGCCTACCTGGGGTATGGCTCGTTACGGCAAGGCGTTCCGTATGATAGGCAAGTCCCTGTACGACAAGATTTCCGACAAGGACTGGCGCAAGAACAGCTGGATCGCCCCGGAAGACGCCGGAAAGACGGACATCCCGGAAAAATACAGAACCGAACTCAAAGGCGGCGACTGGTCAAAGCTTCCGGCCTACACCAATCTTAAGTTCCGCCCCGGAAGCGGCTCTATCAGCACCATCGAGACCGGCCTCATCGCATCCCTCCCTATAATGAGGGTCGAGGAGATGTACTTCATCCGTTTCGAGGCGATCGCCCACACGGAAAGCGTGGCTGCCGCGGCAAACGAGATGGCCGCTTTCCTCAACGCCTACCGCTACACCGACGGATCCTACGTCTGCGAGGCCACTGACCTTGACTCGTTCATCACCGAACTGATGATCCAGAGGCGCATCGAATTCTGGGGCGAGGGCATCAACTACTTCGCCTACAAACGTCTGGGACTGCCTGTCACAAGAACTTACGAAGGCTCAAACTGGCTCTCCTCACAACGTCTTAACTCCAAGGCGGGCTACACGGCCCCTTGGATGAACTATGTGATTCCGGAATATGAAAAGGACAACAACCAGGGCGTGATCCTTAATCCGGATCCGTCAGGAACCATACTCGCTGATTAACAACAATCCAAGTTTTTATGAATATGAAGAATATCAAATACATCCTTTACACGGCCGCCTCCGTCCTGTGCCTCTCCATGACTTCATGCTCGGAGAACGGCTACGAACCGGGTCCGGAACCCTCGCGGGATTGTATGGAGGCATATTTCCTGTCCAGCAATCCATCTGAGTATATTCTTGGTTCAGAAAGCACCAGCGTCACCCTCGAGATAGGGAGACTCAAAGCCGACAACGCAGCCAGCATCCCGGTGATCGTGGAGGCGAAGGACGAGGTGTTCAAGGTTCCTTCCACGGTGGAATTCCAAGCCGGAGAGGCCACTGCCAGACTGACCGTCAGTTTCGAGGGCATAGAGATCCAGAAGGAAAAGAGATTCACCATCCGGCTGGCCGATGAATATGTCAACCCATACACTGTCCACGACGGTTCAGACGTGTTCTCCGCCACAGTACTCGTGTCAAGCTGGAAGAAAGTCGTCAACAACGCCCAGTTCTGGTTCTCATCAATCCTGAATGTCTCCACATTCTCTGACATCTACTGGCTTGAGGGGCTGAACAGATTCCGCATCGAGAATTTCCTCGGAACCGGTATCGACCTCAGCTACACGATCCTGAATCCGGACTTCAAGGCCGATGACCTGAGCACCTGGCAGGGAGAGTTAAGCCCTCTGGACCACTACGCCGAGGAGCCGTCAGATGATGGATTCAAGTACTGGAGTCTGCGCGACGCTGACGGGAACTGGCTGGAGTGGACTCCGGCCGGAGCAGCCTGCAAGATCACCGGTCTTTCTGTCTACAGGACAACAACCTATACCAACATCATAATGGACGGAGCCACCGAACCAACCGGTTACCTTACCTGCTACATCAACTGCGAGGATTCCTCCTACGATGGCTGGGAATACATCAACATGTACTGGGGGACGGCTGATGTCACCGCACCTGGCAAATAAACCATGATCTTAAGACTGAATAAAATGAAAAGGATATATTCATTTAATCTGAGCCGCCTCGCGGGCATATTCCTGCTTTCCGCTCTTTGCGTCCTTTCTTCCTGCAAGGATGACAACACCGTACTGACACCGCTTCCTGCCCCGGAAGCCGGCCTCTATCAGGCGACAGTCAGTTCATTGACATTCTACTGGGACAAGGTGGCGAACGCCACACAGTACGCCTATGAGCTTCTGAATCCAGAAGGTGATAAAGTCACCGGAGGTGTCACAGAAGGCACAGTGGCCGTCCTGACCGGTCTCAAGGACAACACAGACTACAAGTTCACCGTCTGGGCGTACGGCCCTTTCGAGGGAGACTACAGCAAGTCCCCTGTGGCTGAGATCAGCGGGACTACCCCGGCGATCGTCCAACTGGCGACCCCGAAGCTGACCGTTCTTGTAAATGGTGGCGCGGTGGCGACTTGGGACGAAGTACCTAACGCCACACATTACGTCCTGACAATCTCCATTAACGGAGGGAAAGAAAGTTCATGGGACATCACGGGGACCGAGATGATGATAGGAAACCTTTCGACAGGAACCTACACCGTCACACTAAAGGCCGTCAGCGATGACGAGGCGTTCAGTGACTCAGAGCTTGCGACAGCTACTTTTGTAATAGAGAAAAAGGAGGCTTGGAGAGTGGACGGGACATTCGATGACGGAGCCGGCAACAATTGGCCGGTCACGATGATCGCCTGGGACAACGGCACTTACACATTGAAGGACTGGTACAACGTCGAAGGCTACGACCTGGTGTTCTCCGTCAATGATGACACATCCATCAACATCCTCAATTACTACGAGCCGTACCTGCCTAACATCTGGGTAGAGGCCGGCATCGAGGAGGACAACGGATGGATCCAGCTTTACACGGCGACAAGCGGAAGTGACTACTACTCGCAATTCAAAGGCGACAAGAGCAAAGGCGGATCCGTCTGGTTCTACAGTTACAAGACAGAGAAGTTCGCAGAGTTCACCTGGGGCGGCAGCGGTTCAAGTCTTGTGGACGGGATTGTCGGCGCCTACAGCCAGAACTCCACGGGAAGTGAGATCTTTGACGGCGAGAACTGGGTGAGCTTCACCTCCACAAACGATGTGACCATCGCCAAGATTGACGAGAACACCGTCTCTGTCACCGGACTGATGTACGAGGACAGCTACCTGAAAGCCACCGTTGACCCCGAGGCCGGAACCCTGACATTCGAGCCGCAAAGCTGGCTTGAATACTATGTGTTCTGCGCTTATGACAAGCCGGAGACCCCTGTCGTCGCCACCATCGCCGACAATGTGATCACAATGAACGGCTGGACAGCTTATTACACATCTCTCTCGTACAGCTATGTCTACGACGCCAGCTCGACACTGACAAAGAAGTAAGAAGCTGGCTCGCAAGAAAAATCCCGGAGAAGCGCTTTCTTCGGGGTTTTTTATGTAAATTTGCTGAACATAAACGAACAAAATCTGGTAACAATGAAAAAAACAATCGCTCTGATTATCG
>SFCP01000059.1 GCA_004558535.1 Bacteroidales bacterium | reverse complement strand
GACTTAAAAAAGGAGGAAGCCGCCTGCTGTGTACGGTTTCCTCCTTTGCTAAGGCAAATATACTACATTTTTCGACGAAAAGCAAATGCGGTCTTTCCCATTTTAACATTTGTCCAGCACACCCCCTACATAGCTTCCACCGACCTATACAATATTATAGGTAGAGAATACCCAAGGGACGCGCTCTTCGCCGCCTGTGTAAATGAAATGGCTCGCTGCACTGCGATGGATCGTTGCTGCAATCGCAAAGGCATGGTTCGCCATTTGCGAGAAAGGCCACTTCCGGACTTTCAAGGCTGGGCCTTATGCGCAGAGGGCAGTTTGCCCCGGGAAAAAGCGCTTGCCTATTTTGAAAGCCTCCGACAGGCAGCAGCCTGCAAGCCTCCGTCAAAAACGGAAAAGAGTGCCGACGCCCCCTCTCCTGCCTTCAAAAATCCAACTTCGCACCCCGATTTCCTATCTTATTGTTATTTTCAACCTAAAAATTCATCGGGCAGACAAAATTTTTTATTAAAAACATTGCAATGGTTTGAAAATTTCATATATTTGCATCTTGTAAGGTTGAATGTTATTTTGACCGGGCCGAGACGGCTTTACCGCCGCTCTCCCCACGGAAAAAATCACAGTAAAAACTGTTTTTTGGTTAGGTTGAAGACCACCAAGGCACTGCCCTCCTACGACGCAGTACTTTTGGTGGTCTTTCATGTTTTCTCGGACCGAGACTTCCCTGCACGGGGCTCGCCTTTCTTTCAACAGCAAACGAAGGCAGGCCCCTGCAGGTGGCCCGACGGGGACAATGAACAGTTGGTGTATAGTTTCACAAGCCAACTATACACCTGCATCCACCTGTTTATCAACCACATGCAAGCATGGATACAGGGTTTGCACGCTTTTTCAGGACAAAATAATGGTATAACGCGTGCGCGCGAGGCTATCCGCGGGACGTGGAGTGACGTCCGGCAATTCCGGCAGGCCCCACATCTTCGCCCGACCGCACCCGGAGCAACAGGATGCGCCTGCTTCCTCGCCGCAATGCCGTACCGCACCAACGCCGCCCCACGACACGCAAAAAGGGCCTGTCCCCAAATAGGAACAAGCCCCTGCATGCATGCGGGAAACGGAGTTCTACCGACTTTCTCCGGCGGCCGGAAATTCCCTCCGAAGCACATACATCGCTTCTCTATTCCCACTCGATGGTTGCGGGCGGCTTGGAGGAGATGTCATAGCATACGCGGTTGACGCCCTTGACGTGGTTGATGATGTCGTTGCTGACCTTGGCCATAAATTCATAGGGCAGGTGTGCCCAGTCGGCCGTCATGGCATCGGTGGAAGTAACGGCACGCAGGGCCACGGCGCGTTCGTAGGTACGCTCATCGCCCATCACGCCCACACTCTGTACGGGCAGCAGGATGACACCGGCCTGCCATACTTGATTGTACAGGCTGTCCTCGGTGCCATCGGGCAGAGATACACGCCATTCGCGCAGGCCACGAATAAAGATGTCGTCGGCATCCTGAAGGATACGCACCTTCTCGGGCGTGATGTCGCCGAGGATGCGCACGGCCAAACCGGGACCGGGGAAGGGGTGGCGGGTTATGAGATGCTCGGGCATACCCAACTGACGACCCACACGACGCACCTCGTCCTTGAAGAGCCACTTCAGAGGCTCACACAGCTGCAAGTGCATCTTCTCGGGCAGGCCACCCACATTGTGATGGCTCTTGATGACCTTGCCGGTGATATTCAGACTCTCGATGCGGTCGGGGTAAATCGTCCCCTGGGCCAGCCATTTGGCATCCGTTATCTTGTGGGCCTCGGCATCAAAGACATCGATGAAGCCCTTACCGATTATCTTGCGCTTACGCTCGGGTTCAGTTACGCCGGCCAGCTCGCTGAAAAATTTCTGGCTGGCATCGACGCCTACCACATTGAGCCCCAGACACTCGTAGTCGTGGAGCACATCGCGGAACTCGTTCTTGCGCAGCATACCGTGGTCCACGAAAATACAGGTGAGGTTGCTGCCGATGGCCTTGTGGAGCAGAACGGCGGCTACCGAGCTGTCCACACCACCACTCAAGCCGAGAATGACGCGGTCATTGCCCAACTGGGCTTTCAACTCGGCCACAGTGGTATCTACAAACGAGGCGGGACTCCAATCCTGCCGGCTGCCGCAAATGTCGACGACGAAATTTTGCAACAACTGCTTTCCTTGCAGGGAATGGAACACTTCGGGATGAAACTGCACGCCCCAAAGCGGCTCATTGTCTGCCTGATAGGCGGCATACTTCACCTTGTCGGTGGAAGCAATGACGCGGAAGCCTGCAGGAATTTCCGTAATCGTGTCGCCATGGCTCATCCATACTTGCGACTGGTCCACAAAATCCTTGAAAAGCGGGTTTTGCTTCTCAAAACTCTGCAGATGGGCACGACCATACTCGCGACTGCCGGCCGGTTCTACCTTGCCGCCGTAAATATAGGACATGTACTGCGCTCCGTAGCAGATGCCAAGAATGGGCAGACGGCCACGGATCCGACTTAAATCTACCTTGAACGCTTCGGGGTCGTAGACACTGTAAGGCGAACCGCTCAGGATGACGCCTATCACCGAGGGGTCGTCGTGCGGAAACTTGTTGTAAGGCAATATCTCACAAAAAGTGTCCAATTCGCGCACACGGCGACCGATGAGCTGCGTTGTCTGCGAACCGAAGTCGAGGATAATGATTTTCTGTTGCATGATATATCAATTGCTATTGGGTATTCTATAGATTATACCGCTCCCTAAGGGCTGGATTGCCCAAAGGAGGAACAGGTCAAAAGGCATACAAACCATTCGCACCACGGACGCCAAGAGATCCGTTGGGAGTCAACGAAGGCTTGCGCCTGAAATCCTCGGAATAGAAGACTTCGCCGTCCGACTGGAACGTCAAGACGTTTTCGTAAAAAGCACCTTATTTCTTCTCCTTCAACAAATCTCGGATTTCGGCAAGCAACTTTTCTTCGTTCGAGGGAGCTGCGGGCGCCGGCTTCTCCTCTGCTTTCGGCCGCTTCAACTTAATAATGGCACGAACCATCAGAAATACGCAGAAAGCAATAATCAGAAAATCCAAACAAGTCTGCAGGAAATTTCCATAGTTCAATGTCACCACGGTTTCTACGCCATCGGTCATCGTCTTGCCTATTTCCCACTTCAGATCCGTGAAGTTGACGCCACCGGTAAGCCATCCGATGGGCGGCATAATGATATCGTTGACAATGCTGGTGACTATCTTGCCAAAGGCACCTCCAACAATGACACCGACAGCCATATCAATGGCATTACCCTTGACCGCAAAGTCCTTGAACTCCTTGAAAAATTTAGATTTTCCCATTTTTAATTTTTTTATCCATTAAACTTGGTGCAAAAATAAAAAGGATTTTGTATTTTTGCCGTGCGAAAAGGGAAAAAGTTTCGCCTCCACGGGATTTTTCTCGGCTTCGCTTTTCTCTACATAGGAGGAAAATTCATCTTGGAGATATTAACCTCTTAATATTATTAAATTAAAAGTTATGATTAAAGTAGGTATTAACGGTTTCGGTCGTATCGGCCGTTTCGTTTTCCGCGCCGCTCAGAACCGCAGCGACATCCAGATTGTAGGTATCAACGACCTGTGCCCCGTAGATTACTTGGCTTACATGCTGAAGTATGACACTATGCACGGCCAGTTCGAAGGCACCATCGAAGCTGACGTTGAAAAGAGCGAGCTCATCGTAAACGGCAACCACATCCGCGTAACTGCCGAGCGCAACCCGGCTGACCTGAAGTGGAACGAAGTTGAAGCTGAATACGTAGTAGAGTCCACCGGTCTCTTCCTGACCAAGGAAAAGGCTCAGGCTCACATTGAAGCCGGCGCCAAGTACGTGGTAATGTCTGCTCCCTCCAAGGACGACACCCCCATGTTCGTATGCGGCGTTAACTTCGACAAGTACGAAAAGGGTACTCAGTTCGTATCCAACGCTTCCTGCACCACCAACTGCTTGGCTCCCGTTGCAAAAGTTCTGCACGACAAGTTCGGAATCACCGACGGCTTGATGACCACCGTTCACTCTACTACTGCTACTCAGAAGACCGTTGACGGTCCCTCTATGAAGGACTGGCGTGGCGGCCGTGCTGCCAGCGGCAACATCATCCCCTCCTCTACCGGTGCTGCAAAGGCTGTAGGTAAGGTTATCCCCGAGCTGAACGGCAAGCTGACGGGTATGTCTATGCGTGTCCCCACTCTGGACGTATCTGTAGTTGACCTGACCGTGAACCTCGCTAAGCCCGCTACTTATGCCGAGATTTGCGCCGCTATGAAAGAGGCCAGCGAAGGCGAACTGAAGGGAGTACTGGGCTACACCGAAGACGCAGTCGTTTCCAGCGACTTCCTCGGTGACACCCGCACCTCTATCTTCGATGCCAAAGCCGGTATCGCTTTGACCGACACCTTTGTAAAAGTTGTCAGCTGGTACGACAATGAAATCGGCTACTCCAACAAAGTACTCGAACTCATTGCCCACATGGCTAAGGTTAACGGCTAATTTGCCAAGTCCTAAGTAAGACAATCTCATTGGGAAAGAGCTGCCCCCGGGTGCTCTTTCCCTTTTTTTGTTTCTCGCTCCTTTTTAACTTGGTAGCATTTCCTTTCTACCTTGGTAGCATTTCACCTCTATCCTGGTGCTCCGTTCTTTTTTCTTTGTCTGAAGAAAAAGCTTCTACACGCCACGAAAAAGGAGGACACCACGTCCCTAATGGCCATGGTGTCCTCCGTATTTTTGAATGAAAAAGGCTTATCGCATTTTGGGAAAGACTTACAGCGATCAGAAGCGGACTTGCTGCAATCGGAAGCAGACTTGCTGCAATTGGAAGCAGACTTGCTGCGCAGAAAGTCCCCGCTGGTTTTATTCCCAACCTAAGGCGCTGGCACCCAAGACGGCAGCCTCGCTGCCATTCAGAGCCGAGATGAGCAATTTGGCCTTGCCCTTGAAAATATTCAGCACGTTGTCGTCGTATGCCTTGCGCAAGGGATTCATCAAGTAGTCGCCGGCCTTGGTCAAACCGCCGAAGAAGACGAAAGCCTCGGGCGTATTGAATGTGGTAAAGTCGGCACAGGCCGTACCAAGGAGCTTGCCGGTAAATTCAAAGATGTCCAGAGCGATGGCATCTCCCTGCTCAGCAGCCTTGAAAACGTCGAACGAGGTGATTTCCTCCGGATTGAGTTTACGCAACAGGCTATCTGCACTGCTGTTTTCCAGCATTTCGCGAGCCGTGCGAGCCACTCCCGTAGCCGAGCAATAGGTTTCCAGGCAACCGCTGCGTCCGCAGCCGCACTTACGTCCTGCCGAAGTGTGATCCACCACGAAGTGGCCCAATTCACCGGCGAAGCCGTCGCTACCATATACGATTTTGCCATCCACCACGATGCCGCTACCGACACCCGTACCCAAGGTAATCATGATGAAGTTCTTCATACCACGTGCTACGCCGTAGGTCATTTCGCCCATAGCGGCGGCATTGGCATCGTTGGTCACCCGAGTCGGTATTCCCAGGGCATCTTCAAAAAGTTGTGCGATAGGCACAATCCCCTGCCATACCAAATTGGCGGCATACTCGATATTTCCGGTATAGAAGTTACCATTCGGTGCACCGATACCCATACCCTTGATATTCTGGATACCTCCCACCAAATCAATAGAGGGCTGCAAAGCCTCAACGGCGGCCTTTACATAATCCTTTACATCGGGATATGCTCTTGTCTTGATGGCAGTCTGCGATTTAATCGTACCACGCTGGTCCACGATACCGAAGATAGAGTTCGTTCCTCCCATATCGAGACCAATTACATAGGGGGTTGTGATTTCCTGTTCCATAGATTTATACATAATAATAAGGTTAATTTCAGTTGCAAGGGAATTGGCGCAAATGTAATCATTTTTCAGCACACGCACACGATTTCAAGGGATTTTTATGCAGCACTTCGTGCTTTACGGGCAAGTTTTTCTCATGATGGGCCATACTTCCCGCGCATTGGGAGGCGCTCCCTTTTCGACCAAGTACGGCAGCCGCGCCGGCAAGTACTTCCCAAAAATTTCGTACTTTTGCCCACGAAAGCGACTACGGCATGAAAAATCATACTTCTCCCTCCTCCATCGGAAACGACTGCTCGGACGTGACCACCGCCAAGGGGCCGCAACTGACCCTCGTGCCCATCGGCGGACTTTGCAACCGTCTGCGCGCGGTGCTCTCGGCGTGGCATTACAGCGAACAGCATCCGGCATGCAGCATCACGATGGAATGGGCCGAGAACCCGGACTGCCAAGCAGCCTGGCAGGACTTGTTTGCCATTCCCGACGTTCCGCGGTTTCGTATGTCCGCCTATCATGCGTGGAATGCGCCGGCCACAAAGCGCAACCTCTACCTGCCGCGGCTGCTTCGCCGCTTCATTTACGATTACCAGCTGTTTGATTATTCCGAGAAATCCACTCCGGCACTCCACGACCTGCTCCGCCCCGGCAAACGGGTTTGGCTGAGCACCGGCTACGCCTTTAGCCCCTACCCTGCCGCCTACTATCGGAAACTGCGTCCGACTCCGGCGTTGCAGCAAAGGGTGGAAAAGATCGTGGAGAGTTTTGGCCCCCATTGCATCGGGGTTCACATCCGCCGTACCGATAATATTAAGGCCATGGAGGCGGCTTCGGTCGAGGATTTCAGGCAAGCGATGCTTCGCGAAGCCCGCACAGATGCCAATGTACGCTTTTATTTAGCCACTGACGACCCTGCCGTCAAGCGACAATTGGTCCGGGAAATGGGCGAGAGGGTCATCGTACAACCTACCCGGGACATCCATCGCGACACTGTGCCCGGCATGCAGGACGCAGTCGTCGATTTGTTCTGTCTGGCGGCTACGCAGAAAATTTTGGGCAGCTTTTGGTCATCCTTCACCGACACAGCGGCGGAAATGGGCGGCATTCCCGTAGAAATTGTGGGAAAGCCCCAGCCGCCATCGGCCTGACAATTCGCACTACCTCCCCTTTTCAGACATTCAGGCAGCCTGTCTCCATCAGCATCCGGCGATAGGCTTCTGCCTTGCGCTCCAATTTCATGGGATAGGCACGACTGCTGCTGGGCATTCTGAAGAACAGAAGCCGCCGTCCAAAGGCTGTGACCTCCACCGAAGCACCTACGCCGGGCATCCGGGCACAGCCGAGCTGCCGGCTCAACACTTCGGCCGAGCGCCCGCCCGTCGAGGCCACCGCCACGCATTCGGGCATCTGCTGCAAGAGGCTTTCCAAATCCGTCGGCTCCACCACTTCCAACCGCGCGTCACTTGCGTTGCCATCCAGACGCCGCACGCTGCACGCTGCGTCATACAGGGCGATGCGGTGGCGGGACAGCATCGATCGGATGGCATCGAGGTGAAAGGTCTTGAGCGACGGCTCCAGGTAAGTCAAGGGATTTTCGTGCAGGATAAGGCCGAAAATCCGCCACATATCATTTTGGAAATTCGGATAAAAGAAATCCATCCGCCATCGGCGACGCGGAGGCGGGAAACTGCCCATCATCAGCAACCGGGCGCCCTCGGGGACAAAGGGTTGCAGGGGATGTTGTTCTATCTGTACTTCTTCGGTCATTTTATTCGGTAGATAGCTGCGGCGCCTCTGCTGCGCCGGCAGAAGCGCTGTCAGCGATACTGCTTCCGCTTGTTGAAATTGAAGCCCACATATACGTTGACGTAGTTCACATTGTTGGTCATGGAGAAACGTTCCTTGCTGTAGGCGTAAAGATGGCTGACCGCCGAGACACCGGCAAACCAGCGGTTGTTGTTCCACACCAGTGCGCCGCGCGCGATAAAGTCTACGTTGAAGTTCTTCACGTTGTCCAGGAAAGAGTCGCCTGTGATGCGCTCCCCGTTCGCCTGCTTGATGCCAAAGCTCGGCGCCATGCTGACCGAAAAGAGGAAACGCGGTGCGAAGACCCAGTTGTAGGCATAGCCAAGACTCAGGCTGTAATTGCGATAACCGATTTTGGATATTTTCATCTCGTCTATCAGTCCGGGGTTGTCCACGCCGGACGGTTGCAGCAGGGCGGGCGGCAATTGGTTGTAGTCGAATTCCAGTCTTTGCGAGTCATAGCGAAATCCCGCCATCCACGAACCGCAGCTTTTCCTTTGCACGGTACTTTGGGCAAAGGCTGCGGGATAGGAGAACCGCTTATGGTTGAACACGTAGTAGAGGTTGATGCCGGTCGTATAGGTATCGGCACCGGCAAAGCTCACGTTGCGCACGTGGTCATCCTGTTCGCCAAATCCGCTCACCTTTCTGATGGTGAAGTCTCCCTTGTTCTTGATATACACCAAGTCGACGCCCAGCATCGAACTGTACAGGCTCAGACTCAGCTCGGTAGTCTTGCCCGCCGAATTAGGATGGCTGATGTCGAAGGTGTAGCCCAGAAAGATCCACCGCCAGCCGAAGTAGGGTCCAATGCGGAAACTGGGCTTCGGAGACATGTGAATGGTTTGTACGTGTCCGTCGTCGCGCACTGCCTTCAGGCGATAGACCTGCAGGAAGTTCGTATTCTGGATCATCGCGGCGTAGTTGTAGTAATTGGGCACGATGTAGGTGGTGTCCATGTCGTTGAAGCTCTTCACGAAACGCACGAAGATGTTGCCCGTCCGCACCAATTTCGTCGAAAACTTCTCCTTGCCATTGACCATCGCCGTGTCCGCGGCCACACTGTCCGCCGCGAGGATGTCCGGCCTGCTCAGCGTATCCGCCACGCTCCCCTCCGTTTGCGCATAAGCCACCGCGCCCGCCATCCACCACAGGGACAGCAGGAACAGCTTGCACAATGAAATGCGCGACAGGGGATTTCTCATTGTTCGGTAGGCCTATATAATATTAATAGGTATGGATAGTCTGTCCACGTCCGGCAGGGGGGAGGGGGATGACCGCCTCAGAATTTGCCCAGGATGCGGTCCACCACCCAGTTGACAGCCGTTGCGCTCACGCCATCACAGGTACAGACGGACTTCTTCTGCAAATGCTCCACCACCAACTTGATGAGGGGCAGCTGCACGCACGGCGGATTTTCGGGACGGAACTCCTCGCGCCCCGCCTCGGTCTGAAGCACGATGGGCTGGTACGTGAACACCGAAAACGAGAGCGAACCGCTGTCGCCGATGATGTCGATGCGGTCCTCGCGGGCCGATTCATGGGCCACGAAGCACCACGAACCCGATCCCGGCAAGCCGTCGGCAAAGCGGAAGCAAGCACTGACGGTATCCTCGGTGTCGTAGAGGCCGCCGCGGTTGGAGGTGTAGCCCTCGGCCTCGATGATAGGGCCGAACATCTCCTGCAGGAGGTCAATCTGATGCGGAGCCAAGTCGTAGAAATAGCCACCGCCGGCAATGTCGCTCTGCACGCGCCAAGGCAGGTTCTCGCGATTGTAGTCCAGATCGCGCGGCGGCACGGCAAATCGTATCTGCACGTTGATTACGTGCCCCACGGCCCCCTCTGCCACCAGCTGCTTCACCTTTTGGAAGTAAGGCAGGTAGCGCCGGTAATAGGCTACGAAGCAGGGCACGCCTGTCGTCTCGGCAATACGGTTCATGCGGCAGCAGTCCTCGTAGTTCGACGCCATCGGCTTCTCTACATAAACCGGTTTTCCGGCCTTCATGGCCATGATGGCATAGGTCGCGTGGGTCGATGGCGGCGTGGCGATATAGACGGCATTGACCTCGGGATCGTCCACCAGGCGCTGTGCGTCCGTGTACCACCGCTTCACGCCGTGGCGCTCGGCATAGGCGCGCGTCTTCTCGGGCGACCGTCCCATCACAGCCACCACCATCGAACCGGGTATCTGCGAAAAGGCCGGACCGCTCTTCTTCTCCGTCACCTCTCCGCAGCCCACAAAGCCCCATTTTATTGTTAAGTTTTCTGACATAGGGCAAAGGTAGTGTTTTTTTGGCTAACTTTGCCGCATCAAACCCCAAAAAACGCGGGCGGCAATGGCACGATGCAGGCACCACCGGCCTACCTACCGGCAATTCTTCCGCAGGCGTGTCCGCCCTCCCCGCCTTCTCATTTCAAATACCTACTGAATTTATTTCCCGCAATGCACACTTACAGCATTCAAAAATCCCTTTGGCTTCCCCTTTATGACTTTTCCGTGCATCCGCTGCGCCCGCTGCGCCCGCTGTGGAGCGGATTGTTGTTTTCGTCAGCTACGCTGACGGCCTGCGCCGCCTTGGTCCTCCTGTTTTTCCGGGACATCGTGGCGCCGATGCCCATCACCCCGCAGGCCGGCGTGGCGGAGAACGCCCACA
>SFCP01000058.1 GCA_004558535.1 Bacteroidales bacterium | reverse complement strand
TTCCAGTAGTAGAGCAGTGGATTCTTGTATTTCAGTTGTTTCCAGGGGCGGCTTTGGTGCGGGCGGTGCAGCACGGGCAGGTTGGCAAAGAGGTAGTTGTGGAGTCCGCGTGCCACAGCTTCGTGTGAGATGGTGACATCGTACCAGTTTTTCTCGGGATTGAGCTCGCCGAAGTCGAAGCGCCGCAGGAGTTCGGGCGTGAGCAGGGAGCAGCAGAAGCTGCAATGCTTCTTGGTCTCGTAGACCTGTCCCTCGCGCCCTTTGGCATAGAGGTAGGGATAGTTGATGGCGCCGCTCTCGTCGACGGTGACGGCGGCGGCGATGCCGCAGTCGGGTTGGCCGGCGGCTCCGTCGTAGAGTGCCTGCAGGGTGTGGCTCTCCACAGTGACGTCGCTTTCAACGATACAGAGTGCGGCGTCATCGGCCAGGGCCTCGCGCTGTGCTGTGCGGAGCACCAACAGGTAGTTGGGCGAGGGGTGGTCAGTCAGGTCGGCTAAGTGGACCACCTGAAATCCCAGCCGCGCGGCCTCTTCGTCGAGCAGGCGGGCATTTTCGGGCGTGCTGAAGTCATCGTAGACGATGTAGGTGAAGGGGACGTCGATTTTCGAGGCCATGACGGCGCGGATGGTGTCGAGCGTCGTGGCGATGGAGTCCTTGACGGGGGTGATGATGCGTATCTTTTGGGCTTTCATGCTGTTTGTGGGGGGTTGGGGGGATATAGTGACTATAGTTTCTATAGTATCTATAGTTTTTATAGTTTCTATAGTTTGGGCGGTGCTATTTTCCTTTCAGTCGCTTCAGGTAGCAGGCGATGGGATAGTGGTCGGAGTCCTTGTTGCTGTCGTCCACTTCGCATCGATAGGCTTTCCAGTGCTTGCTGTGGAGGATATTGTCGATGCGCACGACGATGGCGTCGCGGTTGAAGGAGCGGCCCAGTCCGTTGCCGGCGGCGACGAATGCGTCGGTGAGTCCGCACGAGGCGATGCGGTGGTGCGTGTACGAGACGGGGCTGTCGTTGAAGTCGCCGCAGACGATGACGTTGCGGCCCTCGAGCTGCTTGAGGTAGTCGGCCAGTTCGTCTGCCTGCCGGGCGCGCTCGACGGCTGCGCGGCTGATTTTTGACAGGAGCAGTCGCGAGGTCGCTTCGGGGTCCTCGGTGCCCTCGGCGGCGGTGACCATGTTGGCGTAGGAAGCCCTCTCGTCCGGGCTGATGTGCATGGAGTAGAGGTGGCAGTTGATGAGGTGGATGGTGTCGCCCGATGCGGGCAGCAGGGTAAATTCTGCGGCGCCGTTGAGGCCGTTTTGGCAGATCACGCGGTGTCGCAGCACGCGGTAATTGGTCAGTACGGACAGTGTATTCAGGCCGATGTGGACGGTGTCGTAGTGCTGGTAGGATTCGTGCAGCTGTTTGTAGATGCTGTCATATTTCTGGCTGTCGGCGAAGCCCGCTTCCTGCAGGCAGATGATGTCGGCCTGACTGGCTGCCAGGTATTCGGCCACGGCGTAGCGCCCCATGCTGTCCTTCTTGAGCCCGGCAAATCCGCAGGTGTTGTAGGAGAGGACCTTGATGCAGCCTTTGGGCGGCGAGGAGGGGATGTTGATGGGATAGTAGGTGCGGATGGTGAAGAAGCAGAGGGTCAGTCCGAGGAGCGGCACCCACCACCAGCGCCGCGCAAAGAGCAGGACAAAGGGCCACACCAGCAGGACGCCCAGCAGGAAAAAGGGAAAGCCCAGGGTGAGGACGCCCAGCCAGCGGCAGTGCTCGGGACTGATGTAGACCGCCAGGGCACAGGTCCACAGCAGGGCTACCGCCATCCAGGCGATGGCGACTGTCACTTTCTGTAGGATGCCGGGAGGTTGGGTCATGCGGTGGTTGTAGGGATGAGAAATCAGGCGTCAGTTGCGGCTGCTGCGGAAGAGTTCGCGCTTTTCGTCGGCGGTCAGGCTGTCATATCCCGAGCGCTTCACCTTTTCCAGGATGCGGTCGATGCGAGCCTGCTGTTCGGGGTCGGGTCGTGCCGAGGTGGTTTCCTGCTTCTTGCGCAGGTTGTACTCGTAGTCGGCGTTGCGGTCGCGGAATGCGGCTCCGCCCTTCACCTGTAGCTTGGGCTTGCGGCGGAAGAGTCCCTTGACCTTGCTCCATGTGCGTTTGAAAAATCCCGGGCGCGCTTCGTCGACCATCACGCGGTTGTCCCAGCGCGTGAAGCTGTAGCGGCGGCGCGGCCACATCCGCCATGCGATCATGCACAGCCAGCCGAAGAGCATGCCGCCGACGTGGGCAATGTGGGCGATGTTGCCGTTGCTATTGACCGACAGGTAGAGCTCCAGTGCCACATAGCCGATGATGAGCCACTTCGCCTTGATGGGAATGGGCGGGATGAGGAGCATGATACGCTCGTTGGGGAAGGTGAGCCCAAAGGCCAACAGGATGCCGTAGCAGGCGCCGCTGGCACCAATTGTGGCGGCGTACGGTGGAACGCCGCCGATGATCTGCCATACTTCCTGGCACAGGCCGGCGCCTACGCCGCAGATGAGGTAAAAGATCAGGAAGCGCTTCGAGCCGAAAACCTCCTCGATGATGCGGCCGAACATCCACAGCGAGAACATGTTGAAGAAGAGGTGCATCAGGTTGGCGTGCAGGAACATGTAGGTGAGCAGCTGGTGCGGCATGAAGAAGGGATTGACATGCAGCGTGCCGCCGGAACTGTAGAGGACGGGGTAGAGCGAGCAGGTGCCAAGGATCAAGTCGCCCAGGGGTCCGAGGAACAGCAGGGCGACAAAGGTGATCGTATTGACCAGCAGCAGGATGCGGGTGACGGGAGGTATTCTCTGGTACACAGTCGGGTATATCTAATATTAATATCAAGGCAGGGGGGCGACGCGCCGGCATTCGGTGCACCGCCCCCGGCGATTATTTCATTTGCAGTTCGAGGGTGCCGGCGCTGACCAGGCGGTCGTGGTCGACGATGAAGCCGCCGAGGGCTTTTCCGCCGCACTTCACGCTGCGCACATAGGCGTTGGGATTGCTTGCGCCCGGCGCTGTGATGACCAGCTCGGACTTGCCGTAATAGCGCGGGTCGAGGTGGATGGTGACGCGGTCGAAGACGGGTGCTGTGATGGCGTAGGCCGGCACGCCGGGGCAGTAGGGATAGATACCCATCATGGAGAATACGGCCCAGGCCGACATGGTGCCGGTGTCCTCGTTGCCGGGCAGTCCGTCGGGGCGGGTGGTGAAGTGCTTCGCCAGCAAGTCGCGCGTCAGTCGCTGCGTGCGCCATTCCTCGCCCTTGACGGCGCTAAATAGGTAGGGATAGACCATGTCCGGCTCGTTGGTGGGGTCGTAGAAACCCTTGTCGAAGACGCCCTGCAGGCTCTGCACGAACTTCTTCTTGCCGCCCACCATCCGGATCATGCCCGGCACGTCGTAGGGCACGGCGAAGGTGTAGTTCCAGGCCGTTCCCTCGTGAAATCCCGGGCAGGCCTCGAAGTTCTGTCCCTGGAGCGGGCTGAACGGGGTGACGAATTTTCCCTCGGGGGTCAGGGGGCGTAGTGTCCCGGTCTCGGTGCTGTAGTACTGTCGGTAGCCCTGTGTGCGCTGGCGCAGTTGTCGTGCATCCTCGTGGTGTCCCAGTCGCTCGGCCATGAGGGCCAGTGCGTTGTCGGCCACGTAGTATTCCAGCGCGTGGCTCACGGAGTTGTCGTACTTGCTTCTTAGGGGCACGTAGCCGCGCTCCATGTAGTCGTCGTTGTCCGGTCGGAGCGGATTTTCCGCTCCCGGGGTGAATGCACCCTTGCGCATGGCTTGGTAAGCCTCTTCGGCGTCGTAGGGACAGAGGCCCTTCATGTAGCTGTCTACGATGACGGGGATGGCGGGGTCGCCCTCCATGGTGCGTGTCTCGCGGCCGTAGAGTTCCCATCGGGGCAACCAGCCGCTTTCGCGGTAGATGCCCATCATCGAGCGGAGCATGTCCTCCTGCCGGTCGGGGTAGACGAGTGTCAGGAGCTGGTGCGTGCAGCGGTAGGTGTCCCAGAGCGAGAATACGGTGTAGCGGTTGTGGTCGGTGGTGCCGATTTCGCTGCTCTCCATCTTGGGATATTTCCCGTCGGTGTCCTGCAGTAGGTTGGGGTGTATGAGCAGGTGGTACAGGGCGGTATAGAATACGCCCTTCTGTTCCTCTGTGCCGCCCTCGACGGTGATTTTTCCCAAGGCCTCGTCCCACAGGCGGCGCGATTCGGCCCGCAGTTCGTCGAAGTGGCGTCCTGCCTGTTCGGCTTCAAGGTTGCGGCGCGCGCCCTCGATGCTTACGAAGGACACTCCGATGCGCACTTCTACCTGTTCGCCCTCGGCTGCGTCGAACGAGAACCATGCGCCGACGTCATCGCCGGCCAGTTCCTTGGCATATTCCTTGTAGACTTTGCGTGTGCCCTGTGTGGGGTCCCAGTCGGCCTCGTCGCCCACCATGGGTCGCTGGTATTTCCAATAGCCCTGGGTCAGGCCGGTCCGTTCTACGCGCATGACGAAATAGATGGGGAAGACGCCCTGCAGGTTGTAGTAGCAGAAGGTGCCGAGGAGCTTCATGCCCTCCACTTCGCCCTCGCCGGTGCGCCGCACCATGGCTCCGGTCTCATTGCTCAGGGCTTCGCCCAGGTTGAGCAGGACGTGGGCGCGTCCCTTGGGGAAGGTGAAGCGGTGGATGGCTGTGCGCGGCGTGGCGGTGACCTCGGTGCGGATGCCGTATTTGTCGAGGAAGCAGCTGTAGTAGCCCGGCGCGGCCTGTTGTGCGCTCATGACGGAACCATAGCGGTCGTAGTTGACTTCGAGCGAGTCGCCGGTGGTCGGCATGAGCAGCAGTGCGCCCATGTCGGGGCAGCCGACGCCGCTGAGGTTGACGTGGGAGAATCCGGTCAGGTAGACGTTGTCCGCGCTGTAGGGCGTGGACCACCAGCGTTTGTCCTTGTCGTATTTGTTGAGGTCGCTGCCCATCACGTTGAATGGGGTGGCGCTCATCAGTCCGCCGGGACAGACGGCGCCGGGGTTGGTGGTGCCGAAGTTGGTGGTGCCGACGAAGGGGTTGACGTAGTCGGCGGGCGCCTTTTGCGCCGTGGCTGTCATAGCGAGGCAGGCCAGGACTGTGGCGAGGAGCTTTTTCATAAGCGGAAGTGGGAGGTGGTGGATTTTAGGTGTAGGGTAGGGGTGGCCTATGCGCCCTGTGTTTTCAGGAAGGCCAGGATTTCGCTGACGCGTCCGAAGGCCATGCCCACCACGGTATCGGCTGCGCCGTAGTAGATGGTGACGCGGTCGCCCTGGCGCAGGGCTGCACAGGGGAAGACGACGTTGGGCACGTCGCCGGCCAGCTCGTAGGGGGCAGCGGGTGCCAGCAGGTATTGCTTGGATCGGAGCAGGACTTTCTCGGGATTGTCGCGGTCGAGCAGGACGGCTCCCATCGAGTAGCGGTAGCCGTTGCAGGTGCGGATGACGCCGTGGTAGAACATCAGCCATCCCTCGTCGGTGAGGAAGGGCACGCTGCCGGCGCCGATCTTGAGGCACTGCCATGCGCTTTCCTCGAAGGGCGTCACCTTCATCACGCAGCGGTGCTCGCCCCAGTACTTCATGTCGGGGCTGTAGCTGATGTAGATGTCGCCGAAGGGGGTATGCCCGTTGTCGCTGGGGCGCGACAGCATGGCGTAGCGGCCGCCTATTTTCTGTGGGAAGAGCACGCCGTTGCGATTGAAGGGCAGGAAGGCGTTCTCGCACTGGTAGAAGGTCTTGAAGTCAAAGGTGTAGCCGATGCCGATGGTGGGACCATGGTAGCCGTTGCACCAGGTTATCCAGTAGCGGTCCTCTATCCAGGTGACACGGGGGTCGTACTTGTAGTCGCTGTCTATCATCTGGGTGTTGCCGGGCTGGAACCGGATGGGTTCGTGCTCGATGTCCCAATGGATGCCGTCCTTGCTAAATCCGGCAAAGATGTTCATGCGTACCTGCTTGTCGTCGCATCGGAACACGCCGGCAAACCCTTCGCCGAAGGGGACTACTGCGCTGTTGAAAATACTGTTGGAGCAGGGGATGTCGTAACGGCCGATGACGGGATTTTCCGTGTAGCGCCACACCACGTCGGTGCAGCCTGCGGGCCTTTCTTGCCAGGGGATTTGTGTTTCCATATTGTAGAGATTCTAATGGGGTGTGATTTGTCAGAAATCGGGCGTTCCGCGGTGCGTCCGCCGGGTCGTCAGAGCTGTCCGCTCTCGACCATGCGGCATACGCGTTCGACGTAGTAATCGTCGCCCTCGGGATCGTATTTTTTCTTCAGGCTGTTGCCGAAGCAGAAGGCCAGTGCCTGATAGGCGTTGGCCTTGAAGGAGCCGATGAATGCCTTGGCGATGTCGTAGCCGGTCTGGTTGCATTCGCGGTCGATGAGCTTCACGAGCAGGCGTCCCTGTGACCGTGTCAGTTTCTTGAGCGTGGGCCCGTACTGTTCCTTCAGGCTTTGCTCCATGACGCGCAGATGGGCGGCACGGGCTTCCTTGGTGGGCAGCGTGGAGATGTACTCGTAGGTCTCGATGACGATGAGTTTGGCCAGCTTGGCCAGCGGGAGCAGCTTTTTCACGTTGCGCACCAATCGGTTGAAGCGGTCGGCGTCGGCCTGGCTTTTGAATTCCAGCGGAGGGTACTTGTAGAAGGTGGGAAAGATGATGTGGGGGATGCTGTCGCCCCTGTAGGCCACTTTGCCCACGTTGACGTAGACCGGCATGGCGGGCGGGAGCTCGTCGTCGGGCAGTCCCGTGACGTCCTCGATCACCTGGGCCGATGCCGGGTGCACAAACATGGCCGCCAGGAGGCAAAGTATGGCAATCAACCTGTACATTTCGCCGCGAAAGTAACAAGAAAATCCGAGACGGCAAGTTATATTTTCTTAATTGAAAAGCAGTCTGCAAAAAAAATCTTTCCTTTGTGCTGTCCCAAGGGCTTGCAGCGAGCTGACAGGTCCGTTTTCATGGAGTATACACCTTATAATATTATAGACATGGCAAAGGAGAAAAAACAACGGCCGGCCCGTCTGACCAAAAAGGAAATAACGCAGCGTCTGCTCGACCTCTTCGAGGCATCGCCGGGCAAGCGTTTTCAAGTGAAGGACCTGTTTGCGGAGGTGCGCGCCGCCAATCATCCCACCAAGATGCTGGTGCTCGATGTGCTCAAGGAGCTGGTGCTCGACGACTACCTCGCCACCGACGGCCACGGCTGCTATTATAGCGCCGCCCGCTCGCAGGTGATGGAGGGCACGTTCCAGCGTAAGCGCAACGGACACAACTCCTTCGTGCCCGACGACGGCGGACAGTCCATCCTGGTGTGCGAGCGCAACAGCCTGCATGCCCTCGACGGCGACCGCGTCCGCGTCACGATGCTGGCCCGCCGCTCCGGCCACACCCGCGAAGCCCAGGTCATCGAAATCCTGGAGCGGGCCAAGGACACCTTTGTCGGCGAACTGCAGGTGGAGCGGGGCTACGGCTTCCTGCTGACCGAGGACCGCTCGCTCGCCACCGACATCTTCATCCCGCGCGACAAGCTGAAAAACGGAAAGAGCGGCGACAAGGCCGTGGTGCAAATCATCGAATGGCCCGAAAGCTCCAAGAGTCCGATTGGCAAAGTGGTCGACATCCTGGGCCGCAAGGGCGACAACAATGCCGAGATGCACAGCATCCTGGCCGAGTACGGACTTCCCTATAAATATCCCAAGAACGTGGAGGACGCAGCCGCCCGCCTCGACCCCGGCATCACGCCCGAGGAAATCGCACGCCGCGAGGACTTCCGCGCCGTGACCACCTTCACCATCGATCCCCGCGATGCCAAGGACTTCGACGACGCCCTGTCCCTGCGTCGCACGGACGACGGCCTGTGGGAGGTCGGCGTACACATCGCCGACGTCAGCCACTATGTGACCGAGGGCTCACTGATTGACCGCGAGGCCGAAAAGCGCGCCACCAGCGTCTACCTCGTGGACCGCACCATACCGATGCTGCCCGAGCGCCTGTGCAACTTTATCTGCTCCCTGCGGCCCGACGAGGAGAAACTGGCCTACAGCGCCATCTTCCGCCTGACCGATACGGCCGAGGTGCGCGACTGGCACCTGGCCCACACCGTCATCCGCTCCGACCGACGATTTACGTACGAGGAGGTGCAGCATACCCTCGAACGCAACGGCGAGGCTTCGCCCGAAGACCTCTCCCAGCCGGGCGAACACCCCGAGCCGCTGCCCCAGGGAGCACCTGCCGAGGGCGAGTATGCCGAGGAGCTCATCACGCTCAACCGTCTGGCGAAATGCCTGCGCGACAAGCGCTTCAGCAAAGGCTCCATCGGGTTCGACCGACCCGAAGTGCGCTTCGAAATCGACGACAAGGGCCACCCCGTCTCCACCTATATCAAGGTGGCCAAGGACGCCAACAAACTGGTCGAGGAGTTCATGCTGCTGGCCAACCGCAGCGTGGCCGAGATGGTAGGCCGGGTGCCCAAGGGGAAGCGCGCCAAAGTCCTGCCCTACCGCATACACGACGTGCCCGACCCGGAAAAGCTCGAAAAGCTGAGTGCCTTCATCGCCCGCTTCGGCTACAAGGTCCGCACGGACGGCACCAAGACGGAGGTGTCGAAGAGTCTGAACCAACTCCTCGGCGACGTGAAGGGAAAAAAGGAGGAGGGCGTCATCGAGATGGTGGCCCTGCGCGCCATGCAAAAGGCCCGCTACAGCGTCCACAATATCGGGCACTACGGCCTGATGTTCCCCTATTACACGCACTTCACCTCGCCCATCCGCCGCTACCCCGACACGATGGTCCACCGCCTGCTGACACGCTACGCCGAGGGCGGCCGGTCGGCCAACGCCAACAAGTACGAGGAGCTTTGCGAGCACGCCTCGGCCATGGAGCAGTTGGCCACCGCGGCCGAGCGGGCGAGCATCAAGTACAAGCAGGTCGAGTTTATGGCCGACCGCCTCGGACAGGAATTTGAGGGCACGGTGAGCGGCGTCACGGAGTTTGGCCTCTACGTCGAGATAGCGGAGAATGGCTGCGAAGGCATGATACCGCTGCGCTCCCTGCTGGATGATTACTACGAGTTCGATGAGCGCAACTACTGCCTCGTAGGCCGCCGCTACCGCCGCCGCTATATGCTCGGCGACAAGGTGCGCATCCGCGTGGAGCGGGCCAACCTGGAGCGCAAGCAGCTCGACTTCGCCCTTGCCGATGCCGAGGAGGCTCCCGCTGCCCCCATGCCTGCGCCGCGCAAGGCCGGTGGCAAGAAAAACAAGAGGAGGAGATAGCCATCTCCTCCCTTTTTTTGCGCTGTGTCCGTCGGAAAAGACAAAAAGCCCTTGCTCCGTGTGAGTGGGAAAAGACAAAAACCAGAAAAACCCCTTGCAGAGGATGGGGGCAAAGCCCTGCTGTCAAGTTTCCGCTTTGGCCTTATAAGAGCAAGCTCTTAAAGCCCAAACCGCAAACTTGGCAGCACCTTCTTACAGAAGGCTTCCATCCTCTGCAAGGCGATAAACAAAAATAAACCCTTTCATCTTCAAAAGGGCGGGAGTGTATTGCGCCGCCACAAATAAATAATTTATGAAATAATTCATGGGCATTCGTGAGCATTCATGTATACAACACGAATTTCCACGAATTATCCATAAATTTGCGTGCAAGGCGAGTGCAGAAGGCAAGTTTACTTGGATTATGCCGAGCCGCAGCCGCAAATATGCAATTTAATCAGGAATTATTGCTGAGCCGCAGCCCGTAATATGTAATCCCACATCTCCTTCAAATTTTATATTTTTCAAATAGAAATCTTGGGAGGAAATCTTTTTGGGGAAATATGGGTAGGGAAATTTCTAAACAGAGATTTCCACAATTAGATTTCTTGCTTTAGCAATCACGGTGCAAGGTGAGTGCAGAAGGCAAGTTTACTTGGATTATGCTGAGCCGCCCCGCAAAGATATAATTTATGAAATAATTCATGGGCATTTATGAGCATTCATGTATACAACACGAATTTCCACGAATTATCCATAAATTAATCAGAAATTATTGCCGCCGCTAATATATAGTTTGCGTGACTTCTGTAAACGGAGTTTGCTGTTTCCTTATTGTAAGAGGACCACGGATTGAACGGATTACGCGGATGGATTGAGTGGATTATCATTGCGGATGCAAAACCCGACAGGGTGGATGATGTGGCCGTCTGAAAATACCCGAGCTTGCTCGAGGGATTTTCAGACGGCTACAGCATCCATGGCTCGTAAGAGACATTTGCATCCGGCGCAAGGGGTTTTTTCGGTTTTTGTCTTTCTCGGTAGAGGCAGAGGCAGCAGGCACGCAGCAGGCCCATCAGAGGCAGAGGCACGCGCATAACTGCGATAGGGAAAAAAGAAAGGATGGCGTATTCTCGCGAACGCGCCATCCCAAATCACTAAATATTTTAATTCTCCTTTCACAGGGGATTGGAGACAGAGGGGGGAGTGGCAGACGTGGCGCTGCGTGAGTGCCGCACCTGCGCTTAGTATTCGGCGGGAGAAGGGGCAGGTCCACGCACTCTCCCGCCCGGTTTTATTCTTCTTCTTCGGAACCGCTCCAGTCGTTGCAGTCCCAGCCGCTTTCTTTCTTGTTGGTCCACTGATCCGCCTCGCCGCTGTTGTTGATGGTAAAGCTGGCGGCAATCATGGCCTCGGCACGAAGCTCGAGGGCTACGGAGGTGGGGCTTTTATATGCTTTTTTCATGATGAAAATGTCGTACTTTGCGACCGTTCTTCACGTAGATGCCCTTGGCGGGACGGATGACGCGGCGACCGCTCAGGTCGTAGTATGTAGCGTTGGCTTCGTCGGCCTGGATGGTAGCTTCGATGCCGGTGTTGACGCCGCCGAAGTCCAGTTTGAATCCGTTCACGCCGCTGCCAGAAACTGTAACTGCGCTGGCGGGCAGGTATGCGCGGTTCTCCTTGAGCGTGGTGCTGTTGGGGTGGTAGAAGCCTACGCCGTTGCTGCCGTTGCCGAAGATGTAGTAGTTATTTTTGGCGCTTTCTGCGATGGTGATACGGGGGTTCGTACCGATGAGGATGTTGCTTGTGCAGTTAGCCGAAGCCGTGCCGAGTGTCAGCGTGGCTTTGGAGGCGGCGGTTTCGCTTACGAGCACGACGCCCTGGTTGGCCGGGATGTTAGCTACTTCGCTTATGGTAGCCTTGCCGTCCTTAGCCGCTGTCACGATGTAAGCTTTCACGTCAGCGGGCAGCATAACATCGAAGGGCAGGTAGGTTGTGGCGTAGGACTTGCCCTCTACGGTGTTGAGGGGCAGGTCGAGCGTGGTGGCGGGAATGACGTACCACTTCGTAGCATTGTCGATAAGAAGGATAGTCAGGTTCATCGGTGCAGGTAGATACATCCATGAATGTAAATTTGTTACCGGTATTGTTGATTGTGAACAATCCGCCGCCGGTCAAATTTAAGCGTGCGTCTGCATCTGTAATCTGACCAAATTCGAGGCCCTGTGCGTAGAGTTTGTAGTTGTCGCCATCGGCTGTGATCTGCACGATTGTGCCGGCCGTGCCGGGTGCATCTGTTGCAGACAGACCGCCCCACAGCGCATTGTTCGCCCCGTTCAATCCGCTGGTCATGTAGTTTTTGTACATGTAGTTCATCAGCCGGTAGTAGCCGCCGGAGGTGATGGTAGTAGCGTTGGTGGTGGCGTTGGCTTCGTCGGAGACGTAATCGGTGAGGATGGTTGCGAGGTTGGCCGTAGCCGTAGCGTCGAAGTGGTTGGCGTTGGCAGCAGTAATCGCGTTGTTGAAGTTTTCGAACTTGCCCTCCGCGTTGAAGTACTGCGCGGTGCCGAGCGAGTTGGCCGGACCGGCTGTGATGTCGGCGGCATAGTTGAGCAGGAATGCATCGGGAGCGAATATTTTGCAGGTAGATCCTTGGTCGCGGGATGTCCATCCTTTGATGTTAGTCACACGGTGGTTCAG
>SFCP01000057.1 GCA_004558535.1 Bacteroidales bacterium | reverse complement strand
AAAGCCCCTTTGTTTGGAGGACTTTCCCGCTTCGCTATTGCAAAGATAATACTTTTTTCGACGAAATCCAAATCCGGATTTTTCGTTTTAACATTTCGCCGAGCCTTGTCGGCATCCTTATCCTTTCAGTATCTTTTGGATTTCGTGGAGCTTGTTGAGGGCTTCGACGGGCGTCAGGTTGTTGACGTCGGCGTGCAGGATTTCATCGCGTATCTGCTTGAGGACAGGGTCGTCCAGCTGGAAGAAGCTGAGCTGTGTGCCCTGTGCGGCGCCGCCGGCTGTCGGGGCGAAGGGTTGCAATGCCGAGCCGTCGCGCGCATTGCTGCGTTCCAAGTCGGCCAGGACGGCTTCGGCGCGCTTCACGATGGCTGCGGGCATACCGGCCAGCCGCGCCACGTGAATACCAAAGGAGTGCTCGGAACCGCCGGGCATCAGTTTGCGCAGGAAGACCACGCGGCCGTCCACCTCGCGCACCGAGACGTTCCAGTTCTTGACGCGGGGATAGGTCTTCTCCATCTCGTTGAGTTCGTGGTAGTGCGTAGCAAACAGCGTGCGGGCATGGGCACGGGCGTTCTCGTGGATGTACTCCACGATGGACCATGCGATGGATATGCCGTCGTAGGTGGACGTGCCGCGCCCCAACTCGTCGAAGAGCACAAGGCTTCGCTGCGTCAGGTTGTTCATGATATTGGCGGCCTCGCTCATCTCTACCATAAACGTACTCTCGCCCACGGAGATATTGTCGCTTGCCCCGACGCGCGTGAATACTTTGTCGACCAAGCCGATGCGGGCCGACGCGGCCGGAACGAAGCTGCCGATCTGCGCCATGAGGGTGATGAGGGCCGTCTGGCGCAGCAGGGCGCTCTTGCCGGCCATATTGGGGCCCGTGATGATGATAATCTGCTGCCCGTCGCAGTCCAGCTCTACGTTGTTGGCCACATATTCCTCGCCCGGCGGCATGAGGGTCTCGATGACGGGGTGGCGGCCATCGCGGATGTCGAGGGTGAAACTCTCGTCGACCACGGGGCGCACGTATTTCCGCTCGCGGGCCACAGTGGCCAGGGCATACAGGCTATCCAACTGGGAGAGAGCTGCTGCATCGCGCTGCAATTCGGGAATGAAGGTGCCGGCCGCCTGCACCAGCTCGGTGAAGAGGCGGTTTTCGAGGGCCAGTATCTTGTCCTCGGCGCCGAGGATTTTCTCCTCGTACTCCTTCAGTTCCTGCGTGATGTAGCGTTCGGCCTGCGCCAAGGTCTGCTTGCGCACCCATTCGGCCGGTACGTTCTCCTTGTACGTATTGCGCACCTCGATATAGTAGCCGAAGACGTTGTTGAATCCGATCTTCAGGCTGGGGATGCCTGTGGCTTCGCTCTCGCGCTGCTGGATTTGCAGTAGGAAGTCCTTGCCGGAGGTGGATATGCTGCGCAGCTCGTCCAGCTCGGGCGAGACGCCGGCAGCTATGACGCCGCCCTTGCCCAGCAGGATGGGAGGGTCGGGCCGCAGGGTATGGAGTATTCGCTCGCGCAGCTCATCGCACCGCTCCATCTGCTGTCCGAGGGCACGTATATTCTCCTGCGCGGCGCCCTCACAGGCTTCCTTGATGACGGCAAGGCACTCGAGCGCCACGCGCAACTGCTGCATGTCGCGGGGATTGGCACGGCCGACGGCTACCTTTGAGAGGATGCGCTCCATGTCGCCGACACGGGCGAGCCACTCCTCGCAGACGTCGCGGAAGTCGGGCTCGCGGAAAAAATGCTCCACGCCGTCCTGCCGCTTCACGATGGCAGCGACGTTGCGCAGGGGGAAGAGCAGCCAGCGGCGCAACATGCGCGCGCCCATCGGCGTGAGGGTGCGGTCGAGCACGGCAAGGAGCGAGCGTCCGCCCTCGTTCATCGGCGTCACCAGCTCAAGGTTGCGCACGGTGAACTTGTCCAAGCGCACGTAGCTGTCCTCCTCGATGCGGTGCAGGGCGGTGATGTGTGCGATGTGCGTATGCTGTGTAATCTCCAAGTAGGTCAGGATGGCGCCGGCAGCCACATTGGCGTCCTTGAGGTGGTCTACGCCAAAGCCCTTCAGACTTTTCACCTCGAAATGCTTGAGCAATTTCTCGCGGGCCGTATTTTCGGAAAAGGCCCAGTCGTCCAGTTCGTAGACAAAGTACTTATTGCCAAACAATCCGGCAAGGCGCTGCTTCATGCCGCGCTCTACGAGCACCTCCTTGGGCGAGAAGCCCACCAACAGCTTGTCTACGTACTCGGGCGCGCCCTCGGCCACGAGAAATTCGCCCGTGGAAATGTCCAGAAATGATACGCCGAGGCTCGCCTTGCCGAAGTGGACGGCACAGAGGAAGTTGTTCTCGCGGCTGTTGAGCACATTGTCGCTCATGGCCACGCCGGGCGTGACCAGTTCGGTGATGCCGCGCTTCACAAGCTTCTTGGCGAGCTTCGGATCCTCGAGCTGGTCGCAAATGGCTACGCGATGGCCGGCCCGAATCAGGCGGGGCAGGTAGGTGTCGAGGGCGTGGTAGGGGAAACCGGCCATTTCGATGGCAGCGGCCTGCCCTTTGTTGTTGCGCCGCGTCAGGGTAATGCCCAGCACCCGGGATGCCGTGACGGCATCGTCGCAGTAGGTTTCGTAGAAGTCGCCACAACGAAAAAGCAACAAAGCGTCGGGGTGCTTCGCTTTGAGGTCATAAAACTGCTTCATCATGGGAGTGAGTTCTTCCTTGGGCATAGGGCTTAATATTATAAGGAGTAAGAATGACGGATAAAAGCGTAGGCGGCAGCGTTCCCTCATGGGGGCGTTGCCGCCTGCGTGATATTGGAAAAAAGATAGGACTTAGGACTGCCCGGACCGGCTTCCGGCACGGCGCAGGTCGAGGACAACGGCTGCTGTCAGGCCCAGCAGGATCAGCAGCAGGGCAACGTAGGCCACGATGTTGGTGCGCGTCACGCTGGCCGGGGCGAAGGTCATCACGACCTCATGCTTGCCGGCCGGCACCTTGAGGGCACGCAGCACGTAGTTGACGCGGCCCAACTCTGCGGGCTTGCCATCGATGGTCACCTCCCAGCCGGGATAATAGATCTCCGAGAAGACCAGCAGGCCACCCTTGTCGCTCTCCACGCTGTAGGTCATGCGGTTGGGGGCGTAGGCGGTGAGATTTGCCGTACCGGCACCCAAGGGCGAGCCGTCCAGCTGCGGGCGGAACGATTCGTCGGCTACGGCGGCGTGCTTCGTATCCAGGCTGTCCAAACCGGCCATCTCGGCGTCGGCACCCTTGACAAAGGTCAGCTTGTCCACGAACCAGGCGTTGCCATTGGCGGCAGGGTTCTGCAGGGCATAGGCGCCGCGACCCACGATGACGTACTTGGCGTTGAGCATGTTGAGTATGGGGAACGACACCGTGCTGTCGGCGGCAATGATCTGCTCCGTCATGGCCCGTCCCTCGGGGGAAGCCGGATCCGTGTTGCTTTGGCGCAGCATGTCTGCCACTGTATTGATGTAATAGCCGTACATCCCGGCCTCCTGCATCAGCCTTCGCTCCATCAAATCGTTGTAGCGGCGCAACTTGGCAGCATGATAGCCGCCCACAGTCTTGTGATAGTAGGACGCAGAGTTGTTGCCCATGTTATTGACGTCGACTACGCGGTAATGAGGGTCTTTGTCGGCCAGAATCATCTGGTCAGCGGGCGTTTTCTCTACGGCCTGCGTGCGATAATCCGGCTCCGAGAAATTATCATCGTTGAGGTAGCGCTTGTTCTCGGCCCACATGTCGCCCAGACAGAGCACTCCGAGGGCCACGCAAAGCATCCAGCCGCGAGCAAACCGCACACGGGTGTATGCCAAGACCAGTCCGGCGCCCACAAGTACGAGCAAGCACGAACGAAGGGCGGAGGCGCTGAGAATGTCGTGCCGCGCCGAAGTCAGCGCCGCCCGATACTCATCGACCGTAATGCCTAACTGAGGCGCGTAAGGCTCGATGGTGGATTTTATAAACGCGGTGTCGTTGCTCGTCAGGCAGTCGCCGGCCAGTCCGGGCGCCAGACAGAAGACCAGACAGGTGCCGGCCGTGAGCAGAAAGGCGATGATGAAACCTATCCGCGCCGTGCGCTTCTGGAACAGGTCGCGCCGACGAACTACTTCGGCCAAAGCCAACATCGCCAGCAGGGGCATGGTAAACTCCAGCATGACCAGTGCCGACGAAACGGTGCGGAACTTGTTGTAAAGTGGCAGATGGTCTATCAGGAAGTGGGTGACAGGCGGAATTTCACTGCCCCAGGCAAAAAGCAGCGACACGACAGTGGCCGCCAGCAAGCCCCATTTCAAGGGCGTACGTACGATAAAAATTCCCAGGAAGAAGAGGAAGCAGACAATGGCGCCGACATAAACGGGACCAACCGTCATCGGCTGGCGTCCCCAATAGGAAGAGGTGACCGGCGTGACCTCCTCGGGACTCACGCCAAAGGCTTGGTTGACACCACCCAGCACTTCCTGCGCACGGTCGTTGTCCTCGACGGCCGACATGGCCAGCATGCTTTCGCCGGAGCCGCCTCCCTTGAAATCAGGAATGAGCAGCGTGAGCGTCTCGTCGACTCCGTAGCTCCAAGCTGTGATGTAGTCGTAATCAAGTCCGCTTCCCGAGGATGTCTCGGCCTGTGCGCCGTCTTCGGCAGGCAGTGGCGTCAACTCCGCCTTGCCGCGCATGGATTCCTTCGTGTAGCTATATGTATGGTAAAGGTTGGGCAAATTGGCCAAGATGCCGATAATTCCGCCCAGAACGAAGACCGCCGTGCCGCGCAGCCATGCCTTTCCGCTAATCCGCGGCAAGACGGTGGCCCGGGGCAAAGGTAGTTTCTCCTTGTCGGCACCTGCCGCCTCCGAAGCAGCTTTGGCGCGGCCGCGCCAAAGCGATGCGATACCGTAGGCAGCTATCACGCACAACATGACAAAGCCGAAATAATACGACATCTGGATATGATTCGACAAAATCTGGAGCGCGGTAAACAAAGCCGTCACTGCGCCGCCCCAAAGCAGCCGCCCGCGGTAACAAAGTACCAGTCCGGCAATCGTAGGCGGGATGAAGCCCAACGTAAGTACCTTCCAGATGTGGCCTGCGGCAATGATAATGAAGAAATAGGACGAGAAAGCCCATACCAAAGCGCCCACCGCTGAAAGCCAGGGCCGACAGCGGAGCGTCCGCATGAGTATGTAGAAGCCCAGCAGATAGACAAAGACGTAACAAAGTACGCCGGTGGTGCCCAGCGTGTAGACTTTCTCGACAGCGGAAAGGGCTTGCGAGCTCTCATACGAGGGAGCGATCTGATAAGTAGGCATTCCGCTGAACACGGAGTTGGTCCAGCGCGAAGTCTCGCCCGTGCTCTCGGCATAGTTGAGCACATCCTGATTCAGACCCAGGGAGGCGTCGTTGTCATGTCCGCTCAGGACGAGCCCCTCGGCGATGGGCGTCTGGAAATACAGGAAGCCGATGAGCAGGAAGAGCACGACAGCCACTGCGTCGGGCCATGCTTTTTTGAGGAATTCGGAGATATTTTGTTGCATAGTCAAGGTAAGAAAAATGAAAGGCTTCGTAGCGGAAGGTTCCGGCTTAGTAGCAGGAGGTTCCGGCTTAATAGCGGTAATGCTCGGCTTTGTAGGGTCCCTCGACGGGCACGCCGATGTAGTCGGCCTGCTCGGGCGTGAGTTTTGTCAGGTGGACGCCGATGCGCGCCAAGTGGAGGCGTGCCACTTCCTCGTCGAGGTGTTTCGGCAGGCGGTAGACGCCGACGGCGTAGTCCTTTTGCCAGAGTTCGATCTGGGCGAGCGTTTGATTTGTAAAGGAGTTGGACATGACAAACGAGGGATGTCCGGTGGCACAGCCAAGGTTGACAAGGCGGCCATCGGCCAGCAGAGTGATACGGTGTCCGTCGGGGAATTGATAACTGTCGACTTGGGGCTTGATATTCGTCACCCGGATGCCCGGATAGTGCTTGAGTTTTTCCACTTGTATCTCGCTGTCGAAATGACCTATGTTGCAGACGATGGCCTGGTCGGGCATGCTTGCCATGTGGTCCGTAGTAATGACGTCTATGTTGCCGGTAGTGGTCACGAAGATGTTGCCGATGGGAGCTGCCTCGTCCATCGTGAGGACTTCGTAGCCCTCCATGGCGGCTTGCAGGGCGCAAATGGGGTCAATCTCGGTGACAATGACGCGTGCGCCGTAGGAGCGCATGCTCTGGGCGCAGCCCTTGCCCACTTCACCGTAGCCAGCCACGACGCACACCTTGCCGGCGATCATCACGTCGGTGGCGCGCTTGATGCCATCGGCCAGAGATTCGCGGCAGCCGTAGAGGTTGTCGAATTTCGACTTGGTGACAGAGTCGTTGACGTTGAAAGCGGGGAACAGCAGCTCTCCCTTTTCCATCATGCGGTAGAGGCGATGCACGCCTGTCGTAGTCTCCTCGCTCACACCGCGCATGCCTTTGGCCATCTCCTGCCACATGCCGTGGTGCTCGGCGATTGTTTTCTTCAAGAGGGCTTTGAGTTCGGCTTCATCGCCGCTGCCCGAAGGCGTGTCGAGGACGGCGGGATTTTTCTCGGCCTCAACGCCGAGGTGAATCATGAGTGTGGCATCGCCACCGTCGTCTACGATCAAGTTGGGCCACTTTCCGTCCTCGAAAGTCATAGCCTGCAGCGTGCACCACCAGTATTCGGCCAAGCTTTCGCCTTTCCAGGCAAAGACCGGCACACCTGCTTCGGCCAGGGCGGCCGCTGCGTGGTCCTGGGTGGAGTATATATTGCAGGAGCACCAACGTACTTCGGCGCCGAGATGCACCAGTGTCTCGACCAACACGGCTGTTTGTATCGTAGTGTGCAGCGAGCCCATGATACGGGCACCTTGCAGGGGTTTCGAGTCGCCGTACTTTTCACGGAGTGCCATGAGGCCGGGCATTTCGTGCTCTGCGATTTCGATTTCTTTGCGGCCGAAAGCGGCCAGGCTGAGGTCTGCCACCTTATGGGGCAGGGAAGAGAATGTCTGCATATCTTGTCTGATTATTTATATCGTAGATAGTTTTACGTAAGTCCTTTCGGCGATTTCCTATCGCTTCCACGTGCGGTGCAGTCCCGTTCCGAAGAATCCGGTGCGGGCCGGTTCGGGCTTCTGCGCAGGCTTGTTGTTGAGCTCGGGATAGGAGATGCGGGTATGATAGATGGTTTTGAGGCTATCGATGAGCACTCGCTTGGCATCGGCCACGTCGCGGAACGTCAGGGGGCATTCCTTGAAGCATCCATCGGCCAGTTGTCCGTCGACAATCCGGTTGACCAGCGCGCTAATACTTTCCTCGGTGTATTCCTTGAGGCTTCTGGAGGCAGCTTCGACGGAGTCGCACATCATCAGGATGGCCTGTTCGCGTGTGAAAGGGTTCGGTCCGGGATAGGTGAAGAGCGATTTGTCGATTGTCTCGCCCGGATGTTTGTTGACACACTGTATATAGAAGTATTTGGTCATGCCTGCGCCGTGGTGGGTGACGATAAAATCGCGTACGACCTTGGGCAGGTGGTATTTTTCGGCCAGTTTCACGCCTTCAACCACGTGGTTGATGATGATTTGTGCACTTCTTTCCTCGGACAACTGGTCGTGGGGATTTACGCCGGTCTGATTTTCGGTGAAGAAAGCAGGATTGAGCATCTTCCCGATGTCGTGATAGAGGGCACCGGTTCGCACCAGCTGCGGTTTTGCGCCTATTTTGTCGGCCACTTCGGACGCCAGATTACCCACCTGCATAGAGTGATTGAAGGTTCCCTGTGCCACCTTCGACATCTTCCGCAGGATGTTGTTGTTGATATTGGTGAGTTCGACGAGCGTCACGTCCGATGTAAATCCAAATACCCGCTCGATGAGGTACATCAGGGGGTAGGCGAAGAGCAGCAGCACGCCACTAAAGCAGATATAGAAGCAGCGCATCCGGTCGATGGAGCCCAGGTCGATGCCTTGCGACAACTCGTAGGAGACGGTGACGAAGAGGCCTGTGACTGTGACGGCCAGAGCGGTCTTGAGCAACTGCGAGCGCTCGGTCAGCTCGCGCAGCGTGTAAATTGCGGTCATGCCGACAGCGAGCTGTAGCAATATAAATTCAAACGGTCCGTAGAGGGCGATGGCCGAAAGCACGGCAGCCACCACCATGCCCACGAAAGCGGTGCGCGAATCCAGGAACAGGCGGATGAAGATGGGCACCATGGCAAAGGGAATCATGAATACGTTGCCAAAACGGTGCTGCACCATCCAGTAGGCCAGCAGGGGGAAAGCCGTGATGACGGTGTAGAGCAGCAGCATCGTGTGAGGCGAAGCCAGGTAGTCGCGGCGGAAGAGCTTCAAGTAGAAGAAGAAGATGGCCAGGACGCCGAGCACGAAGAAGAACTGGCCGGCAAAGATCAGCCAATACCCCTGGGAGGGGTCGCGGCGGCGCTGGCTCTCCTTTTTCATGGAGTCCAGGATTTTCACATGGGTCGCCGTGACAATCTGTCCGCGGTCGATGATGAGCTGTCCGCTTTGCACCATGCCGCTGGTCAGAGGCACATTGAGCATCTCGCGCTTTTCGGCCTCGGTGCGTCGTTCGTCGTAAGAAATATTCGTGGTCAGATAGTTACGCAGATGGCAGCGTTCGAGCATGTCGCGCCCGATGCTCTGCGCTTCGCTTTGCATGATTTCGTTGTAGGCTCCGGCGGGCGTCAGGACGCTCTCGGCGGTGCGCTCAGCGGCCACGTTGCCGCGCAGCAGGAGGAAGTTTTTCTGGCTCGCACGCTGCATACGCACCAGCTCCTCGCTGCTGATAATGCCGCGGTCGTAGACGGAGCGCAGCAGCTTGGTCAGGCGAGGCTGGTAGTAGGCCGGCACGCCCTCGAAGGAGGCGAAGTCCTGCTGCAGCTGCCGGATTTGCTTGGCACAGACCGTGGTGTCGAGGCTGTAGTAGGGTCGGAAGTTACGGGCGAGGCTGTCCTTCTCGTGCGCCAGCTCGGCTTCGGTCTTGTAGATGGGGAAGTCGTAGGATGCAATGAGCTGTGCGTAACGCCAGGGGCGATTCTGCTCGTACTCGTAGCCGAATTTGCTCTCACGCGGCAGGAAGTATATCAGCAGCGCCAGGGCCAGCAGGGGCACCGCATAGGTGGCGAAAATTCGCCGCACCTTTTTCGATTTTTTCAGTTGGGTCATAGGGATTCGTTATTTAGGCAACGGGGCGCGTCATTCCCGGTTTTCGCCGGCCGCATGCTGCCGCTGCAGGGCCTCGACAGCCTCGCGCTTGTGTTTCCACCGCTTGTGGCTCCACAGCCACAGGTGGGGCTGTCGCTGTATCATCTTTTCCAGTTCTGCCATATAGAGTTCCGTCAGCCTGAAGTCGGGATAGCTGTGAATATCCTCGGTCATGCAGCGCAGGGTGAGGTGATAGTAGCCGCGCTTCACGCGACGCACGTCGGCGAAGTAGACCGCAGCGTCCACGCGCTTGCCGATACGCTCGGTACCCGTGAAGACGGGTGTGTCCTGGTGCAGGAAGTTGACCCATTCGTGGATACTGATGGGTTTTGGCGACTGGTCAGATATGAAGCCAATGATAGCCCGGCGTCCCTCCTTACGGTAGGTGAGGATGTGGCGCAGGGCTTCGTATTTTGAAATGTTCACCGCACCGAATCGGGTGCGCAGGTCCATGAACAGCTGGTCGAAGGCCTTGTTCTTGAGGGGCCGGTAGAGCTGCCCATTGACGTGTTCGGAGCGCGTGGACCAAAGCGGGATGGAGGAAATCCACTCCCAGTTGCAGTAATGGCCCAGGTAGATGAACACAAAGGGGTGGCGGGTGAGCGAGTCCTCCATGTCGGGCACACCCTCGACGACCATGCGGCGGCGCATCTCCTCCTCGCTCATCGACAGCAGGTGGAGCGTCTCGACGACGTAGTCGCAGAAGAAACGGTAGAACTTGCGCTCGATGCTCAGACGCTCCGACTGTGATTTCTCGGGAAAGGAGCGGGCTATGTTTTCCCGGACTACGCGGCGGCGATAACGCATCAGATAGTACAGGATGGGGAAACAGAGGTCGGCAAATATATAGAGCACGCCCAAAGGAAGCCGCGAGAGCCCCTTCAGCGTAAGTATCAAGACTTTCATGCCTGCAAATTTAGAAAGAAATTGCCAACGTGCCAACTCTTTGCGTATGAATATGGTGTACTGCCCCCTGTGGAAACCCGCCTTGCAGCACGTAGAACCGGCCCTGCGGGCCGCTGGAAGCGGGCGGACAGGGACCGGGGAAATCCTGACACGGCATCGCCGCCGGACGGCTCGCGCATCCGCCTTTCGCAGGCCTGTTTTCCACAGGTCCGGCCGGCCGAACTTTAACATAAATAACTTTTGCTAACAATCGCGGGCGGGGCGCGATGCAACTACAAAGGACTTGGTGAGAACTATCCCGCCGCTAATTTTTTCTATCTCAAAGCCCCTTTGTTTGGAGGACTTTCCCGCTTCGCTATTGCAAAGATAATACTTTTTTCGACGAAATCCAAATCCGGATTTTTCGTTTTAACATTTCGCTTCCCTATTGGGAAATTAGGGATTAGGAATTAGGAATTAGGAATTTGCGTGCAAGGCGAGAGCTATAGCACTTGCTCTAATGGCCGGCCGTCGCCGCAAATATGAACTATATATCGGCTGAGGCGCCGAATGGAAGTTCGGGACAGGCTTTCGCCGGATGGCATCATTCCTAATTCCTCACTCCTAATTTCTAATTTCGCCATACGTCGCTCTGCACGCGGCTTACTTCACCACGACTTTGCGGCCGCCAACGATGTAGACGCCCTTGCCGAGGTGCTTCGTGTCGGTGCCGAGGTAGACGCCGCCCAGGCTGTAGACGCCCGGTCGGCCGGCGGGCTGTACGTTCGCCTCATGGATGGCCGTTGCGGTCAGGATTTGATCTACCACAGCGGGGTCGGCTTCGACGGTACGGTTGGGCAGGAACTGCCAGCAGGCACCGGCGTCGGTCTTCTCCCAGATGCTGACGGGGTAGTAGTAGGACTGCGGTGCTACGCAGAGGTAGTCCTTCTCGTGGCCCGTGGCGGTGAGGGCGAAAGTGCTTTCACCGAGCTGCTCGACGGTCAGTGCGACGGGCTCCTCGCTGAAGAGGCAGGCGGACGTGGCATCCACGTAGCCCGGTGTGCTGAGGTATTTCCCGGCTCCCATGTTATAGATGTACAGATGCTCGCCTACACTTATCACCATCCAAGCTCCGTTGACGGAGGTGCTGTCCAGGGCGGTTTTGTAAGCATTCTGTGCCACGGGATGCTCGCTGTCGCCGGTCATGCCGGCTGCCCAGATGTAACCCTCGGGGTTGGAATGCGTAGCGTGATAGGTGATGAACGTGGTGAACGAGGGGTTGTAGACAGCATAAGTGCTGTCATTGCTCAACTCGGCCAGGCTGAGGATGGGCATACCCAGCGCTGCGGGCTGCGGCTCGGGATCCGGTTCGGGCTCCGGCTCGGGATCGGGACCGGGATCAGGCACCAGTGAGGGGTCAATCAGTCCCAGTACTTCGGCATCGGCCAGTACGTTGGGGTTCTCCTTGATTTCCCAGCACGAACCGCTGTCGCTGCTCGTCCAGATGCTGACGGGGTATGCCAACTGCGGTGCGGCGCACATGTAGGCACGCGAGGTGCCGGTCGTATTGAGAGCGAAGCGGCCGCCGCCAAGGGACTCGATGGCCAAACCGCTCACGGTGTCGGTGAAGCGGCAGATGGCGGGGTTTTCGTCCTGTCCCGGGGTGACGAGGAACTTCTTGGCGCCCATATTATATACGTAGTACTTGCCATCGAACGGCACAATCATCCACGCGGTGTGGGCCGAGGCGGTGTCGAGCGGCAGGGAGTAGCTGGCATCCACAACACGGTGGCTGGCATCGCCGTCAATCATGTTGGCAGCCCAGACATTGGTGGCGGAATACTCGGGATTGCTGATGGCGAAGGCCGTGTAGGTGGGGTTGTAGAGCACGTAGGTCTTCTCGTTGCTCAGCTGGCTCAAATCCTGGATGGATTCGCCCAGCGCCTTGACGCCCGGCTCGGGATCAGGCTCGGGGTCCGGATCCGGTTCCGGCTCGGGATCGACCGTTTCGGGGGCGAAGAAGAGCGTATAGATGGTCTTGCTATCTGCGTTGACGCTGAAATCGTTGCCCTTGACGGTAATGGTGACCGTGCCGGTAAGGGCGGTATAGTCTACTTCAGCAGTAGCGCCTGCTCCCTTGACGACATAGTCCAACAGGGCGGGGTCGTAGGTGGCCGGAGCCAGGTTGCAGCCGGTAGCAGTGGCGGCTTCCTCAAGGTCGAGCGCCGCGCCGTCGTAGCTGAGTGCCGACAGGGCGTGATAGTAGATGAAGTAGACTTCGTCCACGCTCAGATAGTCGTTTGCACTGCCGCCGGGAGTGGGATTAGTGGTGAAGGAGGCGAGCAGATACTGCGTGGCAGTCTGCGCCTTGTCATAGGTAAACTCAGCGGTGTACTGCACCCAGTCGCTCGAAGCGGGAATGAGGGCGGACGCGATGCCGATGCGATTGGCCAGCTGGTCGGCCACTTCAGGGTCGCGGTAGTCCACGTCGCCGTCGTGCAGGATAAACTGACCGCGGCCGTTGGGGCTGCCGCCACTTACGAACTTTGCCCAGAAGGAAACAGCATCGGGGCGGCCGGCAAAGAGCAGGCTGTGGCTGCTGTCGCCGCGCTTGGTGTAATTGTAGTTGGCTGCGTTGGCAGGCGTCATGCTGCCCATGTTGATCATACCGGTCGTAAGGTTGCCGTTGGCCTTCTTGCCAAAAATGTTCTTCGAGAAGATCTGCACGGCATGCGAGGTTCCATTGGCTCCCGGCGTCACGTGCTGAGGCTTGGGCGAGCTGCCCTTGCCCAAAGCGGCCATGCTGCCGGTGGCCGAGTTGAAGGAGTTCCACCCGTTGCCAGGTTCTACGTCGCTGGTCGTATATTGTTCAAACCCAGGGTCAGCGAATTGATAGATTCCCTGTGCTGCAGAAAACTGCAGGGAACAGGCGGCAATCACGGAAAGTAGAATTTTTTTCATGATGGCTGTATTTTTTGTTTTAGGACTTAGTTGTTTCATTCCAAGAGGCGGGCGCGCGGCGCTTTCTGCCGCCCGGTTCCCGTCTGCCGCGGGATGCGATTATTTCTTGTAGACTTTCTTGCCTCCCACGATGTACACGCCGCGACCCAGGTGGTCGAGACTGTTGCCCATGTAGCGGCCGTCGATGGAGTAAACCCCGGTTGCGGCGGGCCTCAGAGCGGGCGTGTGGATGCCGGTATCGATGGGATGATCCTTGACGCCGACCCAGTGCATGTACTCCGTCTTTCCGTCGTACGTATAGGCAAAGGTGATGAGGAAACAGTCGCCGTAGCCCTCACGCTCCCACCAGAAATAATAACTCATGCCGAGGTCGCCGTACAGATGGAACTTTGCCGTTTTTCCGTCGGGCAAGGTGACGGTAGTATCGGCGTCTTCGGTGATAATGTTGAGCTCTTTCTTGCAGCCCATGTGCAGTCCGGAGAACGTGAAGCTGCCCCAGTTGACACCATCGCGCTCGAAATTGTGAATAGTGGCGCTCATCGTGCTGTCTGCCTGCATGGAAAGTTCGCCGGTAATGCCGTAGAGTATGTCGGAGTAGTTGTTGAACGTTTCGTCGAGCACGCCGATGTAAGCTTTGTACGTGTCGCAGTACACGGAGGGGTCGATGGGTGTGAGGCGAGCGCCGGTGAAGCGGACATAGATGGGCACTGCGTCGGCGCCGGTGTTGGTCCAGAGAATGTTGAGGTTGACCAGGATGTCATCCCCTTCGATGTAGCTGGAATCAGCGTCGACTTGTGCGGTAGCTTCAATGAGTCCGCCGCCCATAACCAGGTCGACGGGCGCCCGCTCTCCGAAGGTGACTTTCGTACCGTCCTCGGAAACGCCAATAGAAGGTATAGAGATGTCGCCCATCGGCGCATCGTTGAAATTGAAGTCGGAGAGCAGGAAATCGACGGTGTTGTCGTCGGCAACCTTCAGCTCAACCGTCTGATTATACAGGACCTCGGATTCATCATTGATGGGTTCGAAGCTGATAATCAGTTCGCCGTGATACAGGCCGGCCACTTGCTGTGCCACCTGGGCCGAGGCTGTTGCGCCCAGGAAGCAGATCGTCAAAAGGGAAAGTAATATTTTTCGCATAGTCTGGCAGTTAGTTTTTCCTGCAAAGCAGGTAGTTCGTTTTATAAGGTAGATAGTGCAGACGGACCACGAGCCCATTTTGCTTCGCCGGCAAATGCTTTCCGGTATGTGGCTTTGCCCGTGACCCGTCTGCGCTGAGTAGGG
>SFCP01000056.1 GCA_004558535.1 Bacteroidales bacterium | reverse complement strand
GAGGGGAAGATGAATGAGCGTTTGTACGGCTTAAGCCTACGTTTAATGGCGCAAAATTACGCACTTTTCACATATCGGCCAAATCCTTTTTGTTTTTTTTGCGAGGAGGCGGAGGCTCATGGCGGAAGCTCATGTACAGAGCCCGCAAGCACAAGTCCCTCTCCTACTTTTTCCCCTGTTTATCCTTAGCGGACAGCCGATGGGAGCTACCGGTGATCCGTTCCTTTGGCGCTACTAAGTTTTCGCGGACAGCCATTAATTAAAAAGGGGAGGCTCCCGCCATGCAGGAACCTCCTCTTTGTCTGTTGGTTTCGGTAATCAGTGCTGCCGATTACTTCTGCAATTTCTTCACACCGCCCTGGATGTAAGGTTTGCCAGCGGGAGCCGTGCGGAGCTGACGGCCGGAGAAATCATAGATAGTGGCGTCACCCGTTGCTGCATCCTCGGCAGTCACGGCTTCGATACCGGTTTTTTCAAGAAAGTTGATGGTCACAACGTCACCCTTGCCGCATTCGATGGTAGCCACGCCGTTTTCGTCAAACGTAGGTACGACATCCACGCCATTCACCTGGATGAGGGCTTCGCTGAGTGCCTTTGCGCCATTGTTGCTGCGCACCTTGAGCGGAGCACCTGCCTGGCTGACAATCTTTGCGGTCTCGACTTTCTTGTTCTTCCAAGTCTGGTCTACGATGAAGTTGCCCTGTGCCTTGAGTCCGTTGACGGTACCTTCCTCCCAAGTCGAAGGCAGAGCGGGGAGCAACGTCACTACGTCGTCGAAGGACTGGAGCAGCATCTCGGCGATACCACTGGTGCAACCATAGTTACCATCAATCTGGAAGGGAGAGTGCGCATCAAAGAGGTTGTAGTAGCAACCGCCGTAATTACCCATCTCGATGACATAGGAGCCGGAGTGGCGGAGGGCCAGCGAGAGGTTCTTGCGAGCACGGTCGCCGTCGAGGCAGCGAGCGTAGGTGTTGGTCTGCCATCCCATGGACCATCCCGTCACGTCGCCATTGCGGGCAATCTGTCCGTTGTAGGCAGCCTGGAAGAGGCGCTGTCCCTCGGCATCGGTGGCATAGGCACTTACCTGATTGAAGGGGTAGAGACACATGAGGTGCGACAAGTGGCGGTGGCCCTGGTCAGAGAGTGCGTAGTTCTTCCATTCGGAAATCATCGTCTTGCCACCAAAGGTCTCGGTCCAGATACCTTTGTCAAAGTTGTCATAGAGGTCCTGAATGGCTGCAATCTGCTCGGCCGTGAGGGGCGACTCGTCACCGAGTTCGGCGTGGGCCTTGAAGATTTCGTCGAGGACTTCGTAGCTGGTCTGCTGTGCAAAGGCAGTTACGTCGGTGTTGCCGTGTTCGGGCGACCACTCGTTCTTGATTTCCCACAAGCCCTGGCTGTCCTTGGTCGAAATGGACTTGGTGAAGAGTGCGCACTGGTACATGACGGGGAGGGCCTTCTTGAGGAACTCCTTGTCGAGCGTGTACTTGTAGTAGCGCCACAGGTGCGTGCAATACCAGGAGCCGCAGGTCTTGATTCGGTTGTTCTCCCAGGTGCTGGTGCCGCCGAAGATATTGTTTTCTACAGCTACCATCCATCCCTGTGCGCCCGACTTCACCTTAGCGGCGAGCTGATACCAGGGCGAGTTGCTGCCCGGTGCACCGAGGTCGAGGATATGGTTGAGGAAAGGCAAGTGCATTTCGCTCAGGTTGGTGGGATCGGCGGGCCAGTAGTTCATCTCGACATTGATGTCGGCGTGAACGTCGCAGTGCCAGAAGCTCGTGTTGGAGCGGTCGTTCCAAATACCCTGCAGGTTGCTGGGCGCGTGAATTTCGGTGTCGAGGTTGGCGCCGATAGTCATGTAGCGTCCGTACTGGAAGTAGAGTGTTTCGAGGAACTTGCCGTCTACGCTGGTCTTGTTCTGGTCTTGTGCGTTGTAGAACTTCACCAAGTTTTCGGTAGTCATGTTGCTGACGCCACCGAGGTCGAGCTCTACGCGGCCCATCAGCTCTTCGTGCTTGGCCACGTGGTCAGCATAGAGTGCTTCATAGCCTTTGCCGAGAGCGGCCGTGATACGTGCCTGTACCTTTTCGGCCAACTGGGTTGTGGTTTCACCGCTCTTGCAGGTAGCCTTGGTAGCATCGTAATCGGTAACGGCTGCCATGATGATGTTCATGTAGGTAGCGTCGGTCACTGTGATGCCGTCGGCAGCAGCCACGGTCTGTCCGTCGGTCTGCACCTCGAATGCAGCGTTGTAGCTGACGACTGCCATGCCACCGCTGAACGATGCCTTGTTACCGTCGTAGGTCACGGCACCGGCGCCAATCTGGTTGTCGGGCTGGAAGGAGACGAGCATTTTCATCTTGTCGGTACCCTTGGCTTCATAGTGTGCCACAACCACCTTGTCGGTAGCCGAGGCGAAGTAACGGCGCGAGTACTGCGTCTGTTCGTCCGTGCTCTTGAAGTCCACGCCGGCCACGCCGCTCACGATGTCAAGGTAGCGGGTGTAACCATTGACGGGACGGCCCTCGTCGGTACCCTCGCTGAATGCGCCGCTCATGTCGGTCACTTCGATGGAACCGAAGTTCTGGAAGTAGCCCTGGTTGGAGTTGGTGTTGTTGCCGGCCCAGAGGGTCTTCTCATTGAACTGAATATTGTCAATCTTGACACAGCCCTGAATCGTGGCGCCCAATTGTCCGTTGCCGAGGGGCAGGGCATATTCCATCCACGGGTCGCTCACGCCGGTCTTGCTGGCCGGAACGTCGTACCACAGGCTCAGCGGGTGGATCCAAGTGGGACGTTCACCGGGGTTGACTACGGCAAATTCGCTATAGAACTGGTCGGGATAGTCTGCGAGGTTCACTTCCGTGATATAGAACTTACTGCCCTCGTCACCGACCACGCTCGAAGTGTTCCAGAAAGCGAGGTAGTCGTCACGCTTGTTCCACCAGTTGTTCGTGCCATTGACCTTGATGTAAGAGGGATTGCTGCTGCCGAAGTTGAACGTACCGGTATAGATAGTGCTATGGGATGTGCTGTTAGGGTCTACCATGGTAGCGCGTGCATCTGCCTCGCTGCCGGTCATTCCGAGCACTTTGCTCAAACCTGTGCTGTAGTTGTATACCTTGTACATATTGGTTCCCTCGCTGACAAACATCCACAGGGCCTTGTTGTCGCGCGGTTTGTTGGTATTGGAGAGCAGGAAGTTTCCACCGTTCAGGTATTCGGAATTCATGCTGACGTAACCGCCCTTACCGTTTTGGATGGTATAGAACTTGGTATTGGGATCCAGGTAGCTGACATAGACCGTCTTGCCGTCCAGGCTGACTACGCCGATTTTGCCACTGACGGGAACGGCTTGAAACTGCGAGGCGTAGAGGCGTCCATCGCTTTCAAACGTACCGCCGTTGGCGTAGGTAGTGCCATCAAAGACGACACCGGCACCGGCATCCTCCGTACCGAGCACCACTACATTGTAGATGCCGGTAATGGGAATGGCTTCCTCGATGTAGTACTGGTTGCCCGCGTCGGTCGTGGTCCAGCTGTTGACCACGATACCGGCAGCCATCTGGCCCGGTATCTGCGAGTTCATGCCGTTGCCGCCGATGCAGAGTTTCCAGGGATAGGTCGTATTGCTCGTCTTGGCCAACGTCAGCACGGAGTTGGGGCTGCCCTCGTAGGAGCCGTTGCTGCTGACATACTTCTCGGCGCCCACACTATACAGGTAGTAGTTGTCGCCGTTCTTCTCGATGCGGAACTGCTGGTTAGGGTCACTCGCATCCTGTGTGACGGTACCGACCGAAGAACCGGTACTTCCGCAAATCTCGCCGGGCACGTTCTCGCTGTAAAGCAGAAAAGCGCGCTCACTCGCCAAGACGTAAACCTTGTCGTTGCTCAGCTGCGACAAGTCCGTCACGCGGTCTGCCGACGCATTGGCCGCAAAGCCAAGGAGGGCAAGAAGGGTGAATAATACTTTCTTCATTGAGTAAAATTTAAGGATTTGGTTATTAATGGATTAGATTTATTCGACACGAAAAAGGCGAGGAGGGACCAAGGATTTCCATCACCTCCTGCACTTGCATTTCCAGCGGTTTCAGCACAGGCAGACAGGCCTTGCGAGAGACTGTCGCCCACTCCACGACGGATTTGTACACGCCGAATTCCGAGGAATCGCAAGCAAATGTACAATTAATTTTTATTTCGTTGTAATTCATGGCCCTGTTTTTTCCCCTTGAGCCTGATAAACCCCTATTTATGCCGGCTCGACACGCTCCGGGGCAACGGCTGTTCCAAGGGGAGAACTTGCCTTTGGGAAACAGAAAGTCCAATGCCCCACTTTACAGGACATTGGACAATAAGATGTCGGAGCTATACCGAGAGAGGGGAGACCGAGGCGTGACAGAGGGAGGCAGGAAAGGGCTTGTATCCTCCCCGGGAAAGTCGCCAACCGGCAGAAAAGCGATGCGTTAATCGGGCAGAATGAGCACCTTCAGGTAGTCGCGCAGACGTACCGGCCCCACCCCGGCGCCTGCCTGGGAGTCGCTGATGATTAGGAGGGTACGGCGGCCGTCCGACAGGGTTCGGCCGAGGCACATGCCCTCGTAGTTGGCAAAGGAGAGGTTGAAAGGCGTGAGGCGCGTGGTGAAATCGGCCAACAGTTTCTTGGTCATGAAGCGGTTACCGTCCAATGTTTTCAAATCTGTGGAGGAATCGATGCGATAAGCCTCGACGGGGTTGACCTCGAAGAGCTTGCAGCGCACCCAGGAGCTGAGATAGCCGCGCGAGATGTTGGCCTCGCGCTCCAAGACGAGCAGGCGGCCGTCCGGCAAGGCTGTCACGGCGGGCACGCCAAAGACGTAGGTCGGTCCGAAGTCCTCGCGGATGCCGCGATCCATGCGATAGGCATACTGCGCCAGGGGTTGCAGGTTTTCGTCAAAGGACTGCAGGCGCAGCAAGTTCTGTGCGCCGGGATTTTTCGGCCCGGCAGCCACGCCGTCTGCGAGCAGCGTGCTCTCGGTCACCGTCCAAAAGCAACGTGAATGGGCATCGTAAGCCAATGCTTCAAAGCCATAATTCCCCACAATCTTGTCGGTGGCCATGATTCCGGGCACACGCATTTGCCGTCCCGTGGGGCGTCCCGCCAAGTCGTATTCCCAAATGGCCTGGTCGCCCTCGCCGCTGATAAACAGGGTCTTTGCCGCAGGGAAATAGGCGATACCCTCTGTGTCGCGGGTCGAAATACCCTTACTGTCTACCGGCGGATTGGGATTTCCCTTGAATCCCTCCAGACGAACGGACTCGATGTCACCAGTCGTGGCGTCCTGGGTGATGTGAAAGAGGAAGAAACCGTCCTGCGGCTCCTTGTCGCTGACCACGGCATAACTGTCACCGCCCAGCGAAGTGATGCCGCTGTAATTGGCCGCGCCGATGGACCACCGGCCCAGGCTGACTTGCTTCAATTCCACGGCTTGTTGTGCCGACAGGCTGCTTCCTGCCAACAAGGCAAAGGCGGCGCTTGCTAAAAATCTTCTTGTCATGTCTACTTTTTTCGTTATTGTCATACATCTCAGGGGCTGACGCTGCGCTGCAAGTCGCCTATTCGTCCATCATCAGGTCGAGCAGGAAAGGCTGTGAAGCTAAAAACATGGCAGCCAGTCCGCCCGGCGTGACCATACGCGGGGGACGCTCGTCGGTAATCCGGACTTGGCCGCGCTCCAAGACGTAATAGCCGTTGTTTTCGGGTACATGCAAATCGCCATCCACCCCTATGTGCAGCCGTAGGTTGGGGTTGGCGCGCAGCACCATACGCAGGAATTTCTCTACATGGATGACCCGCCCCATGGCATAGGGGGTTCGCCCGCTGTACGTACCGGGGACGGTCATCCGCGCCCGAATGCTCTGCGCACCACAGGCTGCAAGGAGGTACTGCAGCAGGGTATTTTTCACCTTGGTGCTGATGGCTACCAGACTGCGCACCCGCACCTCGCCGTCCCGCACGGCCTCGGTCAGGCACAAGCCCTGTATCTTGTCGCGAGCCCGCGCCACGACGATGTGGCCGCCGGCCAAGTCGATGTCGTTGAGCGCCGCAAAAAAATCGGTCTCGCTCGGGTGGAGCATGAAGGGCGTCTGCGAGGATTGCCTGTGGTAGAAGACGAACAAATCGCGCCCCCAGTCCTCCGGCTCGCCCACCCACAATGTCGGGTCGGCTTCGCCCTCGGGCTTCAGGTCGGTATCGTAGCGAAAAGTCAGGGTTTCGTAGGCGCCATGCTCGGGCCGCTCGTAGAAGCGCCGCATCCCGTCGTCCGCGGGAATGAGGATGGAGAGCACGCTGTCGGTATTAAATTCGTGGCGGTGGGCTTCATGCAGTATCTGCGTGGCCAGCCCCTTTCCGCGGTAGGCCTTGGCTGTGCCCAAACCGCACAGATAGGACGAGCGGCACACGCTGCCGAAGAGCGTGGTACGGTAGGGCAGCACCTGGGCAGCACTTACCACACGCCCCTCCCTGCATAGATGGATATTGTGCTCCGCGCGATATTTCTCGTCAAAGAACAGGTCCATATAGGCTTCGGTATCGCCGAAGCATTCGCGCCACAGGTCGCGCGTCCGTGCTTTCAGTTGTGCTGGGTTCATCGTTTTGGTCAGGTTTTTCAGTCGCCATGTCACGCTTGGCGGCAGTTCGTTTTTCATCCTCTCTATTGCCCGCCCAAGGGGTGCTTGGTCAGGACGGTGTACTTTTGCAGCAATTGCTCGGGATGGTAGGACAGTTTGGCCGCCCTAAGTCCCGGCACGCCCAAATCCTCCTCGCGATTGATCCATCGGAAGCGCGGGGGCAGCGAAGCAGCCATGGCGCGGTTGATAAAAGCATAGGCGCCCTCGTAAGCGGTGTCGGCCTTCTCCATACATACGTCGAAGGTGTCGTAATTGACCGGGGCGCCATAGGTAAACGCCACCAACTTTCCACCCACCCGCAGGGCGAGGCCCTCGCCGCCGAGTTCGTCCCAAGCAGACAGGACACGCTCGAATGCCCGGTGCTCCTCTTCGTACTTCCTCACGCCCGCCGCTTCGTCTTTCTGCTCCGCCCACCGCTCATACAGGGCCCTACAGTCAGGAAAGTCCGACGGACTCAGCGCGGACAGGACATATTCGGGAAAATTGCGGGCAAAGCGGTTGGCGTGATTGCGCTTGGCCTGCAGCTTCTTGCCCCGGAGCTCGGCCAAAGCCTCGCGCGCGTATATATAATCGGCGTGGTCGCGGTCGGCATGGGCATAAAAATAGTCCGGCAGGGTCACCTCGAGCGACTGCACATCCCTTTCGCACACGCCGAGCAGGAGGAAGGGATGCCCATTGCCGGCTGCATCGCGCTGCATGGCTTCCAGCGGCTCCTGCCAGCCGGCCGGTCCCACGGGAGCCAGATAAGCGAGGTGTCCATGGGCCTTGAAGCGGAAAATCAGCCAATCTCCGAAGTACGCCACCTCGGTGTCGTAGAGAAAGCGCCAGCCGTAGAGGTTCATGAAGTTGAGGTCGCAATTCCTGCATTCCGTTTGCTCCACTTTACGGCGTATCGGCTTCGCATCTTGCAGGCCGAGGGGATGAAAGCTGAGGGTAAACATGATTGACCGGAAGGGGATACTTCTGATTATTTACAAGATAGGAAAGAACTGAATACCAAAAGGGAAATGGCCGGCGCACCATAGGCGCCTGTCCAAGGGAGTGGCGGTACATCAATACAGGAAGCTTCGCACCACTTCCCCATCGTAAGCCTGCACCCGGACCTCGACGCTGTCCACGCCGGCGCGCAGGCTGTCGGCATAATGGCGGAGGGGGCAACAGAGGTAGGCATCCTCGGTGTAGAACTCGCCGTCATCGCCGCGGTCGTGGTAGAGGGTAATCCGCACCTTGGCCGGACGGTCGCCCACAGCGGCCTCCCATTCCTCGGCAAAGGCGCAGGTGTGTGCCTGGCCGCCACTCATGATGCCCAAGTGCAGGTTGAGCCATCGGGTGCCCGTTTTCCAAACGGAAATCACCTTGACGGGGTCGCGCCGCATCTCCTCAGCGGGAATTGCCTCGGCGCGTGGCGAAAATACCCGTTGCAGCCCATAGAGCCGCACGCCGCCTTTGGCCTCGTCCTCCACGTAAATGGCATACACACGGGCGAGGGTATCGGCCGGGAAGCCGCCCACGGGATTGAGGACGCCCAGGGTGCGACCGTCCTCCAGGGTGAGCGTCTGTCGCACGACGTCAGTGCCCACCTGCAGGTCGGCCAATGTCTGCACATAGGCCGGCAGCGGGTCGACTTCGTCCTCGCAGGCCACGCAAGTCCAGCCTACGAGCAACCAGCACGCGATTTTCCAGAAATACCTCCTCACAAGGCTGCTTGTTGATTGACGACGGGATTGGCATACATGACCAGGAGTTGCTCACGCAGGAAGTGGGCGTCGGGCGCAGGCAGCTGCACCATGCCCACCCTTTCGGCAAAGTACCTCTCGGCGGCTTCGGCCTCCGCAGCGGTATAGTGTGCGGCAAAAGCCCGGTCGCCGTGGAGCAGGTCGGCTGCTACGTAATTGATGGGGTAAAGCTGGTAGCGACGGTGTATCTCGCGGTCAATTCTGCGGGCCACTTCGGCAAAAAATTGTGCTTTCGGCAATTCTGCCACTTCGGGAAGCCACTCATTGATACAGGGTGCAGCGGCATAATGTATGCGTCCCTTGAAACCAAATATGCCGGTTTGCATACTCTCGAGGTCGTCCTGCCGACTCTTCTGGAAATGGGCGTCATCGCGTCGCTGCTGAAATTCACGGGCCTTGAGATAGTCGCACGGATCGTACTCATAGCTGATGGCCAGGGGCACAATGTGGAGCGAAGCCAGCCGTTCAGCGGGTGTCCCCTCGCCCCCCATGGCCATCATCTTGAGCACAGACTCCTGGGTGCGGTCGTTGGAATCCTTGGCACGGCCCTCGCGCTGTGCTATCCAGATGTTCTCGTGCTTTTCGGCCACGGCAAAGTGCATGTAGCGGCTCATCAGCGCACTGGCTTGGAGCATCTCGCGTATGCCGACCGACCTGCGCACGATGAACGACTTGTTGACGCGCACCAGCTTCTCGATCCACGGATAGATGAGCAGGTTGTCGCCGATGGCAATCTCGACTGTGGTGGAAAATCCGTTGTCCAGCAAAAGGATGCAGAGCAGGGCGGAGTCCAGCACAATATCGCGATGGTTCGAGATAAAGGTGTAGTTGGCACTGTGTTCGGGCAGGGCGGCGGCATCCAGGTCACACGAAGTACTGCACTTTGCCAGTAGCTTCTTGAGCAAGGGATAGAAGAACGCCTTCTGCACATCCAAGTTGGTAGGGCAGCTGCGAAGCTGCGCACGCAGCACTTCCTCGGGCATATCGCCCATCAGGGAGCGTGCGACACTGACAAACTGCGCATCGGCCAGGAGTTCGTCAAACACACGGGGCAGTTCCTCGGGCGTATAGGGGCGAATGGCATCAAATTCTTGCGGTATCTGCATGACGAAACAGTTTTTGGGTAGGTCTAAAAAGGGGGATGGGGAAAAGCGGGAAGGACCTTCAGAAACGGCCCTCGATGATATCGGAGAGCACGTCCTTGATGTCCAGCCCTGCGGCGCGCACCTGCTGCGGGATGAAGCTGGTGGCTGTCATGCCGGGTGTGGTATTGATTTCCAGCAGGTTGATTTGCTCTGCGCCCGGCTCTCCGGTGAGGATGTAGTCAATGCGGATGATGCCGTAGCAGCCGAGCAGGCGATACAGGCGACGGGTCGTTTCGGCCACGCGCTGCGCCGTTTCGGGCTGAATGCGGGCCGGTGTGATTTCGTCCACCTTGCCGTTGTACTTGGCGTCGTAGTCGAAGAACTCCTGCGTGGTCACCACCTCTGTAATGGGGAAGGTCACCACTTCATCGCCCTTGCGGTAACAGCCACAGGTGATTTCCGTGCCGGTCATGAGGGCTTCGACCATCACTTCCTCGCTCTCCTGCATGGCGCGCTCGATGGCGGGTTGCAATTCCTCGGCGGTCTTTACTTTCGTCACGCCGAAGCTGCTGCCGCCGGCGTTGGGCTTCACGAAGCAGGGCAGGCCCAGCCGCTGCACCATGTCTGCGGTTGCCGGCAGCGCCTCGCCCTTGCGCAGCAGCAGGGAGTCGGCGATGCGTATGTCGGGAAAGGATTGCAGGAAGCGGTTGAGCGAAAATTTGTTGAACGTCAGCGCTTCCACCAACACATCGCTGGTGGAGTACGGCATACCGATCAGGTCGAAATATCCCTGCAGGATGCCGTTCTCGCCGGGTGTGCCATGGATGGTGATATAGGCAAAGTCAAAATGGTGGGGTCCATCGGCGGCGGTAAACGAGAAGTCGTCGCGATGGACGGGCAGCAATTCTGTGCCATAGTGTACGTGCCAATCCTTGCCCTTGATTTCCACCACATGGCAGTCGTACTTTTCTGTGTCCATAAATGAAAGGATGCCCTCTGCACTGCGCAGGGAAACATCGTGCTCGGAGGAATCTCCTCCGGCTACAATAGCAATGGTCCTTTTCATGTCTTTTATGTCGGTTATTCTAATGCTGTTTTCCGGATTACAGGTAAGTGTCGCGATAATGTCGCCATAATCGTTATTATTAGTGATATGCTAAGAACTTCTAAATTGTCATGAGGGTTTCAATATAGTATGGTTCCTATTTCAGCAATTCGTCAAGTCTTGCTGCAGTGGGTGGAACATTCTTCTCTACAATATTACCGTTCCTGTCAATAAGTAGTGTGAAAGGAATGGCGTTAAACTGGAACTTGTTGGTGAGGAGATTCCATTCGTCGGAAGAGATAAAGATGTGCTCGCCCTGGATGTTGTTATCGGTGAGGAACTTCTCGCTTGGTTCACGTGGAGAGTCTTTTTCGTTGCAGATATAGAGGAAACGGACTGGAGCTTCTTTATATTGTTCAACGAGTGTACGCTGGTCGAGCATCCCCTTACGGCAAGGTCCGCATCCGATGCCCCAGAAGTCCATATAGATGACGTTGCCGGCATATTTCTCCTTCAGTGATTGAAAGAGCGAATCTCCCGGTGTAGGATTCGAAGCATCAATGCGAGCACTTCCTTCGCGCTCAATGACAAAACGGCGGTAGGCGTCCACGGCATGGTGGCAGATGGAAGGGTCGGTAAACTGTGGAATAGCTCCAGCCAATTCCTCTGCCTTGCGAGTGAGGAACCAGCCGTCAGAGCCCTCGAAGTCGAAGTCAAGGACGCGATGAAGCAAGCAAAGCTGCATCATGAAACCTGTATGGTCAAGCTTGAAACGCGAGCGGATACTGTCGCTGCACATGGAATAATAGTCTGCCACGGGAATCAAGCGTCCTTTATCGTATTCAAGCATCTCGCGGTGAAGCTCAGGGTCGTAGTTGTATGGCAGGATAAAATTTTCCTTGTAAGAGCCCAACTCTTCGGAGTCTGTTGACTTGCTCCATCTTTCCATATCGTTTGCCAGGTACAAGTATGCGGTGAGTACATAGAATTCCATATTGTTGACGACACCGTCGCCATCAGCTGCGAGGATCATCAATGGATTGTCCATCAAATAGGACTGCCTTGCCGAAAGAAAATCGAAGAATGAGTCAGAGGAAATCGTCAGGGCTGGATTAGGCTTTCTGTCCTCGCTCCTTGTTCTCCACCACCACTGATGTAATGCCACAAGTGCTTGTTCCAGCGGCATGGCCAGGAGACTTGTTTTCAACACGTCCTTTGCGTAGTCTGAGCAGCCGTTTAGCAAGGTGATGGTGTCGGCATCTATGGCACTGGCTATTCGGTCGAGTTCCCTGACCTTGCGGTTTTTCCACTCCAGCATGAATTCACGGTTCATTTCCTCCCATGGCGTTCGTGTTTCCTTCGAAGCGAACTGAGTCTCCAACCGTGGCCAGACGCTGTTCACCTCGCCAGTGGCGCCACTGCCCGAGATTGTTGTTTCATCCCCTGTGCCATTAATCAATAAATCCAAGGTGTCACCAACAGCAATAAAAGCAGGCGGAATTTCTGCACCATCGAAGTAAACCCATCCTGAATGCGGCAGACTAATCAGTTCAAGAAAAGAACCATCGGGTTCGATGTTAATCGTTCTGACGAAAGCTTGATTCGAGAACAGGTCAGTCCCTGTCACATTGAAAGTTGAGAAGCTGTGTTCCGTCCGATTGACAAAACGCCCCTTGACTATTGCTTTTCCTGCATGGAAGTGGTATTCATCTATGGCCCCCGATGGGTAGCCCTTGAGCCTGGCTTTAATTGCAGGCTTCTTCTCTCTTGCCATGCAGCAAGTAAAAGTCAATACTGCGAGTATTGCGGTGATGATTGTTTTCATGTTCTTTATGTCGGTTATTCGAATGCTGTTTTCCGGATTACAGGTAAGCGTCGCGATAATGTCGCCAGCGGTCGATGAGCTGCTCCATGTCGGGGGGCAGGGGTGCCGAGAAGTCCATTTCGCGCCCGGTGCGGGGATGGCGGAAGCCCAGGGTGCGGGCATGGAGGGCCTGACGGGGGCAGAGCGCAAAGCAGTTGCGCACAAATGCGGTGTAGGCAGCAGCGGGCGTGCCGCGCAGAATTTGCGTGCCGCCGTAGCGCTCGTCGCTGAAAAGGGGATGCCCCAGGTGCTTCATGTGCGCCCGGATCTGGTGGGTACGTCCCGTCTCGAGCACACACTCCACCAGCGTGACGTAGCCGAAGTTTTCGAGCACACGATAGTGCGTCACGGCATGCTTGCCCACACCCGAAGCGGGGTCGAAGACGGCCATCTGCATCCTGTCGCGCGGATGGCGGGCGATGTTGCCCTCGATGCGTCCCTCGGACTGGTCGAAAGAGCCCCACACCAGGGCGTTGTAGCGCCGGCGCGTGGTCTTGTTGAAGAACTGCACGCCCAGTGCGGTCTTGGCCTCGGGCGTCTTGGCCACTACGAGCAGGCCGGACGTATCCTTGTCGATGCGGTGTACCAACCCGACGGCGGGGTCGTTGGGGTCGTAGCCGGGCACGTCGCGCAGGTGCCACGCGATGGCATTGACCAGTGTGCCGGTATAGTTGCCGCAACCCGGATGCACCACCAGCCCTGCGGGCTTGTTGATGACCATCAGGTCGGCGTCCTCGTAGACGATGTCGAGGGGGATTTCCTCGGGCAGGATGGCGCTGTCGTGGCGCGGCCGGTCGAGCAGCAGGGTCACCACGTCGCCGGGCTTCACCCGGTAATTGCTCTTGACGGGCCTCTCGTTCACATGAATAAAGCCGGCACGGGCGGCCAGCTGTATGCGGTTGCGCGAGGTGTCGGGGAGGTGGTCCTGCAGGAACTTGTCCACACGCAGCAATTGCTGCCCCTTGTCGGCCACCACGCGGAAGTGCTCGTAGAGTCCGCCACCGCCTTCCTCCTCGTCCTCCTCTTCTCCCTCGAAAGGAGCCTCAGCCTCCCCCGTAGGGGCGGTTTCGGCGAGGACATCGGCGGGCCGGACGGCGGCAAGGTCCTTTTCTATTTCCTGAAAACTCATCTCGTGCAATCTTTTGGAGCCATCGGTCATTCAAAAGCCTCCGTCTCTTCGCGGACAGGCTCCTCGTTGTACGTGGAGTCCCACTCCAGTTCGTCAAAGACCTCGTTGTAGAGGCTGTCGTTGCCGTTGTATACCTCCTCGGTGGAGCCGTCGCTCACCACCAGCGTCAGCGGTGTCTTGACCGAAACCTCGGTGCCGGGCGCCACTACCTTGCCGCGCACCTTTATCTCGATGACCCAGTCGCGGTTGTCGCCCACCACGTACTCCGGCGCAGTCAGCTTGAAGCCCAAATTGGTCAGTATGGCCTCGGCCTCCATCAGTGCGCAGTTGCCGGCTATACCATCGGGAATAGCCATCATGGGATTGAGGGTATTGACATAGACCTCAATCTTGCGGCCGGCCTTGACGGTCTGTCCATGCGCCACGGACTGTATGACCACGGCCCCCTCGGGCAGCGTCTCGCGGTAGGCTTTTCCGACCACCACGGCCTCCAGTCCCAACGCCTCGAGCTTCTTGGTGGCCACATCGATGTCCTGCCCGTACAGGTCGGGCATCGTGATATCCTCGCCGTGGCGGGTGTAGAAGTCGAGCGCATAAATGGTGGCCAAGCCGAGCAACAGGGTGACGACTATCATGCCCAAACAATTCAGCATGACGATGCGGCTGAATATCTTCCGGCCAAATTCTTTCAGAGTCATAGATAAAATACGTTGTCAGGCTCCGGAGGTTGCGTCCCGCAGAGAAAGACAGAAGCGGCTCCTGCCCCTGCTGCCCACACTACGGCGGAAACGACGCAGCGGACCCTGAAATGACGTTTGCAAAGGTAAGACAAAAAAACGAGAGGGCGGGAAAGTGCCTCCCTTTATTTTGCGAAAGCGCCGCCGCGGCCTGCTCCGCCCGACGCCCGCCCCAACCGCTGCGACAGGCGCCGGGCTGCAGACTACGGGCCGGAGAGTACGCGGAACGGACGGGATAAGATTTAATATAAACTTTCTTAAAGCACCCTTTTGGTACAAGATTTTTCCTTTTTCACCCGAAGAAAAATCTGACGGATGGCGACACAGAAAACGCTGACGGGCCCGTAGTTTCAACTACCTCGGACTTAGTTTCAACCAAGTGCCGACTAATTTCAACCAAGTGCTTTCCATTTTTTACGAAAGCCGGGATAGTTTGCCTCGCCGAAAGCCGGGAAGCGAAGAGGGTGTGTCATAATTGGTGCACCCTCTTTTTATAATCATCTAAAAGAAACAAAGCCCTGACTTTCACAAGCCGGGGCTTTGCCATGTCAGAAAGT